>NZ_CP195159.1:320771-641542 GCF_051200815.1 Timonella sp. A28 | reverse complement strand
AATTGTTCAAGACGAGGAGAGGCAAAGCCGGTAAGTAAGTTATCTACGATGTCATGAGCGTAATCGCGTAGTTCAATAACGGTCACAGTTGCATCCACGTGGCTGGTGAATGCGAGTTCTTGTTTTGTTGCTGTGGCCATAGCGTCTACCAAGATTCGTGTAGAAGATGGTTTGCTAAGTCCAGCAGAGAGAGCAACGATTGTGGACATATCAGTTACCTCGTTCAGTCTTTCCTGTTAAGTGATGACGAAAATCAGTCACGTTCACTTGCGAATGCCGTAATTTTTCAGTGATGCGTTCCAGGGCTTCCAGCTCTTCGCGGTTTAGTGCTGTGCCAACATAGTGCGCAATTTGGTCAACATGCTGCTGCCCATATTTTCGTTGCATCGCGCGGCCTGCTTCCGTCAACGTGATGATTGTTCCGCGACCGTCATGCGGGTCAGGGATTCGCGAAACCAAACCACGAAGTTCCAGCCTCTCAACGAGTCTGCTTAATGCTGATTGGTGTAAGAGAACGTATTCGTTGAGTTCTTTCAGGCGCAGCCCTGGATGCCCAGCCGTGCGCAGCGTAAATAAAACGTCATATTCGCGAAAACTTATTTCATCAAAAATGTTGTCCCGCTCAAACCGGCGCATTATTTCCACCTGCGCACGAAACAGTGCTTCCCATGCCTGGGCGGCTGCGTGGGCAACAGACTCTGCACTGGTCATGACTTCACCGTTGGGCTTGCACCGGTAACGTCGTCGCCCTCTGCATAAACGGTTGAATCTTTGGCTCCACCTGCTGCGCGGACGCGAGAAGCGTGGGTGGGAGCATCAGGCACGTGACTTGGGCGTTTCGAATCGAATTCTTTACGTAACACTGGGACAACTTCTTCCCCAAGTATGTCTAACTGCTCTAAAACTGTTTTTAAGGGGAGCCCTGCATGATCCATGAGGAAGAGCTGGCGTTGGTAGTCACCAACGTGTTCTCGCATTGTTGCGTAGCGGTCGATTACTTCCTGTGGACTACCAACGGTGAGTGGAGTTTGAGCAGTGAAGTCTTCCAAAGATGGCCCATGTCCATATACGGGAGCATTGTCAAAGTAGGGGCGGAACTCTCGGACGGCGTCTTGCGAGTTTTTGCGCATGAACACTTGACCGCCGAGACCTACTATGGCTTGGTCGGCTGTGCCATGACCATAGTGCTCAAAGCGTTTTCTGTAGAGCGCAACCATCTGTTTTGTGTGGCTGATAGGCCAAAAAATGTTGTTGTGGAAGAATCCGTCACCATAATATGCAGCCTGTTCGGCGATCTCTGGTGTCCGTATTGAGCCATGCCATACGAAAGGTGAAACGCCATCAAGTGGTCGCGGGGTAGATGTGAAACCTTGTAGTGGTGTGCGGAACTTACCTTGCCAGTTCACGACATCTTCGTCCCACAGCTTACGTAGCAGCGAATAGTTTTCGACCGCTAATTCAATACCTTGACGGATGTCTCGTCCGAACCATGGATATACGGGCCCGGTGTTTCCTCGACCGAGCATGAGATCTATGCGTCCATTAGCTAAATGCTGCACGTATGCGTAATCCTCAGCAAGGCGCACGGGATCATTTGTGGTGATAAGTGTGGTCGCTGTTGAAAGAATAATTTTGTGTGTGTGCGCAGCGATGTGGGCTAACAGCACAGTCGGGTTAGCGGGTGCGGCAAATGGTGGGTTGTGGTGTTCGCCTGATGCAAAAACATCGAGACCGACTTCTTCCGCTTTTTTGGCTATGGCAACTGTGGCTTTTATTCGCTTGTGTTCGCTAGGAGTACTTCCGTTAGTTGGGTCTGTGGTGACGTCGCCTACAGTGAAAATTCCGAATTGCATGATGTGCTCCATGTTTTAATGCGTTTGCATCTACTATCCGGTGTAACAGTTGAAAACTCAACTACATTCCCGTGCGAGGTGTGACGCGCACTACCGATAAAAGACTTCGTCAATGAACTAGTAACGTAAACCCATGCCGTCTTACAGACTCATCCTTGCCGTAGGCAACATCCGTCCAGGAATTCCAGCCCAAGACGTCCTCCCCAAAGCAGCGCAAGCTCTGAGCGAGCATGCCAACGTCGAAGCATTCGACCTGCGTATAAACAAAAACAGGCCAGAATTAGTTTTACGTTTCACCGCAACAGACCGCACAGAAGCACTACACGCAGCAACAGCAGGGCAGCGCAAAATTCAAAGCATCATAGAAATAAAAACTGCAACAACCCTGCAACGAGTACATGGGCGCTGGGAACGAATAGGCTAAACCCTAAAGCACATCAACAACCGCACTCGATACAAAATCTAAAACGCCAGCACCAGAAGTAAAAGCTGCTAGCTCTGCCGCCAATTGTGCTTCAGCAGAGGGCTCCACACTGACAAAGAACTCGACGCGGTGCGTGTAATGTGGCGTACCAAAAACGCCACCATGATTTTTAAGCCAATCACGCAGAAAAAACTCGATGCGTCCGGCATCAGAATGAAATGTGTGAATCGAATACGTGTTCAATAGCTTGCGATGCACAATCTGCGCGGAATCAAGAACCTCACTCACAGATGTCGAATAAGCACGAACCAACCCGCCCGCACCTAGAAGTATGCCCCCAAAATATCTCGTCACAACAACCACAACATCTGTGAGCTCTCTATGCCGTAACACCTCAAGCATGGGGATCCCCGCCGTGCCTGAAGGTTCGCCATCGTCGCTAGAGCGCTGCGAATCCGCTTGAGAACCAACAATTAACGCAGTGCAGTTATGGCGAGCATCCCAATACTCAGACCTGATGCCAGAAATAAACTGATCTGCGTCAGCCACAGTTGTCACATGCTTAGCGTGTGCAATAAACCGCGACTTCTTAATAACAATTTCGTTGCTGATCTCACCCAGGATCGTGGATGGATAACTCTTCACTGATTCGCTTTCAGATCATGTACTCAAGATGGCCACCTGCATGCACAAAACAGTTCATGTGTGCATGCAGGCTTTCACTACAGGTTAAAGAAACTTAGTTGCGTACGCCCCAGCCGCTGCAGCGGTAAGGAAAGCCAAAGGATCTTGATGATAACCACGCCCCATCGTAGACAGCCGCACAGGTGAGGCCTCAAGTTCGGCATGCAGCTCTTGAGTGAGAGGCTCTTGAACGTACGTGTGCCACGGCGCAGACTCTTGCAAATCAGCGATTTGTGACTCTATGCGAGCGCTGAGTTCGTTGAGTGTTGGGGTGCCTTCGATGTGGGGGAATGTGTTGTAGAAGGTGTCGTTGGGGTTGATGTGTGGTGTGACGATGTGTCCGGGCATGCGGGCTACTTTGCCGAGTGCGGTGAGGGAGTGGTGGGAGATGCCGATGTGTCGGTCTCGTAGGTCTCCGCCTGAGATGCGTAGTGAGCCGATTGGGGTGCCGTTGAGTATTGCGGCGGCGTTCATGGTTTCGCCGACTGCTACGCCTGAGAATCCCCATGTGGTTCCGGTGCCGAGGTTGCCTGGTCCTTGGATGACTATTGTGATGTCTGCTTTGACGACGTGGCGTGCTGCGAGTAGTCCGGTGTGGACGGTTACGGCTTCGTGGTCGCCTCCGTAGGCTTGGCCGACGGTGATGATGGATTCGATTGTTTGGTTTGAGCGTAGGGTTGCGGCTGTGCGGGAGAACCATGCTGGTAGTGCTCCGCCGTCTGTCATGATGTAGGCGATGCGGATGGGTTTTAGGTTGTGGGTGCGTGCGCCGGTGTGTATTCCGGCGATGATTGCTGGTAGTGCGGAGTGGAGGTCTGCGGTGATCACGGGCATGTGATCGAGGTTGTCTGCGTTTTTGAGTAGTGTGTGGAATTTTGATTCTTGTTCGTCGACGCCGAGGACCATGGCTTGGGTTGGTGTGTATCGGGCTTTGACGAGGTGGCCGGGTTGTGTTGTGGGGTTGTGTGTGGGTGGTTCGGTGGGGATGATGGCGGCGACGAGTGCGTAGCCTCCGGTGCCTAGTCCGCGGTCTAGTGCGGATGTGTTGAGGGCGACTGTGGTGCCTATGTTGATGGGGCCTATGAGTTGTGGGTATGCGAGTGCTTTTATTGTTTCTCCGTTGGTGTCTTGGACTTGGAGTTCTTGGGCTCCGGGCCAGGTTTTTCCGTACGACACAACTTTTCCTACACGCCAAGTAATCACACATCTAACGGTACTGGACTAGCGTTAGTGGTGATGACTATTTTGACTTCTCCTGCTGAGCGTCTTTTGAATCTTGTTATTGCGTTGATGAATACGTCTGGTCTGTTGACTCGTCGGGATATTCAGGTGAGGGTTGCTGGGTATTCGGTTGGTGGGGATCCTCGGGCGTTTGAGCGTATGTTTGAGCGTGATAAGGAGACGTTGCGTAATTTGGGTGTGCCTATTCTTACGGTTGGTGGTGCTTCTTCGCATTCTGATGAGGTGGGGTATCGGATTGATAAGGATGGGTTTGCTCGTGCTGAGTTGAGGTTTTCTGCGGCTGAGTTGGGTTTGTTGTCTCTTGCTACGCAGGTGTGGCGGGATAGTGCGTTGGAGCGGGATAGTGGTCGTGCTTTGACGAAGGTGCGGGGGTTGGGTAGGCCGGCGGGGGTTGGTTTTCCGTTTGGTGATTTTGATGTGCGGTTTTCTGATGCTGCGCCGGGTTTTGATGTTGTTCTTGATGCGATTGCGCGTGCTGTGCCTGTGCGTTTTGAATATCGTGCGGCGCGTACTGGGTTGGTTGAGGTGCGGGTTGTTGAGCCGTGGTTGTTGTCGTGGAGTCGTGGTGGTTGGTATGTGTGGGGTTTTGATCGGGGGCGTGGGGCGCAGCGTTCTTTTCGGTTGTCGCGTGTTGTGGGTGTGGTGAAGGTTGCTGGTGTGCCTGGGGAGTTTGTTGTTCCTGAGGGTTTTGATGCTGCTGTGGTGAGGCGTGATAGGGCTGGTGTGGTGTCTCGGGTGGCGGTTCTTGCTGTGCGTCGGGGGTGTGGTGAGGGTCTTCGTGTTCGGGGTAGGGGTGTTGATGTTGGTGGTGTTCCTGAGGGTTTTGATGCGGTTGAGGTTGAGTTTGTTGAGTTGTATGACTTTGTGCCTGAGTTAGTGTCGTTTGGTTCGTCGGTTTTGGTGTTGGAGCCTGCGGATTTGCGGGATGCGGTGTGTGAGCGTGTGCGTGGGGTGTTTGGTGTGTCGTGTGGGGGTGTGGGCTGATGGTTGGTAAGGGCGCTGGTAGGCGTGTTGAGGCTACCCCTGAGCGGGTTGTTCGGTTGATTTCGATGGTTCAGTTGGTTGTGCAGGCGGGTGAGATGTCTGTTGGTGAGTTGGCTGAGCATTTTGAGGTGTCTGAGGCGCAGGTTTATAAGGATCTGAATTTGTTGTGGCTGACTGGTACGCCGGGGTATATGCCTGAGGATCTTATTGATTTTGATGCGAGCGCTTTGGATCGTGGTGTGGTGCGGGTGACGCAGAGTCGTGGGTTGGCTCGTCCGTTGAATTTTGGGGTGCGTGAGTCGATTGCGTTGATTGCTGCGTTGAATGCGTTGAAGGAGGTTGTTGAGGGGGATGGTTCTTTAGGTGGTTCGGTGGGGGATATTGATGCGTTGATTGCGAAGTTGTCTGTGGGTTTGGGTGGTAGTGCGCGGGCGTTGCGGGTGCAGTTGGCGTCTGGTGCGGATGCGCAGGTGATTTCGGTTTTGCGTCAGGGTGTTGCTGGTCAGGTTCCGGTGCGGATTGTGTATGTGTCGCAGTCTGATAGGCGTAGTGAGCGGGTTGTTGAGCCGTTTGGGTTGTTTCATGAGTTGGGGCATGTGTATGTGAGTGCGTTTTGTCGGTTGGCTGATGATTATCGGTTGTTTCGGACGGATCGTATTGTTGATGCTGTGCTTGTTGAGGGTGAGCGGTTTGGTGTGCGTGATGGTGAGGCTCGTATGTCTGTGTCGTTGCCTCAGGTTGAGGAGGTTGCGCAGCTTAGGTTGAGGTCGCAGGCTCAGTGGATGGTGGAGACTATTCCGCATGACAGTGTCGTGTATTGCGAGGATGGCACTATTGAGATGAGTATGCAGGTTGTTGACCGGCAGTGGTTTCGTAGTTTTTTGTTGGCGAATAGTTCACTGATTGTGAGTGTGTGTCCGCCTGTGTATGTGCGTGAGATGCATGATGTGGCTCGTGAAACGTTGGATGCATACAGTCGGTTGGATGGTTGGGTGCGGGGGAAGGCGGGGGATGGCGTGTGATGTGGTTTGTGACGTGGACGGTTTTAGGTATTGGCGCTGTTGGTTTGTTCGCTGTGTTGGCTGCATTGTTGTGGACGCAGGTGAAGCAGTTGTTGGCGCGGGTGCGTGTTTCGGGTGAGCGTGTGGGTGAAGCGTTATCTCAGGATGTGAGTGAGCAGGATTTGGTTGCTCGTGGCCTTGTGCGTCAGGTGCGTGGCGTGGACGTGGAGGCTTCTCGCGGTGAGGTGTTGGAGTTACGCGAAACGTTGAAAGCTAACAAGTTAAAGCGTGTTGACCGTAAGGGTGAACGGTATGAGGTGACTGTTGCACGTTGGAAAACTATCCTTCGTGGCGGTAGGGGTTCTTCTTAGTCGTTAAGGTAACGCTAACCACATGATGATGGTGTAGGCGTAGTGTGCGGGCGGCGACTAGGATATGAAGGAAGCATCACCCAATTCGAGGAGTATCTGCTGTGCCATTAAAACCATCGCACCTGCTTGTGCTGATTTTGGTTTTACTTTTGCTTTTTGGGGCAAAGAAACTACCAGACTTGGCTCGTAGCGTCGGACAGTCGTTGAAGATCTTTAAGAAAGAACTTAAGGACTTAAACGACGATTCATCACACAACACCGCGAGCGCGCCAGCGCCACACACTACGGTTGCACCGTCTGAGGGTTCTGCCGCGTCTGCGCCGACGACGGCTTCTTCTCCTGATGATGGTCGTTCTACTAAACGCGAGGACAACGCGTAACCGTGTCTCGTTCCACCCCGGATGGTTTGCCTGCTGCACGTCAGTTGAGGAAGGCAGATAGAGCGCGGCGTAAGGATGAACGCGCTACGAAACGCAGTCGCATGTCGTTGATGGAGCATTTTCGTGACCTGAAGCGGCGACTGTTTTTAGCGGCGTTGGGTATTGTTCTTGCCGCTGTGGTGGGGTGGTTCCTGTTTGATCCTGTTTTTCAGGCTTTGCAGCAGCCTTTGCTTGAGGCGGCCACGAAAACCGACACCACCATTACGGTGAACTTTTCGGGGATGGCAACGGCGTTAGATTTACGTGTCAAGATTTCGCTGTTTATTGGTTTGATTGTGTCGAGTCCGTGGTGGATTTACCAGGTGTGGGCGTTTGTGACTCCTGGGTTGAACAAGAAGGAACGCGTGTACACGTACGTGTTTGTGGGTGCGTCTGTTCCGCTGTTTTTGGGTGGCGCATATTTTGCGTGGTGGGTGATCCCGCATGCGGTAGATATTTTGACTGCGTTTGTTCCTGAGGGTTCTACTAACTTGTTGGCCGCTGACACGTATTTTTCTTTCATTATGCGGCTTCTTATCGCTTTTGGTTTAGCGTGTGCGATGCCGGTGCTGTTAGTGGCGTTAAACTTTGTTGGTATTTTGTCTGCGCAGTCTATGCTTGCTAGTTGGCGGTGGGCTGTTGTTGTTGCGTTTACGTTCGCTGCGATTATGACTCCTACCCCTGACGCGTTAACTATGATTCTGGTTGCGATGCCTATTGTCGTGTTGTTCTTTGCGGCTGTGGGTGTTGCGACGGTTCATGACCGGCGTGAGGCTCGGATGTTAAGCCAGCTTGAAGACGAACTTAAAGGCCACTAAGTAGCGATGCACCAACCTTCACAACGATATGATGAGCCGCGCCGTTTCACTATTGGGCTGGTGATTAACCCGACCGCTGGGCTTGGTAAGGGTGTGTCTGCTGGTAAGAAAGTTGTAGATGAGTTCGCGCGCTACAACGTGACGGTTAAAGACTTGTCTGCCCATACGGCTCGTGACGCGTTAGCGCGTGCCCGTGGTGCGTGTCTTGACCCGTTGGATGCTCTTGTCGTTGTTGGGGGAGACGGCATGGTGAATTTGGGTCTCAACGCAGTTATTGGCACTCCTACGCCGTTGGGGATTATTGCTGCGGGTTCAGGGAACGATTTTGCTCGTGCGTTAGAGTTGCCGACCCGCAACGTTAAACGGTCGGTTGCGTTGATTGTTGATGCGCTCACGCATGGGCGTGTCAGCGAATATGATGCCGCGCAGGTAGAACCATATGTTGCCGCGTCACAACATTCACGTCTTCGTAAACACGAGTTGGCCCCTGCAGAAACACATGCTGAAAGTGCGCGCCGCTGGTATGCCGGAACGTTATCGCTTGGTTTGGATGCGGCAGTGAACGCTCAAGCCAACACGTATGCGTGGCCTAAGGGTCACCTGAAATATATGCGTGCAGTGATCGCATGCATTGCACGGTTTAAACCGTACGGGTATGCCATCACAGTCAACTCGCGGCGCATCGAAACGACAGGGACCCTCGTCGCCATTTCAAACGCCCCATATTTTGGTGGCGGTTTACATGTTGCCCCTCACGCCGACATGATGGATGGGCTCCTCGACTTCATTTTTGCGCAGCCCCTAACAAAAGCAGGCATTTTCAAAGTTTTCCCTAAACTGTATGCGGGCAGGCACTTGGAAGATCCAGCCATCGCCACAAAGCAGGTGCGCGAAATAATTATCGAACCAAGCTCGAGCGGGCAGTTCCCGCCCGTAGCGATGGCTGATGGTGAAGTGATTGGGCCTGTTCCCTTAAAAATTGTTGCCCACCGCAAGGTGTTACGCGTCTTAACCTAGTGTGCCACTGACC
The DNA here is from genome assembly GCF_051200815.1 of Timonella sp. A28. GTDB lineage: Bacteria > Actinomycetota > Actinomycetes > Actinomycetales > Cellulomonadaceae > Timonella. The sequence goes on along the minus strand of NZ_CP195159.1, from coordinate 632,716 downwards.
CTGTGTTGGATACGCAAAGGATACTCTTAAAGCATGTCGCCTAAACGCTCTCGCGTGCGCGAGACCAAACGCGCCCAAGCTCGCACCACACCCGCTAGCACCGAAGACCTCAGCCCGGCAGAAAAATATGCGCACTACAAAAAACGTCAAACAGTAAGCACCCCACACCTCACTGACTTTCAAAAAACCTTCGATTTTGAACTTGATGACTTCCAAATTGATGGATGTGTGGCCTTAGAGCAAGGGCATGGCGTCCTTGTAGCGGCCCCCACGGGTGCCGGAAAAACAATCATCGGGGAATTTGCGACACACCTTGCGTTAGCTACCGGAAAAAAAGCGTTCTACACGACACCCATTAAAGCGCTCAGCAACCAAAAATATGCAGACCTCGTGCACCGGTATGGGCCCGACCGTGTCGGGTTACTCACCGGAGACACCACCATCAACGGTGAAGCTCCCATCGTCGTGATGACCACCGAAGTCCTACGCAACATGCTGTATGCCGGCTCTACGACACTCGACGATTTGGGCTACGTCATCATGGACGAAGTGCACTATCTCGCCGACAGGTTCCGGGGCGCCGTGTGGGAAGAAGTGATCATCCACCTCAACCACAACATTAAAGTTGTCTCCCTGAGCGCCACAGTCTCCAACGCTGAAGAATTCGGCGACTGGCTGTCAACCGTGCGCGGAAACACCACCGTTGTGGTGTCAGAAACCCGCCCCGTACCGTTATGGCAGCATGTGATCGTCCAAGGGAAAGGCGATAACCCGGGCGGGATCCTCGACTTGTATGCGCACACAGTCGACCCCACCAACCCGGGGACAACCCCACCGATCAACCCCGACCTCCTCAACATTATGCGCCGCGGAAACGACACCTTTACCCGGCGCAACCCTCGGAGGGGACCACACGACCGGCGGCACAGCACACAACGCAACACCCGCAGGGGACCGCCACGATACGCCGTCATCAACGAACTCAAAGACGCAGACCTGCTCCCTGCAATCTGCTTCATCTTCTCCCGCGCCGGATGCGACGCTGCCGTGGCACAATGCCTCGCCACAGGAATCAACCTCACAAGCGAAACCGAAGCTGAACGCATACGCACCATCGCAGAAACCCGCTGCGCGTCAATCCCACCAGAAGACCTCAACGTCCTCGGATTCTGGTCCTGGCTCGACGGCCTTACCCGAGGCGTTGCAGCACACCATGCAGGCATGCTTCCCCTCTTCAAAGAAACCGTCGAAGACCTCTTCTCCCAAGGCCTAGTTAAAGTTGTCTTCGCAACAGAGACACTCGCACTGGGAATCAACATGCCAGCGCGCACCGCCGTCTTAGAAAAACTCGTCAAATGGGACGGCACACAACACGTCGACATCACCCCAGGGGAATACACCCAGTTCACCGGGCGGGCAGGACGACGCGGAATCGACGTTGAAGGGCATGCAGTCGTCGTCGACCACCCCGGACTCGACCCCATGGCCTTAGCCGGCCTCGCATCCAAACGGCTCTACCCACTTAAATCTAGTTTCTCTCCGACATACAACATGTCCATCAACCTCATCAACCAATACGGAAGAGCCAAAGCACGAGAAATCCTCGAATCATCATTCGCGCAATTCCAAGCAGACCGGGGAGTCGTCGACCTTGCTAGGCGGGCAGCACACAACCGTGAAGCACTCGCCGGATACGAAACCGCCATGCACTGCGAGCGCGGAAACTTCATCGACTATATGAAGGTGCGTCGTGCGATTAGTCAGCGCGAAAAAGAATTATCGAGTCGTTCCTGTGGCGCGCACCGTCAAGAACTGATATCTCGGTTGTCTCGTCTGCGGCGCGGTCACGTCATCGATATTCCTTCTGGACGGTCTCATAGTTATGCTGTTGTGATCGATCGAGGTAAGGACACTGGTACTGAGGGGCCACGTCCGCTCGTGTTGACGGAGCAGGGTAAAGTCCGCACAGTCACGATCGCTGACCTTGCGCACGGTCTTGAGACGGTCGGTAGTTTACGGGTGTCAGGTTCGTTTAACCCACGTAAGCCGCGGGAGCGGGCCGAACTTACTCACGTGTTGCGTAACGCGGTACGGTCTGGGGACGGGCTCACACAGTTACCTACCGCACCTTATGGTGGGTCCACGAAGAAAAGTTCTGCGCACAGCGATGAGCGTCTGCACGCTATGCGTCGTGAGTTGAAGGACCATCCGTGTCATAGCTGCCCTGACCGTGAAGATCACGCCCGATGGGGGGAGCGGTGGCTGAAGCTTGATAAAGACCAAGACGCGCTGCTTGTGCGCATTAATTCGCGTACCGGGTCTATTTCAAAAACGTTTGATCGGGTATGTGCAGTGTTGCGGGAATTAGATTACGTGTCAGGGGAAGGCGAAGACCTTGCTATCACCTCGCAGGGTCGCGCATTAGGTCGCATCTATGCGGAAAATGATCTGTTAATCTCTCAGGCATTACACACGGGCATTTGGGATGGTTTGGATGCCCCACAGTTGGCGGCTGCCGTGTCAGCGGTTGTGTATCAGTCACGCCGAGACGATGCCCCTGACCCGCATATTCCTGGAGGACCTGCAGGGACCTTAAACACTGCGTTAAATGAGACTATCCGGTTGTGGTCAACACTCACTGACATTGAGGACGATTACCGTATTCGTGAGACCGGGGATCTTGATTTTGGTTTGGTGGAAGCCATGCACAAGTGGACTCGTGGGCGCTCTCTTGATTCGGTGTTGAAAGACTCGGATTTAACAGCTGGTGATTTTGTGCGCTGGTCTAAGCAGATCCTTGATGCTCTTGATCAGATAGCTGAGGTCTCTGATTCTCATAAAGTGGTGAGGTCTGCGCGTCAAGCAATTGACGCAATTAAACGTGGTGTCGTCGCATATTCAAGTATTTAACAGTGAGTTAAGGAGTCTGGTGTGTCATCAGTGTTGTTGAAGAATGGTTTTGTTCATTCGCCGAGCGACCCATTTGCTGAGTCCATTCTTATCGAGGATGGGATTGTGGCGTGGATTGGCAGCGATGACAGCGCCACCAGTTTTATGCAACGCGCTGATCGTGTCATTGATGTTGATGGTGCATTAATTACCCCAGGGTTCGTTGATTCACACGTCCACCTTTTAGAAACTGCACTGGTGGAAGACGCAGTGGATGTGTCTCCTTGTGCGGGTGGGAACAGTGCCGAGCAGGTTATCGACATGTTGGGTGTGCGTGCCCGAGCGTGGCAGCCCGGTGACGGTGTCATATGTGCGCACGGATACGACGATTCGGCGTGGACAACGGCAAGTTTAACAGCCCGCGATCTCGAGAGCGTCTGCGGGAATGTTCCTGTGTATGTGCCGCGCGCAGACCTGCACTCTGCAATCATTACGTCCTCCCTTGCGCAGCTTGCAGGGGTGCATAACGGTTGTGATAGTGACAGTGGGCGAGTTGTGGGGGCAGCGCATGAACAGGTGCGAGTCACAATCCGAGAAATTCCAGATCAGGAACGTACACGCTTGTATCGCACCGTGCTCGAATCATGCGCCCGCAAAGGCATTGTTGCTGTTCACGAGAATGCGGCCCCTGGCATAGACACGCTTGCTGGAGTGGCAGAACTTATGGCTATGACACAATCGCTGGAGTCTGGGCTGCCAGAAGTCATCGGATACTTCGGTGCTGTGATGGAGTCAGAAGAACAGGCACGCGAGACTCTCACACAGGTTCCAGGTCTTCGTGGTTTTGCCGGCGACTTATCAGTTGACGGTTCCTTTGGTTCACGCTCTGCAGCGCTCCACGCCCCCTACAACGACGACCCCAACACCAGTGGTGTGCTGCATCTATCAGCACACCAGATTGAAACGCACTTGCAGGCCTGCTCACAGGCTGGCGTGCAAGCAGGCTTCCACGTTATTGGGGATCGTGGCCTCACCGAAATATTGGATGCTGCAGAACGCGTCATCGCCCGCGATACAACAATGGCATCAGCGTTCAGGCGGTTAGGTCACCGTCTCGAGCACGTCGAATTGGCGTCCCCCAACGCCATCCAACGCCTTGTGCAGCTCGGGTTTTCGGTGTCCGTGCAACCAGCATTTGATGCGCATTGGGGCGGCCCAGCAGGCATGTATGAGCAGCGGTTAGGTGTTCAACGGGCACACGAAACAACTCCGTTACGGGACTTCTTAAAAGCAGGTATCCCAATGGCTTTGGGTTCTGACTCGCCAGTCACACCTATTGATCCGTGGGGTGCAGTAAGTGCCGCCGTATTCCATAACAACACAGAGCAGCGGGTTTCTGCTCGTGCCGCGTTTCGGGCGCACACCCGTGGCGGATGGCGAGTGGGTGGGGAAGCGAACCCACTCGTCGGAGACATCAGGTTGGGTTCTCCTGCCCATCTTGCTGTGTGGCGGGCTGACGCGTTAGGAGTCCAAGCAGAGAATGACGGCAGGTCATCGTGGACAACTGATGCCCGCTCAGGCTCACCGTTGCTTCCCATCCTTGACGAAAAAGGAACCAGACCAGCGTGTGTAGCGACACTCCGAAGTGGCTTTTTTCTTCATGACGATCTAGGTTAGGTAAGAAACATCCGTGCATCTTGTCATAGAGCATCGTGTGTGACCCACGCACAGCTTCTGAAGATGCAGCCGCCCACATGCTCGTTAGAAAACAGTACACATATGTACTGGTACGAGGAGCGTGTGGGCGTTTTTATTCCGTCCTTTCAGTTTTCTCACGTAGTCTTCAAGACGTGATGTTCCCTGCACTACCCAAAACCGTTTCTTTTGCCCTCGCCGCTATAAGCGGATTCATATGCGATTGGGCTTTCCCCGATAAAAACCTATGGTTTTTAGCTTTTGTTTCCATAGCAGGCCTCGTCGTCTCTATAGCACGCGAATCAGCAGCCTGGAACTTCTTCATCGGCACAACCTGGGGGATCGCATTTTTTCTGCCGCATATTGCGTGGGCTGAATATGCGGCCGGCGGCACACTACCGTGGATTGCGTTGTCCGTCTCTCAAGCATTATTTATCGGCTTTGCCATGTGGGTGTTTACCATCATCCGTAGGTGGGAACGTATCAGTAACAACATGGGGTTCTCTGCGTTAGCGTTTGCGTTCACATGGGTGAGTGTTGAAGCGTTACGTATGACTATCCCGTGGGGCGGTTTCCCATGGGGGAGGCTCGGCTTCTCCCAATCAGATTCCCCGCTGGCACGACTCGCATGGCTCGGCGGAATACCACTCATCTCAGCAGTCATAGCAGTGCTCGGATTCCTTATCGCAGCAGCCATCTTTGCTGCTCTGCGAGTAAACATGTGGCGGGTGGGCTTAGCCCTATCGGCATGCGTCGCACTCATTATCGTCCCTTTTACTGTACCGCTGGACACCCAAGCACAATCAGGGACTCTCAACGTCGCTGGAATCCAAGGAAACGTAGCAAACCCTGGCTTAGGAGCGTTCGCTAATCGTCAAGAAGTATTGAACAACCATGTTGCAGGAACACATGCTGTTGCCGGACGCGACACCACACAACCACTTGACCTCGTCGTCTGGCCAGAAAACGGTACAGACATCGACCCACAAGTAGACTCCACCGCGAGCGCCCTCATCGATGAAGCGGCGCAGGCCGTTGGGGTGCCGCTGTTGTTGGGAGCGCAAGAATATCCAGAATCTGGTGGCCGCTACAACGTGTCATTGCTGTGGCAGCCAGGGGTTGGGGTTATTGACCGTTACGCCAAACAGTTACCTGTACCGTTCGGGGAGTATATTCCACACCGTGATTTCTTTAGGAAACTGTATGCGGGTGTTGACCTGATTTATACGGATATGATCGCAGGGCAAGAAATAGCTGTTGTTGATGTTCCTGTGGCGCGGTTAGAGCGCACAGTTCCCGTTGCCCCGATTATTTGTTTCGAAGTGGGTTATGACGACCTGATTGGTTCCGCAGTTCGTGGCGGGGCAGAAGTGCTGTTTGTGCAAACCAACAATGCGTCGTTTGGTCACACTAATGAGTCCACGCAACAGCTTGCGATGTCGCGGCTGCGTGCAATTGAAACTGGCCGTTCAGTGCTGCATATTTCCACGGTGGGAGTGAGCGCGATGTATACCCCTAACGGTGTGGAGATTGCACGTTCAGGACATTTTACTGCTGAGCAGCTTGTGGGGTCGTTAAATTTGAGGACGTCGCTTACACCAGCGGTAGTGGTGGGGAAGTGGCCGGTTTATATTGTTTCTGCTGGTACTGTGTTGATGCTGGTTGCTGGCAGTGTTGCCGGTATCAAGCAGCGCCGCTCTCGTCGCCAGATGGGCACATCAACAACGTCGAAGAAACCTGGGAAGAAATGACGCACATGTATGACGGGTTAGGGAAAGTTCTCGTTATTATCCCGACGTATAACGAAATGTTGACGTTGCCTGACACATTGGATGCCGTTCTTGAGCGGATTCCGCAGGTGCACATTCTTGTTGTTGATGATGCGAGTCCTGATGGTACGGGTGCGTATGCGGATGAGGTTGCTTCACGCGATGAGAGGGTCTTCGTGATGCACCGTGCAGCCAAGGACGGTTTGGGAGCCGCATATCTTGCCGGGTTCGAATGGGGTCTTGCTCGTGATTATGCGGTCGTGTGTGAAATGGATGCGGACGGTTCACACAGAGCCACCGATTTACAGGTAATCCTTGACGAGCTAGCCGCGCACCCACGTGCCGCATTGGTGCTAGGGTCGCGTTGGGTGCCGCAGGGGAAAGTTGTGAACTGGCCGAAACATCGTGAGGTGTTGTCTCGTGGAGGGAACACGTATGTGCGGGTGCTGTTGGGGTTGGGTTTACAGGACGCGACTGGGGGCTTTCGCGCATATCGCGCGCAGGTGTTGCGTGATATCGACTTTTCCACGATTCAATCACACGGTTATTGTTTCCAAGTGGATATGGCGCGGTCGGTGATAAAAGCCGGGGGAGAGATACGCGAAGTTCCTATCGTTTTTGTGGAAAGAACCGCTGGTGAATCAAAAATGAGTGGCAGTATCGTTCGTGAAGCTCTCGTTAAAGTAACGTTGTGGGGGATTGAGAAGCGTTTCTACCAGCTTAAAGGCCTCGTTACGAAGAAAACGGGATAGTTAAAAACATATGGGTGTGGCTGGTAACAAACAAAAAGTTGTTACCAGCCACACCCATATGTGCGCTTTATAGATTAGGCGCTACGACGTAGTTTTCCTGCACGCAATAACGCGAGGCGTTCCTCAAGAAGTTCTTCAAGTTCTTTAACCGTGCGACGTTCCAGGAGCATGTCCCAGTGTGTACGCACAGCCTTACCAGGGGCTTCTTCAGGTTTTGAAGCATCATGCAGTAGTGCTTCTTCGCCGCAACGGCATTCCCACACAACAGGAACTTCTGCTTCGGTGGAGAATGGCAAGATGATGGTGTGCCCGTTGGGGCATTCGTAACGTGTTTCTAAGCGGGGAGCAAAGTCAACGTTCTCGTCAGTCTCCATGCTCTTGGAGCCGATGCTCATACCACGCAATGAACGATCTGCCATTGTTGCCTCCCTTGTGACTCGGCCGTGTGTTCACATAGCCGTTTTGCTTGGACTTGGGACGAACAAGTCCTTTAATTCCTACAATCTCAACGTTTGTCTGAGCGGATTTGTTCCCAAGCCGCACGTAAGCGATGCTTGCACGCCAGAATTAACAGGTTTTCAGGAATGCTGTATCGGCCGATATGACGCTTTTGGTAAAGAATCAGTAATGCGGTGCGGTAGAACCGTTCAAATTCGCCGAAAACAATCGTACCGAGTTTCATCAACAAATGCGCCGTAAAAACTACAGATTCCAGCGCGAATGCATCACACGACGCCATCTTTTCTTATTTTGTTCTACATTTTTCATCCAGAAACGATAAAAAGGCTTTTCGTGTGCGTGATGGTTTCTTCAGTTTCGTCATATAGTACTGAGGGCCCTCAAGCAGTATGTGTTTTTTATGGTTGAACAGCTGTTACACAACAACAACGATTATCCGATAATGTACGTTATGACAAAACAAGTAGAAAAAAGGCCCAAACTTGACAAAAAGACACTCCCCGTGCTCGCAAATGGTCTTTTTAACCGATTTTCCCTTCTACCCAAAACACCCCACTTTTAGGTGAACTCTGCTCACACACCGGCACGCCGTAGCGTGTAACCAGAAAAACTACTTAGTCTTAGTTATGTGAAACAAGCTGTCAACCAAGCGTTCAGTGGCGCAAAGAAAATCTTTAAGCGCTCCATCATTATTTCTGCCGTCTCAACGCTCAGCGCTGCTGCCACAGTGATCGCTGTTGACCACTGGCAAAAGCGCGACATTGCTCGATCACAAGACTTCCCCCACCTACCACCCCAAGATGTCACCATCGGCGACACCAACGCCACCGTATACACCTACGGCGAAGACCTATTCAACGAAATGCTTACCGCGATCAAAAACGCACAAACAAGCATCTACCTTGAAAGCTACATTTGGAAATCTGACGAATACGGACGAGAGTTCAAAGACGCCGTCATCGATGCAGCACACCGCGGTGTGGACGTCTACCTGGTCTACGATTCCTTCGCCAACCTTGTCGTACCAAAAAAATTCTTGACGTTTCCGGCAAACATACACGTACTCGCCTACCCCGTCTTCCGCCCACAAATCCTATTGTTCGACCTGAAATACACGGGACGAGACCACCGCAAAATCCTCGTAGTCGATGAAGAAATTGGATTCGTCGGCGGATACAACATCGGCACCACCTACGCCAACCAATGGCGTGATACTCACCTGCGCATCACTGGTACAGGCGTCAGCGAACTCACCAGCGCATTTGTGACCTTCTGGAACCACAATCGCCGCGACAACCTACCAGTCATCGAAACACAACACACACCAGATTGGCTCCCTAAAATCCAGGCAGCAGCAAACGCGCCAATTCGCCAAGTCTACCCAGTACGCAATATTTACCTCGAAGCTTTTAGGCGAGCTAATCACCACATTTATCTCACGCAAGCCTATTTCATCCCAGATGCAGTATTCCTCGACGAACTACTTGCTGCTGCAGCACGGGGCGTCGACGTACGAATCATTGTTCCCGAAGCCTCGAACCACGTCCTGACGGACTGGCTATCCCGCGGGCAGTACTCAAAGATGCTCAAAGGTGGCATCACCATCTGGCTATACCGCAACACAATGGTCCACGCAAAAACAGGAACCGTTGACGGAAAATGGACAACCATAGGTACAGCAAACATTGACCGACTCAGTTTGCAAGGTAACTACGAAATCAACATGTCCATCTATGACACGGAACTCGCAGAAACCATGGAACGCGTATTCGAAACAGATCTATCAAACTGCCGCCAACTTGACCTTGAACAATGGGAAAACCGTTCATTTATCAACAAAATTGGCGAGTTCTTGCTCACGCCCCTCTCCCCTCTTCTCTAGCATCAGCCCTGCTCAAACCCGTAAGTATTGCAATGGTCTAATGTCCTTGACCAAATGTGGGGACTACAACCGTTAGAGTTAGTATGTGGCAGTCCTCGGAATATGCAGTTTAAAAGGTGGCGTTGGAAAAACGTCTATTACACTCGGGCTCGCATCAGCGGCAATTCACGCTGGCATGCGCACCCTTGTCGTTGACCTCGACCCTCAAGCAGATACTTCACTTGCACTCGGTGTCGCAGGACAAGCCGGCAACGATATAGCCGCCGTGCTCGACAACCCCTCACAATTTGTGATCGATTCAGCCAAAGCGCGCTCCCCCTGGAACCCAGAAAAACTACACGTTCTTATGGGCTCTAGTGAGTCAGTACGTCACGACGGACCCTCGTATGCACACCGACTCACACGCTTAAAACAAGCACTAGAAAGCCAAGAATCACAATACGACCTTGTGCTTGTTGACTGCCCACCCTCCCTTGGCGGACTAACCCGTCAAGGTTTAACAGCCTGCGACCGAGCACTAGTGGTCACAGAACTTGGGCTGTTCTCCGTCACCGCCGCAGCCCGCGCCTTCCAAGCCATCGATGAAATTCGACGACAATCAGCGCCAGAGCTACAACCGTTAGGTGTTCTCGTTAACCGCGTCCGCGCACGGTCCTCCGAGCAAGCATTTCGTCAAGAAGAACTATCGAACATGTTTGGCCCACTGGTCTTGACTACATATATTCCTGAACGCTCTGCACTACAACAAGCTCAAGGCGCTGGAAGCCCCATCCACGAGTGGCCTAGTCGCGCAGCGCGAGATCTAGCCGATCGTTTTGATGCGGTGCTGTCACGCGCTCTCAGATCAATTGCACGCATCAAAGAACCTGCTGAATTCTCCCCCAGCAGCTACGAACAGCACGTAGAAACTCCAACGGCACCATCCGTCACGCACTCAGAAACCCCTGACGACGAGACACACGTTGAACGCTGGGAACCAACCAAGTTTTAAAACTGCACATACAACACCATAAAGGTAGTGCCATCACATAAAACATGTGATGACACTACCTTTATGGTTACGTTTATCTAGCCTGCGTTTCGTGCAGCTCTCCTGCGCGAAAGCTCATCTTCAGGAGGGGCTTCTACCGCTTCTGCTTCGATGTCATCAATGCGTTCAGCTGGCAACGTCGCAAGGGTTCCTTCAACCTCACGCCACACCCGACCTACCGCAATACCAAACACACCCTGTCCGCCTTGCACCAAGTCAATGACTTCATCAGTTGACGTGCACTCATACACGGATGCGCCATCACTCATCAAAGTAATCTGAGCTAAATCAGAAATACCGCGCTCGCGTAATGCATCAACTGCCGTACGTATTTGTTGTAGCGAGACACCTGTATCTAGCAGACGCTTTACAACTTTCAGAACCAAGATGTCTCGAAAGCCATAAAGGCGGTGTGTGCCAGAACCAGTTGCTGGACGAATCGTCGGCGATACTAAACCGGTTCGAGCCCAGTAATCTAACTGCCGGTAAGTAATGCCGGCAGCTCGGCATGCTGTGGGTCCACGGTATCCCGTGAGGGAATCTTGGTCTTCAATGCCGTCACCAAATAGAGTCCCCTGGGATCGCTGTGGGATAGCAAAAAGTCCCTGCGTTGAATTGCGATCGTTCACTGGTTCCTCCGAGCGGAGCAAAATAGCCGTAGGCTAAATGGCAAGTGGAAAATTGAAGTTCTTTCTTTACGCTATGGCCACTTTTGCCTTCGGTCAACGACCGTTACAAGATTAATGCGGCGTGTCGCAAAAAAACCTTCAACTTAACATTGAAGGTTCGTTTTATACGTTTTTATACCAAATTATTGGGGCACAAGTCCCCGCGTGGCGATTATAGGCGTGAGCGCACTACAGAGTTAAAGTGCAGTGCTGCGGAAGACCCCCCCGATAAGCCCAACTGGTATTAAAGGAGTGTTTGTGCTTGATCGTCGAAAACTAACAGGTTACGTCCTCGCCGGAATCAGCGTAATCGCCTTCATTATTCTCGCCGTATTTTTCATTGTGTCGGCGCAAGGAAAAGACCCACAAACAGGGCAGACACCTTCCGTTTCTACAACACCTGGTGTGCCGAGCAACTCTAAAACCGATGCGTCTAGCACCGCTCACACACAACCTGCTGAGGAAACTACGACAGAACCTCAAGACGAGGCCGCTCAAGCAACAGCAACATATGAATCCGACTATGAGCAAATGGCGTGGCGCACCGCTTTATTAGCGAGTTCGTGGAAAGGCTCAACCACCGCAGAAAACCGTATTAAAGGTTATCGGGAGGCAGGAATGACCCAAGAGCTTGCGGAAACATTCCAGCCTGTATGGGCGGAAGTCTTCGCAGAGGCACAAGCCGTTGACGTATTCGCAAAGCCCGATGGGAAACCACAAGTACAAGAAATTTTAGGTGTAGAAGGCTCCTACATTTGGCGTGTGGCCGTGAATGTGCAGTACAGCGGTACTTGGCATTCCAACGGCACAACAAAAGTGCTTTCACCACGAACAGCAACCTGGTATCTCAATGTTGATCAAGCTAAAGGCGCAGTTACAGCAATCGATGGACCAACCGCAGACGAACTTAAAATTCGTCTAGATGAAGAGGACTAACATTAATGATCACTTTTGATGATTGTGCTTAGGGCACGTCATGACTCAGTACATTCGCATGTTTGGGCCCGCGGCTTTACTGCTGCTGATTGTAGTTGTCATCGCGTATGTGATCGTTGTAGCGGTGCATGCTACACGCTCACAAACCAAACAGGAGTTTAGTCAACGTGTCGCACGTTCGACTATCTGGAGCGTTGGGTTAGCGTGGCTTTGTTTCAGCATCCTCATTACTCTTGTGCCACTTCGCACAGATGGTGAAAGTGGCGTGTATCTTATTCCGCTCGCAACGCTTACCAATATGTTTACAAACATCACTTCCACCACGTTTTTACAATTTTTTGGTAACTTCTTGCTGCTTGGTTGGTTTGGCTTTCTGCTCTACCCACTACTTGCAAAGCAAGGAAAATTGATCACCGTACTAGTGGCTGCTTGTGCCATGTCGCTGACAATTGAAGTGCTACAAGCCGTGCTGAGTCTTGGCCGAATTTCTGCCACCGACGATGTCATTCTTAACGTTTTAGGCGCAGGAGTGGGTTACGTGCTGGCACAAAAAACATGGGTGCCGCGCCTCAACCCTCAAGAGTGTGTTGAAGAGCGACACCGCCCATACGTTTAACTATCTTTAACAGAGGCTGCGCTATCAAAGCGTGTCTTGTTCGACTGCATCCCTCAGCCACACGGCATGCAATTGCGCAAGCAACTGTGCAAGCTCATGACGGGCTTCTTGAGCTTGCCCCTGCGCGCTCGTAGTCTTCTTACTCGACAAATGAGTCAACGACTGGTCTATAACAGACACTTGCCTGTCAGCAGCTAACTTCATCGTGCGAAGATGACGCCAATCAATACCAAAAACATGAAGCTTGTTTGCTAGCTCGACTATTTCCAAATCACGGCGCAGACACGACTCATAGTCTGCGGCAGAAGCCGTTTTAGACCGTGTTCGCAAAACGCCAGCTGAACGCAAATCTTCAACAAACTCAGAAGAAACACCAGCAGCCGCTGCCACATCCTCCAATCGACGTACCGCATCCTGTGCCCTAGTAAGCCCTTGCGACGACGCCAGTCTTGGCGCTCCAGCCTGGGGAGAAGCCTCTACTCCCCTATCAAGTTCCTTCAATTTTTCCTTAATCACTTTTAAAGGAAGGTAATGATCGCGCTGCTCAGTAAGCACAAAACGCAGACGCTCCAAATCAGCAGCACTAAAATGACGGTAGCCGGAAGCCGCACGATACGGAGAAACAAGGCCTTGCTCTTCCAAAAAGCGAAGCTTTGAGTGGCTTACCGCAGGAAAATCTGTTTGTAATGCTGCAAGCACGTCAGAAATACGCATCGTTGGCGTATGCGATACAGTCTGAGGCCAAGATACCGAAACAGCCTCAGAAAGTGACTCCTGAGGCTGGTTCGACCTAAAATTATGCGCGCTAGACACAGACACTCATTCGTTTGTTTGGGTAGGTGTTACCTGCGGTGCACGAGCAAGAGGGCTGTTGTAATAAACCATGCGATACTTGCCGATTTGGATTTCGTCGCCAGTCTTCAACACATAACTGTCAATCCGATCACGATTAATGTACGTTCCATTCAAAGAACCAGCATCACGCACCTCATAATCGGCGCCTGCTCGCACAAACTCTGCGTGTTTCCTCGAAACAGTGACATCATTTAAAAATACGTCCGCACGTTCACTACGACCAGCAAAAACTCGATCCGCATCTAATAAGAAACGTTCCCCGTTACCAGCAGCAGTACGGACAACCAGCAATGCTGAACCCATCGGAAGAGCATTCACCGCATCACGCACTTCAGGACTAGCACCAGCAACATTAAATGCTTCATCAAGAGCCGAAAGCGAAGTAAAAGTCATGGTGGAGTCTGATGGATGCTCTGCTTCATTAAAGCGTTGCCTATGCAGTGGCATGTGTTCGCTCATCTTGACCTCCACGTCATCAAATCGAAACCGCAACATTTGCGGATTCATCCCCTAGGTATTGTTTAGCGCGTACCACAAAACAATACTGTGACTAGCATACTTAGTTTCATCCGACGATGTCATACGCCATCACGCAATAAAACATACGACTATTCTACGTTGGACATGCGCCTAGTTTGTAGGCCCTACTTATCCTCAAGAGGGCGAGCATATGTAGGCTCTGTCACATCAACGGTTGCTTTCACTTTTACAAGCTCTTCAACAATGATTGTGGCTTCGCTTCCTGCAGTTCGCACAGCCGCCATGGCACCACCAGGTATTTCCAAAGCAGGCTGCATGGTGTTGGGATCGCCAATCGCTTTCCACGTGTATGGGCTACTCACAGGAGAACCATCAACTAACAAACCGTTGACACTGTCAACAAAATAGCTTGAGGTAACCATTCGCACCCCGTTCACTTCAACAGCCTCTGCACCCGCGTTTCTCAACTCTTCAAGAATGTTAAACAGTTGAGAAGCTCTTAAAGGAGTCTCACCCTCAGATACAAAAATTGTAATCCCGGGACCTTCAGCAGGTAAACGCCCAGAAAGGATACCTTGGACTTCTGCGTTTTTTTCTGCTGCTTCCAACGCCGCACTGTGTGAAGAAGAACCAGATTTCAGTTCATTCTCAAGTTCTCGTAAACGCTGCGCTTCAGCTTCAAGCTCATTTGTTTTGCGTCCCACATCATCTAGCAGACTGACCAGCTCGGACTGACGCAAACCAGAAAACTCATCCTTATGCGATTGTTGAATTTGCACAACAAGAGCAAATCCAAGCAAACCAAGAAGTAAAGCTGCAAGCCCCTGCGCTCGCGTTAATCGAGGTTTTAACGCGTGCAAGAGAACATGTTTTTGCTTATGTGCTTGCACTGATGGCGTATGCGCATCTGTGTCAGGTTCAGATAGTTCAGCAGATTCTTCTGCTGGGCTTAACGTAGCTGCCTGCTCTGAGGGTTCGTCCTCATCTAGAAGAGGTGCAGAATCCGGTGACTGCGCGGAACTCTCTTGAGCGCTAGATACTGAGTCTCCGTAATGGACGCCCTTAAAAAATTCAGAAACTTTAATCTGTTTTTGGCGTTCAGAGTCGCTGAGATCAGTTAATTGAGGGTCCTGCGGAGCAGAGGCAGGTGCGGGCTCATCCGCAATGCCATCATGTGTTTCTTCTGCAGTGTCCTGCGTAAGGACTTCACTGTTTTCCACAGGGGGTTCTGTTGTGGGCTCCTCTTCCTCGGGTACACGAGGAGAATCCACAATGGGCTCGTCGCTGTGTGAAGTGTCAGGCTGTTCTGGTTTCTCAGAAGGCATCGTGTACTCCTATGCCTTAAAGATGTGGCGACGAATGGCAGCAGCATTAGAAAAGATTCGAATACCAAGCACAACAACCACGCCGGTTGAAAGCTGGCTACCGACACCAAGCTGGTCCCCTAGAAAAACGATGAATCCAGCAACAATTACGTTAGACAAGAATGACACGAGGAATACTTTGTCATCGAAGATGCCATCTAACAGCGCGCGTAAACCACCAAATAGTGCATCCAAAGCAGCGACTACTGCGATCGGTAAATAAGGCTGCAATGAAGCCGGAACTGTTGGTTCAAGAATAAGACCAGCGACTACACCAAGAACCAAACCAATAAGAGGAATCACGTTGCCACCCTAGAAATAAACATTGCTGAAATCAATACGTCTTTAGTTGCTATTTTCGTCATAATCTTCTGGCACCTGCGCAGAAATGAGTGCGCGCGTTGTTCCGGCGTCAAGAGTAAGATTTTTGCTTTCCGAAATCGTAGAAGGAATCCCATACTTTTGCTCCAACACAACCAAATGTGTTGCTGCTGGCTGTTTAGCAAAATTCTTTTGCAACATGGCAGGGTCCCCTACAGCTTCAATGACGTAAGGGCTCGACAAACCAATAAGGTCAACAAGAATTGCATCGCCCGCACTACGGACTGCGCTCGTTGCTGTAAGCCTTTTCCCATTAACTGAGATAGCTTCTGCTCCTGCACCCCATAAACTCGTAATCACAGGACGCAAATCGCGGTCTTGCACTAACTCTGCCGGTTCAACATCAGCGTCCGCGCCGTCTTCCATCTCAATAATGAGGCCCGGCCCTGTTACGGCAAGATTTCCGTTGCGCATCTGATCTATTTGGAGTTTGTGCTCTAGTTCTGTATCCGTTGCCTGCAAAATTTGGGCTTGGAGAGCCTCAGTTTCGGAACGCAACCGATCGATTGACTGAGATATCTCTTCAATCTCGTTGTTTCTCTGTTCGATTTCGTCAATAAGCACGGCACGCGTGTTTGATGTTAACGACGTGCGCGCTCTTAACGAACTAATAGAAGTGACAGTCACGAAACCTAACGCAAGAGCAACAACAAGAACCACACCCTTAGAAATGGGGTGAGTTTTATTTTGCATGCCTGCCGCTTCTCGCTGCGCTTTACGGCGCGCGGCAGTTGCATAACCAGGATCTAGTGGACGATGCATCACTTCGTTAAGAAGCGTCATCGATGCATCAACTGGCGGTTTCTTAGGCTGCTGACGTGGGTTCGGCTCTTCGCTCATGCTTGAGGTTCAGATTTCAGCATCGGCACACCTTGGCGTAAGTACTGTGCCGCAGAAAGCACATACAGCACGACTCCGACTACAGCGCTTACCCACGCAATTGAACGGATAAGTTGCCCCACGTCCTGTGGCACCTCACCGATACCGGCCAAAATAAAGAGCGGGAAAGCAACAAGTAGAAAGAGCGTAGCTGCTTTACCTACATACGTAACAGCCATTGGCTTATGCCCCTTCTTCGCTATGGCGGAAACCAGTACCAACATCACAAGGTCGCGCAAGAAAACCAGTACGAGCAGCCACCATGGGACGATATCTCGTGCGACAAATGCAATGAGTGTAACCAGAATGAAGCAACGGTCTGCAATGGGGTCAAGTATCTTGCCGAGTTCAGTTACTTGATTGAATCGACGTGCTATATAACCGTCAGCCCAGTCAGAAATAGAAGAAAACGCAACAACAACCAAAGCCCACACATCATGATGTGTGGCAATAAGCACGGCAAAAACTGGGATGAGCAACAACCGCACCGCACTAATAGCGTTCGGAACAGTAAAGATCGCACTACGGGACAAATCGATCGTCCTCACCTCGCAAAAGGGTTCTTACTTAAATGCCTAACATGTGCCAAAACTCTATCGTACGCCGCTTAACGTTGTGTCTGAACTCACCGGTATTTCACAACCGGCGTAGCGTGCTCTCGCGTAGAATGTAATTGACGCAGTACGTCGTATCTCCCTTTTGGTGCGTGTGTTGACGGACGGCCCCACGATCTCATTCTTTCTTTCACAACCAAGATGAATCGTATTGCCTGAACAAGGTGGGCGCTGGTCTTAGTGTGTGTGGGAAGCGACGTTATAGCGGTGCACAAGGTGCCGCATTAATGCTGTACGTCGCAGACCACAGGTCAGACTATTGGGTAACGACTGCCTCTCTAGGTAGTCGGTTGTTGTGTGCCCACATGTCGACTTCCCACAATGAATGGTGAGACACCGCATGACAATCGCTGAAGCTATCGAAAACGAAACTTCAGAAACCTCGGCAACAACCACCCCCGAACCAACCGTCACATTTGACGACCTCGGACTCCCCCAAAACCTTCTCAATGCCGTTAAAGAACTTGGATTCGTAAAACCATCAACAATCCAAGAACGCGCAATTCCCGAACTGCTCAACGGTGCAGACATCACGGGTATCGCCCAAACAGGTACCGGAAAAACCGCAGCTTTCGGCCTACCAATGCTTGCAGCACTCGACCCTAACCTTCGAGAAGTACAAGCACTCGTCTTGGCACCAACACGTGAACTCGCGCTTCAAGTATCCGAAGCTATAGAGTCCTTTGCCACCCACATCAACGGCCTTGAAGTTCTTGCCGTATACGGAGGATCGCCATACCCTCCACAAATCCGCGCACTCAAAAACGGTGTCCAAGTAGTTGTCGGTACACCAGGACGAGTCATCGACCACCTCGAACGCGGCACACTAGACCTCTCTAACGTACGTTTCCTCGTGCTCGACGAGGCAGACGAAATGCTGCGCATGGGATTCGCAGAAGACGTAGAACGTGTCTTCTCTGAAGCACCACGCGAACGACAAGTTGCTCTTTTCTCAGCAACAATGCCACCGCAAATCCGACGTGTGGCCCAACAGCACCTCAACAACCCAGTTGAAATCGCTGTAGCACGTCAATCAACAACTGTTTCTTCAGTTACTCAGGACTACGCGATCGTCCCCTTCCGCCACAAAACTGGATCACTCTTCCGCGTCTTAGCAACATCAGACGCAGACGCAGCGATCGTGTTCTGCCGTACCCGTGGCGCAGCAGAAGAAGTCGGCTCCGCGCTCGTTGAACGTGGTATTTCCGCAGCAACAATTTCTGGTGACGTCGCGCAAAAAGACCGCGAAAAAATTGTTGAACGCCTGCGCGCTGGACAACTCGATGTACTCGTCGCAACCGACGTTGCAGCTCGAGGCCTCGACGTAGAACGCATTGGCCTTGTCGTCAACTTCGACATTCCTGGCGAGCCAGAAGCATATGTTCACCGCATCGGACGTACCGGACGCGCCGGACGTACCGGACGCGCTCTATCCTTCGTCACACCAAGCGAACGTAACAAACTCAAATTCATTGAACGTACAATCCGTACGAAGCTCAATGAAGTTGAAATCCCATCGCCAGCAGACGTGTCCGAACACAAAACTAAAAAAATGCTTGATTCTCTCGAATCACGAATTCAAGCAGGACGCCTCTCCATGTATGAAGGCCTTATCGCCCAATACTTGGAAAGCAACGAAACCGAAGCAGTAACCGTTGCGGCAGCGCTCGCAGCGATTGCTGTTGGTGACTCTGGCCCACGTGCGCATGCTGAACAGGCGGAGTACGAAGCTCAAGTAGCTGAAGACCGTAAAGCCAAGAAGATCCGCGAAGAACGCGGTGAAGGACGATTCAAGGATCGCTCTGGCCGTGGTGACCGGTTCGATCGTGGCGACAAGCGTGATCGTGGTGACCGCCGCGGACGTGACCGTGGTGCGGAATCTGGTACTCGTTACCGGTTGTCTGTTGGGCACAAAGACGGCGCTGAGCCTCGCGGAATTGTTGGGGCGTTAACAAACGAAGGTGGCCTATCGGGTCGCGACCTTGGACGCATCGACATCTTTGGTTCCTTCTCCTTAGTTGACATCAACACCAACATGGACGACGACATGATCGGCCGCATTTCGCGCGCTCGTGTCAGCGGCAAACCTTTACGTATCCGCGTCGACGATGGTGGTCCTGCACCGCGCGGAAAGAGCAAATTTGAAGACCGTGGACGTGGTTCACGTGACCGCTCAGATAAGCGTTCACGCAACTCGGACCGTTCTGATCGTTTTTCAAAATCACGCCACGGTGGCCGTAACTTCAAGTGATGTAACAGTCATGTGAGTGCCACGGGCACAACACCTTAAGAAGGGGTGACACAGGGAAACCTGTGTCACCCCTTCTTATTGGGAAGAAGACGAGTCGTTGGAACTGTCATACCGGTCTAATCTGCCTTGAAGCTGTTTCACGTAGTCGAGTGTCCGATGGCCTTCAGAGCGGGCAAGCGCCAACACAGTTATACGTTTTCCAGTGGTAAGGTCGACGATCGCCCATGAATCGTCGGCTTTTAACGTGCAGGAGAAGATCATCGGCCATAACAGTATGTAGTTACGGAAAAAATTATGTACTGTAATGCCGTTTGTGTAGATGGTGACCCGTGCACGCCCGAATCTCCAGAGAATAATCATTAAGATCGACCACGCGCCGAGCATCGCAAAAGTGTTTGTTGCGTCATAATGGCCGTCAGAAATACCTGGGGCTTTCCACAAGATGATTCCTAAACCAACCGTCAGCGATAAAGCAGCTACAACGCAAACGACTCGCAGGAAACGTGGTGTATACGTCGATTCATATGCACCAAGTTCGCTGCGAGTCGCATGTGGAAGCATTACATACCTGCTATAGCCTGCACGCCATTATTCCTGTGACAAGAATGGCACGAGCGCCAGCCTCATACAGTTCATCCATGACTTTGTTGGTTTGGTCTTTTGGAACCATTGCGCGTACCGCAACCCACTCTGTGTCGTGTAGTGGGGATACCGTTGGTGATTCTAAACCTGGAGTTACCGCCACTGCTTGCGAAACAAGCGAGGCCGGTACGTCATAATCCATAAGAACGTACTTGTGAGCGGTCAACACTCCTTGCAGACGACGCGCTAATGTTTCGAGCCCAACTGGAATGTGGGCGTCGCGGCGGCGGATTAACACTGCTTCAGAAACAAGGATAGGGTCACCGAAAACTGCAAGACCTGCAGCTTTTAGTGTTGTTCCTGTTTCAACAACGTCAGCGATAACGTCTGCAACGCCTAGTTTGACTGAACTCTCTACCGCTCCATCAAGGTGGACAACACTTTTAGGGGTGATGCCTTGATCTGCTAAATGTTGTGCAACCAGCACGTTATAAGAGGTTGCAACTCTCAAGCCTTCGATCTGTTTAATAGTGGAGATCGTGCCTTCTGGCGCTGCAAACCGGAATGTTGAACGCGCAAATTCGAGCGGCAAGTATTCTTCTGCGTCTGCTCCAGAATCCAGTAGTAGGTCGCGTCCTGTGATACCAGCGTCTACGGTTCCTGCACCAACGTAGACGGCAACATCACGTGGGCGTAAAAAGAAGAATTCAACATCGTTTGCGGGGTCGGCAAGAACCAGTTCGCGGGTGTCGCGGCGCTGTTTATATCCAGCTTCTCGCAGCATTTCTACTGCGGGTTCTGATAATGAGCCTTTGTTGGGTACGGCTACTCGTAACATTATTGTGTCTTTCGTGGTGAAGGTAGGTCAGAGGTATTTGTATACGTCAGCTAAAGAAATTCCTTTAGCGACCATCATGACCTGGGTATGGTAAAGCAGTTGAGATATTTCCTCTGCGGCTTCTTCATGGCTTTGGAATTCTGAGGCCATCCACACTTCTGCGGCTTCCTCAACAATTTTTTTACCAATGAAATGAACGCCTGCATCGAGTTCTTGGACCGTACCGGAGCCTTCTGGACGGTCTATAGATTTCGTTTGGAGTTCTTCAAACAGCTCTTCAAAAGACTTCACATATAAAAGTTTACGCCTGCGTTATTCGATGAGATGCACAACGTCCAGCCCCTGGGACTTGAACTGCCCTACACACTAGTGCTGGTGGGCATTCGCTAAGTCTCGTAGGGCCTCAATTTCGGCTGGAATATCATCTGCGCCGTAGACTGCTGAACCTGCAACAAAGACGTTCGCGCCAGCTTCAGCAGCACGACTGATCGTTGAAGACGAAATGCCGCCATCAACTTGAATCCATAAGTCGAGATCTTGTTGCCCCACGGCTTTGCGTGCCCGCTGAATTTTAGGGAGCATGCCCTCAATGAACGACTGTCCACCAAATCCAGGCTCAACCGTCATGATTAAAAGCATGTCAATTTCGGAGAGCACATCAAGGAAAGGTTCCACCGGCGTTGCCGGACGCAACGCCATTCCTGCGCGTGCCCCTAAACGCCGCAGTTCACGTGCCAACCGGATGGGTGCAGTTGCTGCTTCAGCGTGAAAGGTGACCGAGGCAGCCCCCACCTCAGCATATTGAGGAGCCCACAAATCTGGGTTGTCGATCATCAAATGCACATCAAGTGGAATTGGAGAGACCTGCTGTATGCGTTCTACAACAGGCAAACCGATCGTCAAGTTAGGCACAAAATGGTTGTCCATAACATCCACATGCGCGTAATCGGCGCTCGCGATTTTCCCTAAGTCACGCTCAAGGTTCGTAAAATCGGCTGACAAGATACTCGGAGAAATCAACGCAGACATGGAATCCTCATTTCGTTTACAACACTACGTGCATGACCAACAGTCACGCTTTTGCCAAGATGCGTATTAGAAGTTACCTACGCGTTTGAGTACGGTCATATGCATCGCATCGGTGCCATGAATATGCGGCCACAACTGGATGTCTTCACGATCTGCAAGGTCGATATCATCGCCCGCAATTTCACGCACATATGCACGCGCATCAACTTTTTCTACTGCTTCGGCAGGCAAACTTTTTAACACTTCGTCAACAAGGAATCGTGTTTCAGCAAGATGCGGAGAACACGTCACATAGCCGACCACTCCCCCAACACGTACAGCTTTTAACGCGGAAAGGAGTAAATCTCTCTGTATGACAGTCAGCTGCGACAAATCCGAAACAGTTCTACGCCAACGCGACTCCGGACGACGACGTAACGCACCCAAGCCGGTACATGGAGCATCAACCATTATTCGGTCATAGCTTTCAGGCTCAAGTTCACCGATTTCTCGCCCATCCCACACCTGAATACGCTCAATCGCATCGCGGGGCACAGCTTGAACAGATTTTTCAACTAGCCGTGCACGATGCGGCTGCACCTCATTTGCGACCAGTCGTGCATCACGTTGCGCAGCCAACGCCCCCAGCAAGGCAGCTTTACCGCCAGGGCCAGCACACATATCAAGCCAACGGTTATCGTCACCATCAACAGGAACCGCAGCGAAGGCCAACGTCACTAACTGTGACCCTTCGTCTTGTACGCCTGCACGACCAGAACGAACCTCAGGTATGTCGCGAGGATCTTTGCCTTCTAACACCACAGCCGTCGAGGTCAAGGCACCAGGCTGCCCACCTGAATGCTCAACAAGGTCGTCTTGCGAGGTGAGCCCCGGGCGGGCAACTAACGTAACCAAGGGGGCAATGTTATTGAACTCAAGAAGGTCGCTAATTTCTTCGGTAGGGCGTCCACCCGCAACCAACGATTCCCTCAAAGCACGAGTAATCCATACCGGATGGCTGTACCGGGTGGAAAGTTCGTCTGTCAGATTAGAACTATGCGAACGCAACCGTTCGTCCCATTCTTCAACGGACCGCTCTGACACTCGTCGCAAAATAGCGTTCACGAATTGAGCGGCACCCGCGCCCACAGTGGAGCGAGCCAAACCAACAGTTTCAGACACTGCCGCATGGTCGGGCACACGCATACCAAGAATTTGGTGAACGCCAAGACGAATAACGTTTAGGACTTGCGGGTCAATCGCAGAAAGCGCACGGTCCGTGCACTGCGTGATGATCGCATCATATTTCCCCTGCATACGTAGAGTGCCATACGTAAGTTCTGTAGCGAACCCTGCATCACGCCCAGTAATACCCGCATGAGCTAAAGCAGGAGGTAAAACCAAGTTCGCATACGAATCAGACTCGCTAACCTGAGTTAGCACATCGAAAGCGATACGACGAGGTTTATCGGTTTCCCGACGACGATCCCTGGGCGCAGACGCCGTACGACTGTAGTCTCCACGCGACCGTGCAGCAGAACGCTCCCTGCCCTGTGCGTTACGGCGAACGTTGCGGCCTTGATCGTCACGTGATGTGTGGTGACTCATTACTTTCCTTCGTTTTCCGTGCCAAGAATGATGCCCTGCTCAAGTCGTGCTCCACGCACCCAATCAGCAGCGTTCATAGTTTTCTTACCCACAGGAGTCACGTTCCCTAACGTCACCGTGCCACTACCTGTACCAACAAAAACGTTCTTTTTTGTGAATCGTAATTCTCCGGGCGTCAAATCTTCAGGAACTTCAACGCCTCGCGCCACATTAGACAACGGGCCAACCCCTAACCGTGTACCGCCCGGCAACGTCGTCCACGCCCCCGGCTCAGGAGTACACCCGCGAATCACCCGGTCAACAATATGTTTAGGGTGCCGCCACTGCACACACGCGTCAACGCTCGTGAGCTTCGGGGCAAGACTAATGCCCTCTACCCCTTGCGGAACAGGATTAATCGCGCCCTGCGCTAAAGCATCCATAGTGCCCACCAACAGATGCGCACCCGACTCAGATAAACGCCCCAGCAAGTCACCTGACGTATCTGTCCGACGAATAGTTTCAGTCATCATTCCATACACAGGACCAGTATCTAAGCCCTGCTCAATACGGAAAGTCGAAGCACCAGTTACCTCATCACCAGCCATGATTGCGCGCTGCACCGGTGCGGCGCCACGCCACGCAGGCAACACAGAAAAATGCAGGTTAATCCACCCGTGCGTTGGAACATCCAACACATCAACGGGAAGAATCTCCCCATAGGCAACAACAGCAGCGCACTCAACATCCAACGCTTCAAGTTGCTCAACAAACCCTTCAGAACGGGGTCGGTCCGTTATTACCGGAATACCAAATTCTAATGCGGCCTGCTTAACGTCACTAGGAAAAAGTTGACGCCCCCGCCCCTTGCGAGCATCCGCACGAGTAAGAACAGCAACAACCTCATGTTCAGATTCGACCAAAGCACGAAGCGCAGGAACCGCAACAGCAGGAGTACCAGCAAAAAGAAGACGCATCCCTCCATTCTAGGAGGTGGAACCACAATCCTTCACGGCCAACAACGTGCTATTAACCATACTCACGAATTAAAGCAGCTCTTTAGGATCAAGAATCACCGAAACAAGACCCAACGATCGTTTAGCGCTACTAATGCGATTCATCGTTTTTAACGCCCGAGCAAGCTCACGCCCCTGACGCAACTCAACCCGCACAATCGCACGCACAACACCACCAAACACTCCTGGTTCAGAAAAAGCGCCTGACTCTTCGGCAACATCAACCGGTCCAAGCACCTCAGCAGACGAAGGCAACTGAACTTCACGCAAAAACGCTTCCACAGCAAGGCGCTCCCCGGACACTGCCGCAACCCTCCACAAGGGTGGCATCCGAAGCTCTCGCCGCTCATCTAATTCGCGCTGTGCAACACCAACAGGATCCCAACGCACAAGCCCGGCAGTAGGAACAGCAGCACCTTGGCCAACCAAAAATGCTTTCCCGCCATGATGCCTCGACTGCACCAAAGCACACGCACGTAACCACCGAGACAACGTCTCCTGATCCCGATACAAACCATTACCACTCAACGACAACTGAGCATCAAGCAAAACAGCCAACACATAACCAGACGCAACAAAAGGCTCAGCCCCAGGAGTCGCAATAACAAGAGCAGAACGAGCAGGAACCTCTTCAATCACCCCACCCTTAGACTGCGCCCCAGAAACCTTAATCGTCACCCCAGGAAAAGCACGACCAAGTTCTTCAGCCGTACGGTCAGAACCAATACGAATCGCACGCACACGGTGAGCACCACACGACCCACACGCCCAGTCACCAGCTAAAGCACCACACCACGTACATTGCGGAACACCACCGCCAGAGGCCAAACCTAACGGCCCATGACACTGCCCACAACGTGCGGCTTCCCTACACTGAACACACGCCACCGCCGGAACATACCCCGATCGAGGAACCTGAATCAACACCGGCCCACGATTCAGCCCATCACGGATAGCCTGCCACACCCGACTTGGCAGTCTCCCATGTTTACCACCCGAATCACGCTGAATCTCAAGTTCATCAAAAGCAGTCACCAAAGGAGCAGCCTGACGAACCACATCCCTCGACCCAGAAACATCCTGCGCCCACCCCGTCGATAGCAAAGATTGCGCATGAACCGTACGGTTAAACCCACCGATGAGCAACGCACATGACTCAAACTCACTACGTAACGACAACACCTCACGCGTATGCGGGTAAGGAGCATGCAACTCTTGATGCGCACTATCAGCGTCGTCCCAACACACCACCAGACCAACTCGAGGCATAGGCGCAAAAGCAGCCGCACGAGTACCGACAACAACATCCGCACAACCATGCACGCTCTGCAAATAACCCATATACCGTTGAGCAGCCGTTAACTCATGACTCAACTCAACAAAAGTGAGCCCCTTATCACCAGAACAATCACACGCCCGCACGCCTTCACTCAACAAAACGTCACGCACCCGGTGCACGTCTTTAATAGTTGGCACAACTATTAAAGTTTGCTTTCCACGCACCGCAACCTGCCGCGCCAGAGATACAAGAGCCTGCGCCCAATGAGGAGTTTCGGCGCTCGCGGAGTGTGCAACTAGTTTTCCGAACCCTGGTAAAGCTGCCCACACGGCACGAGGCTGTTGCTGTGCGAGCACACGCTGCACAAAAGGAATACCGGCGTTGTATTGTTGCCAAATGTGTTCTGTTTCATCGGTGCGCGGGTCGGATGTTTCTGTGTCTGGCTCGTCAGATTCATGTGGCAGGCATGTGTCAGAAGCATGGGCTTCGAGGAAAGCCTTTTCTGTTTTTGCGTGACGAGGTGGAACAGCTAACCGCAGAATGTCTTGTAATGATCCAGCATAATAATCTGCGATTGTTGTATACAGCGCCACATCATGGGGACGCACTAGTTCTGTTTTTGAAACAACCGACTTTATTGGCGAAAGTTTACCTTCATGCGTTGTGGTTGATTTTCGTTCAACCACAAACCCATCTAAGACTTGGGCACCAAAACGGACTTTGACCCGTACACCGGGTCTTATATCAGCATCGAATTTTTCGGGTATCGCATAGTCAAATAACTGGTCGAGATGCGGTGGTAGTTTTTCAACGCACACCGCAGCGATAGGATCTTTTTCTGCGTATTTTATTGCCCCAACAGGTTTTTGTGCCGTCTTTTTAGGTTGGGGTTCCGGCAATTCAGGAAAGGTGAGCTGCTCACCAGTGTTTGCGCTCACCTTTCCTCCTATGTCATGTTTCAGTCACAAAAGTTTGTTACGTTTTTTGTGGCTATAGAGCCTCAAGCAGCGCTTCAACTTTGTTAGTTTTTTCCCACGTAAATTCGGGAATTTCACGTCCGAAGTGACCGTAGGCTGCCGTTCTTGAATAAATTGGGCGCAGCAAGTCAAGTTCTTCAACAATAGCTGCTGGACGCAGATCAAAAACTTTATTGATTGCAGCGTGGATTTTATCTACGGGAACTTTTTCTGTACCAAAGGTTTCAACGTACAGACCAACAGGATGTGCTTTACCAATAGCGTAGGCGACTTGCACTTCGCAGCGCTTTGCTAGGCCTGCTGCAACAATGTTCTTTGCAACCCAGCGGGTCGCGTACGCTGCGGAACGGTCAACCTTTGATGGGTCTTTACCTGAGAATGCTCCACCACCGTGGCGTGCCATCCCACCGTATGTGTCAACAATGATTTTGCGTCCGGTCAACCCAGCGTCGCCTTTGGGCCCCCCAGTAATGAACTGTCCAGTTGGGTTAACAATAAGACGGTAATCAGTGGAATCAATGTGCAATTGTTCGATGACTGGGTGGATGACATGTTTAGTTACCGCATCACGTAAATCGTGTTGAGTAATGTCTGGGTCATGCTGCGTCGATAACACAACTGTTTCTAAAGAAACGGGGCGGTCTTGTTCGTAGGCAATCGTTACTTGGGTTTTTCCGTCAGGGCGTAAACCTGGAACAATTTGTTCTTTGCGTGCTTCAGCTAACCGCTCGGCAAGCCGGTGCGCCGCAAAAATAGGCAACGGCATGAAGGTTTCGGTTTCATCAGTTGCGTACCCAAACATGAGGCCTTGATCCCCTGCACCTTGAAGGTCATAAGGATCTAACGCGTTTTGATCATCACGGGCTTCTAAAGACTTGTCGACGCCTTGCGCAATATCACTTGATTGCTGCCCAATAGAAATTGAGATTCCACACGAATCACCATCGAATCCAATGGCCGAAGAGTTATATCCGATGCGTTTAATAACTGAACGTACGAGACGAGGAATCTCGACGTAGGCTGTGGTATCAACTTCACCTGCGATGTGCACGAGCCCTGTAGTGACAAGTGTTTCTACTGCAACGCGTGCGTTCTTGTCTTCTTCGAGGATCGCGTCCAAAATTGCGTCGGAAATTTGGTCACAGACTTTGTCTGGGTGCCCTTCCGTAACAGATTCGGACGTAAACAGGCGAAGAGATTGATTCATAGGGTCAAGAATACTCGGTGGACCAACGACATAAGAAACTTCCTAACGTGATTTTCGACCACGTCACAGGGACGTACGGTCCTGAATCAGGTTGTTCACGTTGTCCAAAATAAAATGTGCAACTTCTAGTTTTGTGCCGTGGGCCGAACCGATGCTTTGTCCTTGCGCATCCAGTACAACTACGGAGTTATGCGCGGTACCGAACCCTATTCCCGAACCAACTTCGTTTACTACTAAAAGGTCTGCTTTTTTGCGTTGCGCTTTTCGCTGACCGTGGTTGAGCACTCCCCCTGTACTGTCACCTGTTTCCGCCGCGAACCCCACAATAACGTGTGTTTTTTTATTTCGCTGCTGCACAAGTTCCGCCAAAATATCTGGATTTTTTACCAACTGTATTGGCTCTGGTTCGGTGCCTTGAGTCTTTTTTATCTTAGAGTCGCTGAACTGTGCTGGACGGAAATCTGCTACCGCAGCGGCCATAATGATGACGTCTGCGTGTGGCGCTAATGCTTGTAGTTCTTCACGCATTTCAAGAGCTGTTTCGACGCGACGAACAGCAGCGCGCTCAGGAAGCGAAGCAGTCATCGCGGCCCCTACAACAGTTACCTCAGCCCCACGGTCTAACGCTGCTTGCGCTAATGCTGATCCTTGCAATCCTGAACTATTGTTTCCCAAAAAACGAACAGGGTCGATCGGTTCGCGAGTTCCACCAGCACTTATAACGACGTGTCGTCCCTGTAAGTCCCGTTTCATCGCCATGACAGTAAAAGCAAAGTCCACAATATCTTCTGGGTCTGGGAGTCGACCCTTACCTGAATCTGCTCCGGTTAATCGGCCAACGGCAGGTTCCATGACGACGATTCCACGTCGCTTTAATGTCGCAATGTTGTCTTGCGTTGCCTGGTTTTCCCACATTTCTGTGTGCATTGCAGGGACAACAATTATTGGGCTCGTGGCTGTGAGTACCGTAGCCGTTAACAGGTCGTCCGCACGCCCGGCAGCAATACGAGCAATAACATCAGCGGTCGCTGGGGCAATAACAACAAGGTCTGCTTCTTGCCCTAGCTTGACGTGTTCTACACGATCAACATTTTCAAAAACACTTGTGTGTACGGGATTACCTGACAAAGCCTCCCACGTTGCCACACCAACAAAATTTAAGCTTGATTGAGTTGGAACCACGTTTACTACATGGCCGGCTTCTTTAAAAGCACGAACAAGAAACGCGATTTTGTATGCGGCGATCCCGCCACTTACTCCAACTACAAGCCGCATGTGTATGCCTTCCTTAGGTCATGCTTCGTCTACTTCAGTTTACAGTTCACCTGCACGGACAAAGCAAAAGCCTCCACACGCGCATAGCATGTGGAGGCTTTTGCTTGAAAACTATGTCAGTTAGCTTCTTCGTCTTTCACTTCGAAAGTCAACAAGCCTTCGTTGATCTCACGCATAGCGATTGAGAGTGGCTTTTCTTGGTTTTCGGTTTCCACGAGAGGACCAACAAATTCAAGCAAGCCTTCGCTTAGTTGCGAGTAGTAAGCGTTGATTTGACGAGCACGCTTCGCAGCGTAGATCACCAATGCGTACTTGGAGTCTACGGCCTCAAGTAGTTCGTCAATTGGTGGGTCTGTAATGCCCACTGGGGCTGCAACGGTTCCAGACAAAATGAACTCCGACGTCTTGGGTTCTAAAAATTATGAGCCATAGGGCTAGTGCAGCACCAAATAAGGACTGCTTGCCGTGCAATTGTATTCCGGTCAATCGCGTATCTCAATGCGAAACACAAACAAGTGGCTGTGTTTCAACGCACACACAACTATGGACGCTGCTCAAGACCCATGAGCGCGATGATTTCATCCGTAGCACGGTGTACGTCGTCATTGATGACAATATGGTCGAACTCGCTTTGAGCGGCAAGTTCAATGCGCGCTGTTTCGAGGCGTCGCTGTTGTTCTTGCTCCGATTCGGTACCACGCCCGATTAACCGTCGAACAAGTTCCTCCCAACTTGGAGGTGCAAGGAAAATAAATTGTGCATCCGGCATAGTTTCTCGCACTTGCCGGGCGCCTTGTAGGTCAATTTCTAAAAGCGCGGGTATCCCTGCGTCCAATTGATCTTGGACCGCTTGTCGCGGGGTTCCGTAACTATTGTGACCGTGCACCACAGCCCACTCCAGCAATTCACCGTTGCTTGCCATTTCGGAAAACTTTTCCGATCCCACAAAAAAGTAGTTGACGCCGTCAACTTCTCCGGGACGGGGGTCGCGGGTTGTCGCAGATACCGACAGCCATACCTCAGGGTATCGCGAACGAATATCTGCCGAAACGGTCCCCTTCCCTACTGCTGTTGGGCCAGCCATCACCGTAAGGCGACGAGGCTGAGGGGAAGGACTATGCGATGGAGCGGGTGCAGCAGAAATTGTTATCCAAACCTTTCGATCAAAGCCGCCGCTTGATGCGGCCCAAGCCCACGCACACGACGAGATTCAGCGATGCCAACCTCATCCATGATTGCCCGAGCTTTTACCTTCCCAACACCAGGAAGAGACTCTAGTAGAGATACTACTTTGAGTTTGCCGATTGCTTCGTCAGTGGCACCCTCTTCGATGACTTCAGAAAGTTTTCCATTTGAGTTCTTCAGACGGTTTTTAACCTCGGCGCGAATACGGCGTGCTTCTGCAGCTTTTTCTAGTGCCGCAGCACGTTGCTCTGGGGTGAGTTCTGGTAATGGCAACTTAAGTCACCTTCCTTATAGTTTCGTTGGTCTCTTACCTGCGAACATACTTGTGTGATGATTACTCGGCAACTGGAGTGCCAAAAAATTCATCTTATTTTTTAAATTAACTCGAATCTTCGAAAAATGATCGCGAAAGGCAACTTCACATGCCAATTCGTCTAAAATTTCAGCCACAATTACGAGACGAACACAAAAATGTCTACTCGTTTCCACTCAGAATGCACAAAGAGCGCATGAAAGCGGGGTGAAGAACATGAAGTCCTTCACCCCGCAAAACATACAAGTGTTGTTATGCGCGCAAAGCAATGCGTGCTTCATCTGCGGCTTGGAAAGCAGCCTTTTGTAAAGCTTCAACACTTGGGCCTGCATTAAGTACGCCACGTGAACTCGACGCAAGTACTGCTGCGCGCGCTTGGCCGAATACATCGTGCAATTCTTGTGCTCCTGCGCCTTGCGCACCAACACCCGGAGCAAGCAATGGACCATTTACTGCATGAAGGTCCACACCTAATGTGCGTGCAGCATCTCCAATAGTTGCCCCGACGACCAAACCGATAGACCCTAACTGGCCTGCAACCTTATCGCTCTCGTTGAGTTGTGCTGCTGCGGCAGCGATCTCAGCAGCTACTGTGTGACCGTTTGCTGCTGTCGCATGTTGCACTTGTTTGCCTTCAGGGTTCGAAGTCAAGCACAGAACAAATAGTCCGCGTCCTGTTTCTACAGCAGCCTCAACAGCCGGGGTTAAAGAGCCAAAACCCAAATATGGTGAAACGGTTAAGGCATCACCGGCAAGTGGTGCTCCATCGGCAAGGAAGGCATCAGCGTAACCTGCCATTGTGGAGCCAATGTCGCCGCGTTTTGCGTCAACAATGCACAACGTTTGGGCTTCTCGTGAAGCGGCAATAACCTCTTCTAGGACACCCATCCCGCGCGAACCATGACGTTCAAAAAGGGCTGACTGTGGCTTAAACGCAGCGACTTTCCCACCCAATGCTTCGATGAGGGTGAACGAAAACGCTCTCAACCCAGCAATATCGTCGTTAAGGCCCCACGCGTTCAATAGTCCTGCATGCGGGTCAATTCCGACACATAATGGGCCATGTTCGTTCATGGCGTGGGCGAGGCGCGCGCCAAATGGCGCGCGCTCACGTGTCATGTCTGACATTTCAGTTTCCTGCCTCTACGGAAGAGCGACGTCCGTGTTCCTGAATTGAGGTAACACGGAATGGCCCTGCCAAAATCGCTTCGATTGCTTGCACAGCGGCAGCAAGTTGTTGAACTGTTGTCACGATTGGCTTGTCAGCAGCCGTAACTGCGGCACGAATTTCATAGCCGTCTGCACGAGCTCCTTGACCGGAAGGCGAGTTAAAGACCATGTCCACTTCACCTTGCGTAATAAGGTCAACGATCGTTGGTTCGCCTGTTGCAGAGCGACCTTCTGAGTGCTTTCGGACAACAGTCGAAGGGATTCCTGCGCGACGTAGAACTTTTGCTGTTCCTGTCGTTGCTAGTAGTTCGAATCCTAATTCGCTGAGGCGTTTGATTGGGAAGATGAACTGCCTCTTGTCACGGTCAGCAACTGAAACAAAGACTCGACCTGAGGTAGGCAAACCTCCGAATGCGGCTGCTTGTGATTTTGCAAAAGCTGTTGGGAAGTCCACGTCAAAGCCCATTACTTCACCAGTGGAACGCATTTCTGGCCCAAGTACGGTGTCCACTGCGACGCCTTCTGCAGTGCGGAACCGTTTGAATGGAAGTACGGCTTCTTTGACTGCGATAGGCGCGTCAATCGAAATGGTTGATCCGTCGCCTTCTGCCGGTAGTACACCAGAAGCACGCAGCTCTTTAATGGACTGACCTGCCATAAGTAGCGCTGCTGCCTTAGCAAGTGGGACACCTGTTGCTTTTGCAACGAACGGGACTGTGCGTGATGCGCGTGGGTTCGCTTCAAGCACGTACAAGACATCTGAAACCAGTGCATACTGCACGTTCATGAGTCCGCGCACACCGATTCCTTGAGCCAAGGCTAAGGTGGAGCGACGGATACGCTCAATTTCTGTGTCAGATAGCGACATTGGAGGCAGCACACATGCTGAGTCTCCGGAGTGAATACCGGCTTCTTCGATGTGTTCCATAACCCCGCCGACGTACATGTCTTCGCCGTCGTACAAAACGTCGACGTCGATTTCAAGTGCGTCATCAAGGAAGCGGTCGATCAAGATAGGTGCGAGTGGTCCACCTGATAGTGCGGCTTCGCCGAGGGCTCGCTCCACGTAACCGGTGAGGTGCTCTTCGGAGTACACGATTTCCATGCCTCGTCCACCCAGCACGTATGAAGGACGCACTAGGACGGGGTATCCAATACCTTGTGCAATCTCTTTTGCCTCGTTGAGCGAAGTTGCAGTACCAAACGCGGGTGCTGGAAGGCCAGCTTCGACGAGAACACGCCCAAATTCAGCGCGGTCTTCTGCATTATCGATTGCTTGCGGCGATGTTCCCAGGATTGGCAATCCTGCTTCTTGCAAACGGTCGGCAAGACTCAGCGGGGTTTGTCCACCAAGTTGAACGATGACGCCCTTGATTGGACCGGCTGCTAGTTCTGCCTCATAAATTTCGATAACGTCTTCAAACGTGAGCGGTTCAAAGTAGAGACGGTTAGCAGTGTCGTAGTCGGTGGAAACCGTTTCAGGGTTGCAGTTAATCATGATGGTCTCGTAGGTGTCTTTGAGGCCAAGTGCTGCATGCACGCATGAGTAGTCGAACTCGATTCCTTGCCCGATTCGGTTAGGTCCCGAACCAAGGATAAGGATTGCTTCGCGCTCTCGTGGTGCTACTTCGGTTTCTTCCTCATACGAGGAGTAGTGGTATGGCGTGACAGCGTTAAATTCTGCTGCGCAGGTATCTACGGTTTTGAAGACTGGCTGCACTCCAAGGGCTTTACGAACTTCACGTACAGCGCCTTCTGCTGCGGCTCGAGTTCCAGTGATGCCGCGCAGATCTGCGATTTGTGCGTCTGATAGTCCGTTACGTTTCGCTTTAAGTAGGACGTCACGGGTCAATGCTGGAGCGTCTGCTACTTCTTGGGCGACTTCATTCATGAGCTGAATTTGGTCGAGGAACCAGCGGTCAATCTTTGTTGCTTCGTACACTTGCTCGATTGTTGCGCCTGCACGCAGTGCCTGTTGGGTCTGAACGAGGCGGCGCTCTGTGGGGCGTTTTATTTCGTCAAGTAGTGCATCGAGTTCTGCCCCTGCTACAACGGAACCGTTCCAGTGGAAGTTTGCTCCTGCTTTATCGATCGAGCGTAGGGCTTTACCTAACGCCTCTGTGAAGTTACGGCCTAGGGCCATAGCTTCACCAACAGACTTCATGGTTGTTGTTAACGTGTCGTCTGCTGCTGGGAATTTTTCAAAAGCGAAACGTGGAACCTTAACAACAACGTAGTCGATGGTTGGTTCGAATGCTGCCGAGGTACTTCCAGTGATGTCGTTTTGGATTTCATCAAGGGTGTAGCCGATAGCTACCTTCGCAGCGATCTTGGCAATTGGGTAACCCGTTGCTTTGGAAGCGAGGGCTGATGATCGAGAGACACGTGGGTTCATCTCGATGACGATGATTCGTCCGGTGTCTGGGTCTACCGCAAATTGGATGTTGCAGCCACCAGTGTCTACACCAACCTCGCGGATGACGGCGATACCGATATCACGCAGTTTTTGGTATTCGCGGTCGGTGAGGGTGAGTGCTGGCGCAACGGTTACGGAGTCACCTGTGTGCACACCTACAGGGTCAACGTTCTCGATGGAGCAGATAACTGCAACGTTATCTGCTTTGTCTCGCATGAGTTCGAGTTCGTATTCTTTCCAACCCAGGATTGATTCTTCAAGGAGAACCTCTGTAGTTGGTGAGTAGTGTAGGCCTTGTCCGACGATACGGCGTAGGTCTTCTTCGTTGTATGCGAAGCCCGAACCGAGTCCACCCATGGTGAACGATGGTCGTACAACTACTGGGTAGCCGAGGTCTTCAACTGCTGTGAGTGCTTCATCGATGGTGTGGATGATTGCAGAGCGTGCTGACTCTCCCCCACATACTTCTACAACGTCTTTGAACTGTTCGCGGTCTTCTCCCTTTTGGATGGCGGGAATATTTGCACCGATCAGTTCAACATTGAATTCTTCGAGGATGCCTGCTTCATCGAGTGCGATTGCAGCGTTGAGTGCTGTCTGTCCACCCAATGTTGGCAAGATTGCGTCGGGGCGTTCTTTATCGATGATTGTGCGAAGCACATCTGTAGTGATGGGTTCGATATAAGTGGCATCCGCGAACTCAGGGTCGGTCATGATTGTTGCCGGGTTTGAGTTGACGAGGATGACACGCAGTCCTTCTTCTTTAAGGACGCGGCATGCTTGTGTTCCGGAGTAGTCAAACTCGCAGGCTTGGCCGATAACAATTGGGCCAGAACCGATAACGAGGACGGAGTTGATGTCTGTTCTGCGTGGCATCTTAGTTCAGTTCTCCAAGTTCTTGGCGCGTGCGGCGCGGGAAAGGCCGGCTGCGGTTGGCGCACCCGATGTCATGAGGTCAAGGAAACGGTCAAAGAGGTAAGAAGCGTCGTGTGGCCCTGCAGCAGCTTCTGGGTGGTATTGAACGGAGAACGCTGGAATATCATGGCATTCGAGGCCTTCTACAACGTTGTCGTTCAACCCGATATGCGATACGACGACTTGCCCATAGCGGCCATCTGCATGGGGGGCTGTCGCTGATTCACCAATAGGTGCATCAACCGCGAACCCGTGGTTTTGCGAAGTAATTTCTACTTTGCGGGTGGAAAGTTCCATCACTGGCTGGTTGATTCCACGGTGCCCGTAAGGCAGCTTGTACGTGCCAAAGCCGAGTGCACGGCCGAGGAGTTGGTTTCCAAAGCAGATACCGAAGTACGGAATTTTTCGGTCAAGTACTTCACGAAGAAGTTCAACTTCAGTAGTTGCTGTGCTTGGGTCCCCTGGCCCGTTGGAGAAGAACACGCCATCTGGGTTGAGAGCAAGGATGTCTTCGATCGTGGAGTTACCTGGAATGACGTGCACTCGCATGCCACGTTCAGCTAAGCGTTGCGGTGTCATTGATTTGATACCCAGGTCAAGTGCCACAACTGTTTTTAATGGTTCTTGACCAGCGAAT
The DNA here is from genome assembly GCF_051200815.1 of Timonella sp. A28. Taxonomy (GTDB): domain Bacteria; phylum Actinomycetota; class Actinomycetes; order Actinomycetales; family Cellulomonadaceae; genus Timonella. The sequence continues at coordinate 596,791 of NZ_CP195159.1, read as the reverse complement.
TGACCCATTGGTTCAACAACGTATGCGGTGTCTGTCGAAACGAGTTGAGCGAGGTTTGAGCCCTTCATCGTTGGTTGAGCTTGAACTTCCTCTACCAACGATGAAATACGGCGCGGATGGCGTCCGTCAAACAATGCTTCACCAGAGAAAATACCTGCACGCATCACACCGCGCTCGCGGAGGTGACGGGTTAGTGCGCGCGTGTCAATGTCGGAAATTCCAACGACTTCTTGCGCAACAAGCTCGTCATCAAGCGCACGATCTGAACGCCAGTTCGATGGCTTACGGGCGGGGTCGCGTACAACAAACCCTGACACCCAAATACGCATCGATTCGGGGTCTTCGTCGTTTACACCAGTGTTTCCAATGTGTGGTGCAGTCATCACGACGATTTGCTTGTAGTAAGAAGGGTCGGTGAGTGTTTCTTGGTAACCGGTCATTCCGGTGTTGAATACGAGCTCACCAAATGTTGCGCCGATTGCGCCGTAGGCGCGTCCCACAAAGGTTCGTCCGTCTTCTAGTACGAGGAGCGCTGCACCTGGTGTGCTTGGTGCATCAATGGCTGCGGGCTGGGAGATCACTGGTTCTCCTTGTGTGTCTGGGTGAGCGAATTAATTGCGTTGATGAGACCATCGCGTTGTGCTTTGTGGTCAGGTTTGAATCCGGTGTCAAGCAGGGTGTCATCACCGTATTTTGCTTCAACATGCCATGAGATAAGGACGATCCCATCCTTACCAATAACTTTTCCGGCTATACCTGGTGCTGTTTCCGCGTGGTCTACCTGTTGTGCGGGAATGAATATGTCGAGTGCACCGCTGCGTTCAATACGAATTCCCGTGGTGTGCACGGTCAGATTTGCAGCGGAACGATAACCCAGGTCTTGAGTTGCGATTCGGTCAAGCCAGTCTCCATGGGTTGTGGAGCTGATATATGTTCCAGGTACGGTGTCAAAGGTTTGCTCTCCGTAACCGTCTTGCGGCGCTTGCGGTAATGATCCGACCAGTGGAGCAGTGCGGCGTTGTCGCCCACGCCAACCCAACCACATGAGTCCGAGGAGAAGAACTCCCGAACCGATCATGACACTCATCGCTTGTGCTTGCGTCATAGCGCACTCTCCGTGATGAGTGCCCGACCGTTCGTACCTTCTTGTGGCACTCCGTCAAGTACTGTTGCGCGACCACGCAGGAATGTTGCAACAACACGTCCCGGCAGTTCCATCCCTGCAAAAGGTGAGTTGTTGGACATCGTGTACTGCACTGCAGGGTCTACAACAACCGGCGAGTTGGGGTTATACAGAACAACATTCGCTGGTTCGCCTTGTGCAAGCGGACGACCTTGCGGCAGGTCACCATCGTAGGTGCGACCAATTTTCGCTGGGTTCGTGGACAACACTTCAGCGACTTGCGCCCACGTGAATTTCCCAGTTTCCACCATAGTTTTATGCACGATAGGAAGCGCCGTCTCCAGCCCTGTCATACCAAAAGCTGCGGCATTCCATTCGCAGTCTTTGTCTTCAACCGTGTGAGGCGCATGGTCAGTTGCGACAATGTCGATAGTCCCATCAGCGAGCCCTTGACGCACAGCTTCTACGTCTTCTTGAGTACGCAACGGCGGGTTAACTTTATAAATCGGGTTGTAGTCACGCGCATTTTCGTCAGTCAACGTCAGGTGGTGCGGAGTGGCTTCAGCAGTGACATTAATGCCACGCTTTTTCGCCCAGCGAATGATCTCAACTGAACCAGCAGTTGACAGGTGACACACGTGCACGCGTGACCCAACATGCTCTGCAAGGAGTACATCACGGGCAATGATCGACTCCTCAGCAACAGCAGGCCATCCAGTAAGCCCAATCTCCGCCGAAACAACACCCTCATTCATTTGCGCGTTTTCAGTAAGACGTGGCTCTTGAGCATGCTGAGCGATAACACCATCAAAAGATTTAACGTATTCAAGTGCTCGACGCATAAGCACCGGGTCATCAACACATTTACCATCGTCCGAAAAAACTCGAACGTCCGCTTGAGAATCCGCCATCGCACCCAACTCAGCAAGCTGCTTACCTTCAAGCCCCACACTCACCGCACCAATAGGATGCACATCCACCCAGCCAGCTTCTTTCCCAAGACGCCACACTTGCTCAACAACACCTGCAGTGTCTTGCACCGGTGTCGTATTAGCCATCGCATGCACAGAGGTGAACCCACCCATCGCTGCCGCACGAGTTCCCGTAAGAACAGTTTCAGCATCTTCACGACCCGGTTCACGTAAGTGAGTGTGCAAGTCAACAAGTCCAGGAAGCGCAATCAGCTCACTTGCATCAATCTCCACAGCACCTTGTGGCGGCGTTAATTCACCTGGCTGCGTCATAGAAGAAATGACACCTTCAGCAAGAAGCATGTCTACGCGTTCGTTGCCGTAGGGTGCAACGTTTTTAATGAAATACGTGGTCATGACTCTCCTGCTTATAGTGTGTTGTCGGTTGTGGGCTGCTGGACATCGCCAGCAAGAAGTAAATAAAGCACTGCCATACGCACCGCTACCCCGTTTGATACCTGCTCAACGATGACAGAACGGCTCGAATCCGCGGCTTGTGCTGAAATCTCTAGACCGCGATTCATAGGTCCCGGGTGCAACACTATGGCATGGTCTTGTAGGTAGTTCATGCGTTTCGCATCAAGGCCATAGTTGCGCGTGTATTCCAGTGGGCTTGGGAAGAATCCGCCACCCGCGGCACTCATGCGCTCGCGTTGAACTCGTAGCATCATGACTGCGTCTGGTTGCCAGTCGTTTAGTACTGCGTCGAGGTCGTAGGCGATGGTGCAGGGCCATGTGTGTGCGCCGACTGGTATGAGTGTTGGTGGGGCGACGAGTGTGACGTGTGCGCCGAGTGTATGGAGTAGGAACACGTTTGAGCGTGCGACACGAGAGTGTAGAACGTCACCGACGACTGCGATTTTTCGTCCTGTTAGGTCTGCGCCGAGACCGTTGTTTAGGTCGGGGGTGGTTCCTGCTGGTGTGAGTTCTCCACCGAGGTGTCGACGGAGTGTGAACGCGTCGAGGAGTGCTTGGGTGGGGTGCTGGTGGGTGCCGTCGCCTGCGTTGATGACGGGGACGTCAACCCAGCCTGACCTAGCTAGTAGGTGTGGCGCTCCGGAAGCGTGGTGGCGCATGATAATTGCGTCTGCGCCCATCGCGTCTAGGGTGAGTGCAGTGTCTTTGAGGCTTTCTCCTTTTGACACGGAGGAGCCTTTTGCAGAGAAGTTAATGACGTCTGCGGAGAGACGCTTTGCTGCTGTTTCGAATGAGATGCGGGTGCGTGTTGAGTCTTCAAAGAAGAGGTTAACGACGGTGCGCCCGCGTAGGGTTGGCAGCTTTTTAATTTCGCGTGATTGCGTGGCTGCCATCTGTGCGGTGGTGTCTAGGATGAGTGTGGCTTCAGCTAGACTCAAGTCCGCAGTGTTGAGCAGGTGCTTCATTTGTCGCCTCCTGCGATGAAGACACCGTCGTGTCCGTCGTGTTCTTCGAGTTGCACAAACACTCGTTCTGATAATGCTGTGGGAAGGTTTTTTCCGACGTAATCTGGGCGGATTGGCAGTGCCCGGTGTCCGCGGTCGACGAGTGCTGCGAGTTGCACTGAGCGTGGCCGTCCAACGTCTTTTAGTGCATCGAGTGCTGCGCGTATGGTGCGGCCGGAGAAGAGGACGTCGTCTACGAGGACAACTATTTTGTTGTCGATTCCGCTGTCTGGTAGGCGTGTTTGTCCGATAACGCGTGGTGGTTGGCGGTGTAGGTCGTCACGGTACATGGTGACGTCTAGTGTGCCGATGAGTTGTGTGGCTTCTAGCTCAGGTTCGATGTCGAGTAAGCGTGCGCCAATGCGTTGCGCGAGGGAGGCACCGCGTGTGGGGATGCCGAGGACGACGATGTCTTTGCCGCCTTTGTTGCGCTCAATAATTTCATGAGCGATGCGGGTTAATGCACGCGAAATATCGGCTTTCCCGAGTACTTCGTTTGCTCCGCTGCCCTGTTGCGGGCTGTCATAGCCAGTTGTCACCTGGCCACCTCCTTCTCCGCCTCTCTGGACGGTCTTTAAAGGAATGTTCCTTGGACGTTTTTACAGTACAACGATGGCCACCTACGAAGACAGTTGTCTTGTATGGTGGCCATCACGTTAAGCGCTGTACGTGTCTTACTGAACTTTCGTTTTGTCAGCAAGTATGTTGTCGCGCACAACACGGCGCAACACTTTTCCGATTTGCGACCGTGGTAAGTCTTCTACGATATAGATTTCGCGAGGCAATGCATATCGTGCCATTGTTTTGTCGCACCAGTCTTGTACTTCTTCAAGAGTGACTGCCTCTACCCCGTCTTTGAGGATAAGCGCCGCAACTACCCGCTCGCCCAAATCTCCGCCTGGGATGCCAACGACTGCCGCGTCTAGAATCTGTGGCATCTCGCGCAGGCGTTCTTCAACCTGTGATGGGAATACTTTAAATCCGCCGGTGATGATCATTTCTTTGATGCGGTCCACAACTTTAAAGGAGCCACCCTCATCCATTTCAACGACGTCACCGGTGCGTATCCATGTTGTGCCGTCACGATTTATAAGTACGTGTTCGGTTTCTTCTGGCTTGTTCCAGTACCCTTGGAAAATTTGCGGGCCGGCCAGTAACAGTTCACCGCGTTGCGTCAATGGCAACACCTTAGTGTGGTCGTCTTGGTCGACGATCAGTGCGTCAGTGGATGGGAACGGTAGCCCTAGGTTCCCTGGTTTTCGTTCGTTTGATAGCGGACTACCTAACGCAACCGGTGAGGTCTCCGTCATGCCGTATCCTTCAATGACTAAACCGCCTGTGGTTTTTTCCCACGCTTCAGCTGTTTCACGAGACAGCGGCATTGCGCCACTAATCGCATAACGGAATGAGGTTAAATCCACTTTCTTCTGTGCAGCATGTGCAACAAGTCGAGAAAGCATAGGAGGGACCGCCGGCAAAAACGTGCCTGGGTCTTTTTTCTGCGCGGCACAGAACGAGTCAACATCAAACTTTGGAAAAAGTATGAGTGTCGCACCGATGCGCAGCGAATACGTAAGACACAAAGTCAAACCAAAAGCGTGAAAAAACGGCAGCACACCATACACAATTTCTGTGCCTTGGCGCTCGTTTGCGCCAGTCCACGCTGCACCCTGAATAGTGTTTGCGACGAGGTTTCGGTGAGTGAGCATTGCACCCTTAGGTGCACCTGTCGTTCCACCCGTGTATTGAATAACAGCAAGATCATCTGCTTGCGCTACTGCAGAAGACGCGGGAGCAGAAGTAACGGCTGCCAGTGCAGCGTGCCAGCTTTGAGCTGCTGCAGGTGGAGTTCCGCACAGGGCTTGGCGAGTTTCGCGCGCTTTCTTCACTGGCAGTTTCAGCAGCAACCGTTTACCGAGCGGTAAGTCCTGTGATACATCCACGCTGAGCAAAGATTCCACACCAGTTTGCGATAATGCGGAGCCTAATTCCTCAGCAGTGCGATCCCAAAAAATCGCACATACAGCCCCAGAGTCATTCAATTGATGTACGAGCTCAGCTTGGGTGTATAGCGGGTTATGCTCAACCACGACAGCCCCGATACGAAGCACCGCATAGAACGCAATAACGTGGGCTGTGGTGTTAGGTAGGGCAATCGCGACCCGGTCGCCACGCGAAACTCCATGGTCACGCAACACAACAACTGCGCGATCAATTAAAGCAATGAGTTCTGTATAAGTTGTGGGAGAGCCCATAAAATCGAGGGCCTTGCGGTCAGGGAATGCCGCAGCACTCTGCCAAAGAGCCTTTGTGACATCATCGTCTGGCACTTCAACGGTTACTGGAACGTGTGGCGCGTAATGTGCGAGCCAGGGTTTAGTGGAGGTACTCACAGAGCCAGTTTAACCTACGCAACCGTAAGTTACGGCTGCGTAGGTTGATGTCACATTTTTCTACAACAATAAGGGCCTGCCGATACACATCAGCAGGCCCTTAAAAAGCGCATTCAACGCCCATCAACACTAATCAACAAGCGTTGGTTTAACCTCAAGCAAGCGAGCAAGTAAACCGTTCACAAAAGCCGGCGACTCATCCGTAGACAAATCACGTGCCAATTCAACGGCCTCATCGATACTCACAACATCAGGCACATCGTCGTTGTAAATCAGCTCCCACGCACCAATACGCAAAAGAGCGCGATCCACGGAAGGCATGCGCGCTAGCGTCCACCCATGTGAATACGTCTCAAGGAGTTCATCTACACGATCATGAACCGCAACATATCCCTCAACGATATCGATGGCATACTGCGGCAAAGGCGAATCCACACCAGGGGTCTGGAGACGCTCCTTTAACACCTCAAGAGGAGCCAAGTCGCGCTGTTCTGCTTCAAACAGCACGTTCATAGCACGCTTACGTGCTTTAGTTCGAGCGTTATTACGAGTTGCCACTTAGTCGTTCACACGTCCAAGGTAAGAGCCATCGCGAGTGTCAACTTTAACCTTCGTGCCAACCTCAAGGAACAAAGGAACCTGAATCTCGTAACCCGTCTCAATGGTTGCAGGCTTTGTGCCAGCAGAGGAACGGTCACCCTGCAAACCAGGCTCGGTGTAGGTAATTACTGTAACGATTGAAGCAGGAAGTTCAATGTACAGAACGTTGCCTTCATTGGTGGCAACGGTTGCTGTACCGCTCTCCAACAAGAAGTTCGCTGCGTCTCCGACAGTCGCACTGGAGATAGTGATTTGGTCGTACGTCGAGTTATCCATGAAGACGTAGTCATCGCCGTCTTTGTACAAGTACTGCATGTCAGACTTGTCAACCGTCGCGGTTTCAATCTTCAAACCAGCGTTAAACGTCTTGTCGACAAGCTTCCCAGTGGTTACGTTCTTGATCTTTGTACGAACAAACGCTCCACCCTTACCAGGCTTGACGTGCTGAAACTCAAGAACAGTCCACAACTGCCCATCAAGTCGCAAGACAGTTCCGTTTTTAATGTCGTTAGTGGTAGCCACGTGTCGAACTTCCTCTTCAATTTACAAAGTACAGACTTAGGAGCCGACCAAACCTATACAAGCACGGGGTCAAGGCTCACAAAAGTGCACTCAAGTATAACGCGCCACCACAACTTTCCACACCTTCGACCACATCACACGAAAAACATCAACGCCACCGAACCACACGCAACAGCCCACAATAGCGACGCCAACGTGCCAATAATGAATCGTTCAGAGGTGTCCGCGTTTAACTCCGGATAACGACCCAAGCCTTTAATGGCTATCACCACGGCCACCCCAGCAAACACACCGGTAATAACAAAACCAGTGATCAACGTGCGCTCAAGTAGGCCAATCCACATCCCGCCACGCAGTCCAGCTTTGGCCTTTACCCCATCTGGGCCACCATCATCAGCAACAGGTTGCGTTTCCTCATGCGCTGCTCCCCGTTGAGCAAGCGCAAGAACACCACGGGTCGTGTAATACCCGCCAATAGCAGACGCTATGAGCGCAATAGTCCAAATGAGAAAATCCATGCGGATTACTCTGCCACACCCTCATTCGACTCGTCTAGCAATCTCATGAGAAGCGGAATAACTTCCAGTTCTGCATCAAACGCGGCCGCCTTCACACGCTTCGAAACAGCAGCGCTAGACACACCAAGTTTCTGAGCAACGTCCTTTTGCGTATACCCTGTCAGCCGCCCATCAGGATATGACAGTGCATTCACCGCTTCCCACATCAACATAGAACGAGCGCTGAGTGTGTTTCCTAAAAGCCGCAACAGCCCTTGCGCTTCGCCTGCTCGCACAGCGCTTCCGCCTACGACACTTACGGGTGTTCCTCCGCGTGAGATTTTTGCGTCTTCAACGGCTGTGCGGGCGTGTATGAAGGCCGTTCCTGAGCCCTCAACGGTGTGCTTAGGCAAGGGCGTATCTACCGCGCCAACACCCACGCCCATGTACCATCCTTGATGTTCCATGATTGTTCTAAATGTGGCGTAAACAGATGCAGGGTTATCAACCACACCTTGAATTTCGTCTCCGACAGTGCGAGCAAATGGAATGATTGGTGCTAAATCCCGTCCGAGTGCTACTTTAAGTTGTCGTAGCAGGGTTGGAACCTTGTCCCCTACGACACGGCTCCCTTTCTGATCTATCGTCAACACAAACATATGCAACCTCCCAGGGTTAACTTTGTACAGTCAACCCTAAATGGTTAACATTGAGGATTCAACTTTTAAAGGTTAAATTTATGGCCCTCACGCTACTGCGTGAGGGCCATATCAGCACAAAAGCATGAAATCATGCGCGCAAATGGACAAGTGCTTCTATAGCAAGCTTGTATGAGTGAAAACCAAAACCAGCTATTGTGCCCGTGGCAATTCCTCCCACTACGGAATGGTGACGAAACTCTTCACGCGCATATGGGTTAGAAATATGAACCTCGATGAGGTGTCGTCCACCTTTGGTAACCATTGCGGCAGCATCACGAATCGCGTAAGAGAAATGAGTGAAAGCGGCAGGGTTTAACACTACGTCCGCGCCTTCATCTACGGCAGCATGCAGCCAGCCAATCATTTCCGATTCGCTATCGGTTTGAAACACTTCGACGGTCAAGTCGTGCGCACTCCCCCAGCTTTGAGCAGATGCAACGAGATCGTCATACGACAATGTGCCGTACACGTCGGGTTCACGAACACCTAATCTGCCTAGGTTTGGACCGTTCAAAATTACGATGTCAGCCATAAGTTCGTCTTCCTACGCGTTACTGATCAGGCTTGAGTGTTACAAGAAAACTTTTGTGGTTTTCGTAGGGGCTTCTTGCGAGATTTCCGCATACGCCGAGGCTAAAAGCATCGGATCTGGTCCTTCAAGACGCACAGGCTTACCGATGTCTTCAAGGACGACGAAGCGCAGCATGTCCCCTCTGCTCTTTTTATCGCGGCGCATAGCCTGCAGGAGTTGGTCCCACTTGTCGCCACGGTACGCCGTAGGTAAACCAACCGACTCCAAAATGGAACGTGTGCGTTCCACTGTTGTGTCGTCTAGTTTTCCAGCAAGCCGCGATAGCTCAGCGGCAAAGACCATTCCGACTGCGACTGCCGCACCGTGTCGCCACGAGTAGCGTTCGACGAGTTCAATGGCGTGCCCTAGGGTGTGCCCGTAGTTCAAGATCTCCCGCAGGTGTGATTCTTTAAGGTCTGCGGAGACAACGTTTGCTTTGACCGCAACAGATCGTTCAACAAGTTCACGTACAACTTCTCGCACGTGTTCGGCGCAGTCTGGCCACTGCGCTAATTCTGTTGAGTGTTCTTCAACAAGATCAAGAATGACAGGGTCGGCAATAAACCCAGTTTTGATAATTTCACCTAAACCAGCAATGAAATCCCATTTAGGTAAGGTTTCCAACGCGGCCAGATCGCATAAAACACCACCTGGGCTGTGGAAGGCTCCTACAAGGTTTTTTCCTTCAGCAGTGTTAATACCTGTTTTTCCGCCTACTGCCGCATCAACCATGGCAAGAAGGGTCGTGGGAATATGAATGACGTTGATTCCACGTAGCCACGTTGCAGCAATAAAACCAGCAACGTCTGTGGTTGCTCCCCCACCAATCGAGACTATGGCATCTGATCGTGTGAAGTCTGCTTGGCCAAGTATCTGCCAAGCAAAAGCCACAACTTGAACGTTTTTAGCTTCTTCGGCGTCAGGGATGACAGCAAGTAAAGCTTCATATCCCTGTTCGAGTAAGTCCTCTCGCACTGCTTGAGCTGTTGTTTCCAACGACTCAGGATGCACAATAAGCACTTTACGCACGTCTTGGCCGAGCATTCCCGGTAGCTCACCTAAAAGGTGGCGGCCGATAACTACGTCGTATGTACGCTCAGCGTGCACGGTCACTCGTGAAGCGGCAATAGCCATATTTTAAGATCCGTTCTTCATGCGCTGAACAATAGTGTGCGCAACCTCGTAAGGGGTTTGATTATCAGTAAGGACATGAACATTTGCGACATTGCAGTATGTTGCACGACGCTGATCCATCAACGCTTTCCATTGAGCGCGTGGATTACCCAGCAGCAAAGGACGTGACTGATTAAAACCGATGCGGGGGGCAGCCGCCGCCAAAGAGACATCGAGGAAAACAACACACCCACCACGATTTTTGTATTCTTCTAAAGCATCTTGTGTTGCAGGGTCCATGACAGCACCCCCACCCAAGGACAACACACCGTCATGTGTACGCAATGCTTGAGTGACGGCTCTAGCTTCTAACGAACGAAAAAGCGGTTCACCATCATCAATGAAAATCTCTGAGATGGGTTTTCCAGCGGTTGCTTCAACATCCGAGTCGGTGTCGCGCGCTTCAACGTCAAGGAGCTGAGAGACAATACGCGCCACCGTTGATTTTCCTGAACCTGGGGGCCCAGTTAAGACCACAAGCGGTTGAGATGACATGTAGTGCTCCTAACGCAAAGTGCGTGGAATAGCTGCAAGGTATGCCTCATAGTTACGGCGAGCCTCAAGAACTGAGTCTCCCCCAAATTTTTCGAGTGCAGCGTCAGCTAGGGTTAAGGCGACCATCGCTTCGGCCACGACTGCTGCCGGTGGTACCGCACATACGTCGGAACGTTGATGTTGGGCTTTTGCTGCTTCACCGGTTGCGGTATCGATTGTGTCGAGAGCGCGCGGGACAGTTGATATTGGTTTCATCGCTGCACGCACACGGATAACTTCACCGTTTGACATGCCACCTTCAATACCACCTGCACGATTTGTGCGACGGCTAATACCCTCAGCTCCAGGTTCAATTTCGTCGTGGGCTTGGGATCCGCGACGAGTAGCGGTTAAGAAGCCATCGCCCACTTCAACACCTTTAATAGCTTGAATACCCATAAGTGCGGCAGCAAGACGCGAATCTAAACGCAAGTCTCCTTGTATGTAACTGCCCAGCCCGGATGGAACACCGTAGGCAAGCACCTCGACGATGCCACCCAAGGTGTCGCCGTCTTTGTGGCAGGCATCAATTTCTGCCACCATTTTTTCGGTTGTCTCCTGATGGAAACAGCGCACCGGATTGTCATCAAGGTGTGCGACATCGTCAGGAGTTGGCAAGTCGGCATCGTGTGGAGCAGCCACTGGCCCGATCGCGGTCACGTGGGAGACAAGACGAATACCAAAAGCTTGGTCAAGGAACTTTGCAGCAACAACACCTAATGCAACACGTGTTGCTGTTTCACGTGCAGAGGCACGTTCAAGGACTGGGCGTGCGTCGTCGAACCCGTATTTACGCATACCCACGAGATCCGCGTGTCCGGGGCGTGGTCGAGTAATTTTCCGGTTGCGTGCGATCTCTCGGACGTCGCCTTTGCCTGCATCTACAGTCAGGGCCGAGTCTTCAACCGGGTCAGCTGACATGACATCAACCCATTTAGGCCATTCTGTGTTGGCGATTTCTATCGCCATAGGTCCGCCTTGGCTGATGCCATGACGCAGACCTGCAAGTACACGCACCTCGTCCTGCTCAAACTTCATCCGAGCGCCACGACCATAGCCGAGCCTTCTGCGGGCAAGAGCCTCTTGAATATCAGAAGTTACAACTTCCACACCTGCAGGAAGGCCCTCAATAATTCCGACGAGCGCGGGGCCGTGCGACTCACCAGACGTGATCCAACGAAGCATGTCCCTATCTTTCCATGTTTTGTTATATGAAACGCCAAATGCCCGTGATCTGAAACAAAAAGCGGCGTGTATTTCTTCTCACCAGAAGAAATACACGCCGCTTTGTTAGTACATGTTAGTCACGTTCAGGAGCAAAAATATTGTCAGTTGCTGCTGGTGGCATTACTTGTTCAGACTCTGCTGAAGGGTCTGTTTGCCCAGGGGCAAGAAGGACACTGCGGTCATACTCAAGCACATAGGCCAAAGCGTTCACCGTAAAAGTTATGTCTCCAACTTCAGCTTTCGGTGCCTTATCCGACTCTGGTGCTTCTTTGAGTGAAACGGCAGTGATCGAAGGAACCAACAGCGAACGTGTCGAATCAACCTGCAAGGTATCAACAAAATCACGCACTTCGGCATAATCACCTTGCACAGTAATCACCAAAGGAAGTTGGAAGAAACCAGGAAGCACCTTCGCTAAAGCCCCAGTTTTAGTTGCAGGTGTACCAGGGTTAGCGCTTGCGGCTGCTGGCTTCTGCTCGTCTGCAACCGGAGCATTCGGATCCGCGGACGCAGCAGCAGTTGTCGGCTGTGCGGCAGTAAAAGGAACAACCGGCGCAACACTCTCACCGCTTTCCACCGACAGCAAAGCCACGCCAGACTTCTCAACCGACCTATCAATCTCTGCCGTAATCGACTGATAATCAACAGCAGCAGGAATATGCTGCTCAAATTCAGTCAAAAGCGCGCGAAACTCATCAATCTTTGCATACTGACTACGAAGCTTCGACACCTTCGCATCTAAAATCTCGTTCGCTGCCTCAACGCCCTCTGCTTCATCATTAAGCGTCCCCGTCTTTTCTCGAACCGGAGACAACAAAAACATCCACGTAAGCGCAACCAAAATAATCGCAATAAGCGAAGCAACAAGTATCCACGTTTTACGAGTAGACGGCATAACTACTTAACCTCCTCGTCAGTTTTCGGTTCAAAACGTCCCGAGTAAGCATCCTCAGTAATACGCACTGTTCCAACAAACTCATACGACACATCACCATTCGGCTTCTCATATGTCGCTGACGCAAACCGTGCATCAGAAAACCCCGGAATCTCATTCAACGCATCAATCCACGCAGACGTATCAGGAACCGTCAACACATTGACCTTGAACGACAACTGACCAACAGAAGACTCCTGTAAACCATCAGTGTTCTCCGGTCCCGCAACATTCGGCGTCGCAGCCTCAACCGCAAGATCAAGAATGATGCCATCATCTGGAAGAGTCCCAGCAACCGCACCAATATATTCTTTCCACATAACTTCGCGATACATACCATCACGAAGAGCAGCACGCTGCGTCTCAATCTGATTCAACACCAAAGGAACTTCCGCATACTTCAGTTCCTCAGCCTTCAACCGCGCAGTCTCCGCAACCGCATCATCATAACGACCCTGCGCTTGCGCCTGCTCCACCTTCACAAACACAAAAGCAGCCGCAAGAACCACCAACAAAATCAACAAATAAAAAACGATCTTAACTTTGAGTTCTTTAAGGTTTCGCTTCTCAATAATCTCAATGGGAAGCAAGTTAACCTGCGGCAAAGCACCATAATTTATGGCACCCCCCACAGGCGCAGGAGACTGAGAAGATTTCGCTTTCGAACGCGATGCCCGACTCATTGCGCAACTCCATATGCTAATCCAAGAGCAACCGTAGCTGTCTGCTCACTACCCTGAAGCGACCCAAGGTTCACACCCTTTGCCACCTTCACATTCTCAAAAGGATTACCCAACTGAACAGGCAACCTCGTCGCAGACGACAAATACTGACCAAACCCATTCAACAAAGCTCCCCCACCGCTTAGTGTCACCACATCAATAGGGGCACCCAAATTTTTGGACGAGTAATACACAAAAGTAGAACGAATAGCCTCAATAAGCTTCGTCGTGGAATTAAGCAACGCATCAGCAATATGCGCACGATCAGAACTCACCTGATACCCCACACCAATCTCACGCTTCATCCGCTCCGCCTCAACAGCAGTCGCAGACATAACATGCGCAACAGTGTCAGTGGCCTCCTGCCCACCGTGCGGAATAACACGAACAAAATGCGGCTGACCACGTTCAGCAATCACAACATTCGTTATACGCGCTCCAACATCCACAAAAGCAACCGTATGATTCTGCAACTCACCATGACCAAGCGCACGCTGAATCGCAAAAGGATTAAGATCCACCATCAGCGGACGCAGCCCCGCAGCCTCCGCCGCAAGAACATTCGCTGTTACTGTTTCCCTAATAGCAGCCACAAAAAGACCCTGCACAAAACGCCCATCTTCATTGTGGTACTCCCCAGTAGGCACAAAATCGAGAAGAGCATCTCCTGCAGCAGTCGGCAAGAGCTGTTGCGCCTGATACGGCAACGACTTCTTCAACCCATCAAGTGGCTGCCATGGAAGATCCGCCTCACGAATGATGACACGCTGATTACCAACACCAACGACAACATCTTTCGACGAAAACTTCCCTTGATCCCATGCCGTCCGGATAGCCTGAGCAACCGTATTAGGGTCAACTACTTCACCATCTTGGAGAGCGCCCATAGGCAGCGGGACATTCGCTAACGCAGTAAGTGTCGGCGTCGATTTGCCAGGCCCACCAGAACCAAAAGTAAGTTCTGCGGCACATACTGCGGTAGAGCCAATATCCAATCCGATGATTGACGTTTTAGCCACCGATGTTCCTCTCAGTCACGTCTGCAGTGATTCGTGAAATTTATCGGCACCACATACTTACAACTTGAGCAGAATGACTGAAAACATCACGGTGGTATAAGTGAAATTACATGAAAGTATGGAGATACCAGGCTGAAATTTCACCTGCGCTGGCGAATGCGATGAATGCGCCGAGGATCATCCATGGCCCGAAGGGGATCCCTGATTTTCGTCCGGCTTTACGCGCTATGAGTAGTGCTGCGGAGAATAAACCGCCGAGGAGGAAGGGCAGGAACCCTCCTACGATGAGGTAGTCCCAGCCAAGCCAGGCAAGACACATGCCTAGGATTCCTGCTAGTTTGACGTCGCCGAATCCCATACCGCCGATAATGCACAAAATGAAGTAAAAAATGTAGAGGACTGTCGCGCCTATGAGGGCCCTGAGCATCCACGTCCATGGTTGGCCCATAGACCAGGTTGCGAGGGCAAGCAGCGTTGGGGTGATGACGTATGCGGGAAGGATTATTTTGTTGGGTAGTTTGTGGGTGTCTAGGTCGATGAGTGCTAGTGCCACCCCTATTGCTCCGATGTATAAAAACGGCAGCAGAACGAGTAGGTCGTCGAGGGTCCAGATTGAGTGTGCGAATTTCCATGCCACTGCAGCAAAGACGAGCGCTGTTGTTGCTTCTACGAGTGGATAGCGGGCGCTTATTTTTTCTTTGCAGGTGCGACATTTTGCTTGTAAGAGCAGCCAAGAAAGTACTGGTAGATTGTCATACCATTTGATTGCCGTGTTGCAGTGCGGGCAGGCGCTGGGCGGGTGGGACAGGCTTTCTCCGCGTGGTAGCCGCCAGATCACAACGTTTAAAAATGAGCCGATGGCAAGGCCTAGCAGTGCGCAAAGTGCAATGAGCATGTGGGTACTTTACAAGGTGTAGTGGGTGGGATGTGGGCTGTCAACAACCTTGTTGACAGCCCGTTTCATTAGAATGTGATGTCTCGTGTCCACAATTCTTTAAGGTCTAAAAGGTTGTTGTTTGCTTCTGGACCTGATTTTGCGTATGTCATTGTGAAGCTTGAGGGGAAGGAGACTTTGCAGCCATATATTTGACCGGATGTGACGTTGGAGTTTGTGAGAGTGAGTTTGGCTTCGCCGGCCGAGTAGAGCATAAGTTTGGTACCCAATCGGCCGTTTTTCGGCGAGGTGTCCCACGTTCCAGTAGCTAGCCGTAAGCTGCCGACGTTTCCGGGGATGGGTTTGCAGGTGTGGCGTGATGGGTCGTCGTGCGGTGCCACCATAATGTACAAGGTATGGCGGTTATCTGTTGATGCGTTTGGTCCGGCCACAATGTTTACGTTTATGGAACTGCTGAAACTTTTTACATACAAAACTGCGTCTGCGTTTAATTCAATTGTTAGATTTCCATACCCGAATGTGAGCCCTGGGCAGTCTGTGCCGTCCATGAACGTATTTTCGTTTATAACAAGGGTTCCTTGCAATCCGATTGATCCACAGTTTGAACCTTGAAAAATGTTGTTTGCTAAACCGATGTCTTTCCAAGTTGTGCGGTGGAATCCATTAAACATTTCGTCTGTTTTTGTAATGAATGGAAACGTTAACCGTTCAATTTCTTCAGGGGTTTTCGTGTCTGTCATGATGCTTGGAAAGCTCCAGGCTTCCCCTGCTGTGCTTTGATTTAGTTTAAGTTTTGCGCCGGAGCGTGATGTGAGTTCGTTGTAGGTCCAGCCGCTTCCTGCTAGTCCTTGGCCAAAGTAGGCTGTTCCGCCAATAAAGTTATTGATGCTGTCGGGAGAAGTTGTCGTGTATTTTCCGGTGGCACGTAAATCTCCAAGAACTTTATTTCCGTCATTTGTAAATTTCACGTCGCCGTGTACTAGTACGTTTTCGTCGACATACAAATTAGAGGAAGAGCTGGCAAGGTTTCCGTTAACAAAAAGGTTTTTTTGGACGGAAACTTTGCTTGATGCGGTGAGGTTTCCGACCACGTGCAGGTCTCCCCCAACTATGCAGTTCGTGGATGTTACCGCGCCGCCTAGTGCCACAACGTTTCCTGCGATTTTAGAGTTTGCTGGGCATTTCCATAACCCGTTTGTGACGATGTTCGAGTCGAGCCCGCTGCCGGTGCCGTCGGGTCCTCTGTCTGGGTGGAGAACGTATGTTGAGTTGGTTTCTACTTCAACGTCACCGAATATTGCTTCGTTGAAGCGGCCTTTGTTGGGGCGTTCGAATACGCGTTCAACGGTTGCGGTGTTTCGTGTTGCGTTGCGTTGGCTGCCAGCGTCCTGTGCGGTTCCGGTTGACACAAAGCGTACTGCTTTTGCGTTGGCGGGTAGTTGTGCGCCGTTGCATGGTTGATAGGTTGTGCCGCTTGCGGGCATGTATTCAACGGTAATTGAGTATTGTGGCTGGGTGCCTGCCGCACTGGTGTATGAGGAGTTGCATGCGGGTCGACTTGTTGACTCGCTGATAAGCATACGTGCAGTTACTTCTATGCCGCCTTCGGCTGCTGCTAACGCTTGTGAGTGCGCTCGTGTGGCTGCGGCTTTTGCTGTTGCTGCGACAGTAATGGTGACAAGCGATGTGACAACAATACCGATGAGGAAGATGCTTGTGATGACGAGGACGAGTGCGTCGCCTCGTTCGTCATGTACGTTGTGTTTTTTGTGGAAGAGTTTTTTCATTACAGGCACGCTCCTGTGCTTGAGCCTAAGGCTCGGGCGTCTATGGCGGATGTGAGTTGAATTGCACGGTCAAGCGCAGCTGGTTGGACCTGGAAATTCACTCGTGTGCCCCCTGCTATGGGTGTAAAGATTGGTGTTCCACTCGTTTTTTTTACGTCGGCGAGGAAGATAGGCCAGTTTGTTGCTACTGCGGGGTTCGCTGCTGCTGTTTTGCTGCGCGCTCCCCCGTTGGCGGCGTCGCTGACATAGTGGACGTTTTGGGTGGTGTAATCAAAGTAGATGCCGACGCATCGTGTTACTTCTGCTTGCGCTAGTCCTTGTTCTGTGGAGCGCACTTCTGCGACCAGTAGTTCTGAGTTGGTCCCTGGCACTACGGTGTAGGCTGTTGCGTTTCTTATGGTGAGTTCAACTCTGTCCATCAGGTTTTGTGCGTTGTTTGAACTCTCACTGGTGAGTTGAACGTCTGTGTTGACTCGGAACACGTTAATGATTAGTCCGGTCACGAGAGTTCCAACGATAGCGACGAGCACAATATAGACGATAAGTTCCACTAGGGACATGCCTGCTTCAGAGCTTTTATGATGACTGCGAAAATCGCGGTACTGGGACGTAATGTGTTGGAACATGGCGCTACCCCACTTTCGGGACTGCGAGGAGGGTGCGGGTAGTTATGAGTGGCGTTGCCGCACCTGCCCTAGCGACGGACACTTCATACGTGTAGCTGCGTGGAGCATTTTTGCATGTGGTTACGTCGGTCGTGTCGGTAAATTCTGAGTTCACGGTTATTGTGAAGACGTTGCCGCGTGAGTCGGTGACAGTCGTTGTCGGTGTGGTGACGAACGTTTTAAATGATTCGCAACTGTTTTGTGCAAGTCGTGCTTTCGCAATGTTTTCGTTTGCGAGCTGAGAAGCGGCTGAGAGGGCGGCATTATCTGCAGCTTGACGCAGTGAGTTCATGAGCAGTGGCGCTGCTGCCATGAGGATGATTGCGAAGAGCATCATTGCAACCAGTACGGACACAATGCCGAATCCTTCTTCTGAAGCGTTGTGTTTCACTCGCGTCCAATCACTAGTAGTCCTACCAGTACGTGTATCGGCATGCAGTATCTAAAACTTAAAAGATACTTGTGGCATGAAACGCAAAAGCGGCGACAGAAAGCTGTCGCCGCTTTTGCGTGAAGATTAGTTCCAGGCGCCTACACCGTTTGTCGAATTGTAGGTGTAGATCTCACCTGCAAGCTGTCCATGCTCACCTTCAAGCTTGTAATCCGTTGCGTTGATTGTGGCTGTAATTGAAACACCTTTTGTTCCGTTGAACCCAGCGTTCTTCCACGAAGCGTCCGCAACACCATCCGCTGATGCAGCAGTTGCCAAGCCTGTGTATAAGCCGTTGTTAGTGGTGGAGAAAGACTCTGCTGCAATCGTCGCGTTCTTAACGTCGGATTCTACAGCTGCGCGCCATGCGTTCTCGCGCTGCTTGAGGAAGGCTGGGATTGCGATTGCTGCGAGGATGCCGATGATGACGACAACAACGAGGAGTTCGATAAGGGTGAAGCCCTTTTCTTTGTTGTTGAGTTGCTTAGCTACGCGAGCGATCATTATGATCTCTCCATTTCTGTTTCGAAAGTAAAAGTGAAGATGTCGCGATATCAAGGTTCTCTATCGCTCCACAATGGGTATCGGTATCCACGTGGAAGAACTTGAGGGAATTTGTTAAGAAACTTAACTCGTTATCTAACTGTTACTTGATGAGGTCGAAAATGTTGAAGATCGGCAGGTAGAGCGCAACGATCATTCCACCGACAATGACACCTAGGAACGCGATCATGAGTGGCTCAAGGAGTGCCGTGAGTGATTCTGTTGTTGCTTCGACTTCTTGGTCGTAAAACTCTGAGATTTTGCCGAGCATGGTTTCCATGGACCCGGAGTCTTCACCAACAGACACCATTTGAGTGACCATGGGCGGGAACACCGTGTGCTTGCCCATCGGCACCGATAGGGCCATGCCTTGACGCACTCCCCCTTGAACGTCTTTAACTGCTTCTTCAATAACCCAGTTGCCTGCCGTCGATCCCACGATATCGAGGGCCTGCAAGATAGGGACGCCTGCACCCAGCATCGTTGCAAAGTTTCTGGTGAAGCGTGCTACCGCAACTTTTTGGAAGAGTTTTCCAAAGACTGGGGTTTTTAGCTTCATCGGATCAACTTTTGCGCGGATCTCGTCTTTGTGTTTGTTTTTTGCCCACCACACTGACGCAAAAATCAGCACAACGGCGAGTACTGGCGCCAACCATTTCATGATGCCGGAGAGGACAACCAGCATTTGTGTGGGGGCTGGCAGAGACGCACCAAAGTCTTTGAACATTTGTTCGAAGATCGGGACGATGAAGATGAGCATGCCCACAGTCGCCAAGATCGCCATAATGAACACGACGATGGGATAGGTCATTGCTGATTTGATTTTTGCGCGCAGTTTAACTTCTGATTCGAAGTTTTCTGCCAACCCGAGCAGTGCGTCTTCAAGGAATCCGCCGGTTTCTCCCGCACGCACAATGTTAATCATGATGGGTGGGAAAACTGTGGGGTGCTTTGCCAGAGAAGTAGAAAGAGACCCACCTTTTTCTACCTCTGAGCGGGTTTGCGCCAACACTTTACCCAACTCTGGGTTTTCGGTTTGCTCAGCGAGGATCGCTAAGGTGCGTAGCAGCGACAAGCCAGCCGAGATCATGGTAGCCATTTGACGTGACATGACTGCAAGGTCACGCAAATCGATTTTCTTTTTTAAGAAACCAATCTCGATTTCTTTATCCAACCCCGACACAACTACGGGTTCAATGGAGATCGGCACAAGCCCCATCGACCCCAAACGTGCAGCTACGGCCTGCTCATTTGGTGCCTCAATGCGTGCTGTGACTACTTTTCCTTGCGCGTTACGAACCGTGTATTCGTACTCGCGCATGTCGTCAACAAGTGTTGGTTTTGACGCGCTCATCAGTAACCTCCATGTACAGCTTCAGCTTTAAAACCCGATCCGCCGCCTCGACCAGCAAGACGGTTAAAGTCCTCGACGTGATGACATTTATCAACACCCGTTTCATACGAGATAGCTCCCGTCGTCACAAGATCGGCAAGATGCTGATCCATGGTGTGCATGCCATGGTTTTTACCCGCCTGCATAGCGGAATAAATTTGGTGGGTTTTTCCCTCACGGATCAAATTGCGGATACCGGGGGTTGCCACCATCACCTCAGTCGCAACAACACGACCCGGACCATTAGCTCGCTTACACAAGGTTTGACACACCACACCTTGAATAGCTGCCGCCAGCTGAACACGAATCTGTTCCTGTTGCTCTGGCGGAAACACGTCAATAACACGGTCAATGGTTTGTGCCGCATCTTGCGTGTGCAACGTCGCAAACACAAGGTGACCTGTCTCCGCAGCAGTCAACGCCACCGAAATTGTTTCCAGATCACGCATTTCACCAACAAGAATAATGTCTGGATCCTGACGCAAAACATGCTTCAACGCCGCCGCAAATGACCACGTATCCGTACCAACTTCACGCTGATTCACAACCGACTTTTTATGATCATGCAAAAACTCAATAGGATCCTCAACCGTCATAATGTGGTCAGGACGAGTACGGTTCGCTAAATCAATGATGGACGCAAGAGTCGTCGACTTACCAGACCCCGTCGGCCCCGTAACAAGAACAAGCCCACGTGGAAAGCTCGAAAACGTCGCCACCACCGGAGGAACACCAAGATCCTCCAACGGTTTAATCTCACTAGGAATCACACGAAAAGCAGCACCCATAGAATCACGCTGCTGATAAATATTCACACGAAAACGCGAACCATTCGGCACCTGATAAGCAAAATCAAGCTCCAAATTCTCCTCAAACGTCTCCCGCTGCTTCTGCGTCAAAATCGAATACAACGAACGCTTTAACGACTCCCCCTCAAGAACCTCATACCCCTCCAACGGAGTCAACGCACCAGCCCGACGAATCATAGGGAAAGACCGGTCCGTCACATGAAGATCAGACGCATCAAAAAACACAACGTCACGAAGCACATCGTCAAGCAACAAATCACCAACACGCAACGTATTGCTCATACCAATACGACTACTCGAAGCCCGCTCCGACGTGACAACACCACGAGGACGCCGCACCGGCGCAGCCTCCTCCTGAACAGGCACCTGCCCCGCAACCCCAGCAGACGAATACCCGTCCTGCGGCTGACTCACCTGCGGAGCAGACTGCACAACAGGCTGACGCAACGGCGCAACAGGAACACCAACCGGCCCACCATCACTACGCTGAGACTGAGGAACAAACTGCGGCTCTCCCCCAGCCGGCCTACCACCAGCACCAAACACCGGCTGCGACCCACCACCATAAGGCTGCTGCGCCCACCCATACTCAGACACGCCACCAGGCGAAGACACCCCAGCCCCAGGCCTCACAGAAGGCTGCCCCTGCTGACCACCCCTCACAAAACCACGCACCGGATCACTCATCGGTTGTCCCTGCTCAGCCACAATCTCGCCCTCCACCATCCACACACACCACAACAGCCACGTAAAACACCAATATCGACAACTCTCAGCCAGTACTTAAACAACCAGCCCCACACACAAACCCACTACGCAACCACACGCAAAATCTCCTCAACAGAAGTACGCCCCTCAGCAACCTTCATCCACCCATCATCACGCAGCGAAAACATACCCTGCTCAAGCGCAACCTTATTAATCTCCGCCGCAGAAGCATGCGCAACAGCAAGCCGCTCAATCTCCTCCGTCACACGCATAACCTCATGCAACGCAAGACGCCCCCGATACCCCGTCTTCGAACACGTCGAACACCCAACAGGCCTAAACAACACAGGAAGCTCCTCACCCCGCACCCACGGAAAACGAGCAGACTCCAACTCCTCCGGCGTAGGCGTATACCGCTCCTTGCACTTATCACACAACTTACGAGCAAGCCGCTGCGCAACAACACAATCAAGCGCAGAACCAACAAGAAACGGCTCAATACCCATCTCAGTCAAACGAGTAACAGCAGAAGGAGCATCATTCGTGTGCAACGTCGACAACACCAAGTGACCAGTCAACGCAGCCTCAATAGCAATCTGCGCCGTCTCATGATCACGAATCTCACCCAACAACACAACATCCGGATCCGAACGCAAAATAGAACGCAACGCCCCAGCAAACGTCAAACCAGCCTTAGGATTCACCTGAACCTGATTAATCCCCGGCAACCGATACTCAACCGGATCCTCAACCGTAATCACATTAATCTCAGGCTTAGAAACAGCATTCAACGTCGCATACAACGTCGTCGACTTACCAGACCCCGTCGGCCCCGTAACAAGAATCATCCCGTACGGCTTCGTATACGACTCCCGATACACCCCATAATTCGCCTCACCAAAAGACAAATCACGCAAATCAAGACTCGCCGTCGAATTATCCAAAATACGCATAACAATCTTCTCGCCCCACACAGTAGGCAAAGTCGCAACACGCAAATCAATCTTCCGCCCATGATGATTCACAGACATACGACCATCCTGAGGCTTACGCTTCTCAGCAATATCAATATCCGACAAAATCTTCACACGAGACGTCACCGCAGCCTGCGTCGCCTTCGGAGAACGCTGCATCTCATGCAAAACACCATCAATACGATAACGAACACGCACATCATGCTCAGTCGGCTCAATATGAATATCAGACGCCCTATCCGTAATCGCCTGAGTAACAACCAAATTCACATACCGAACAATAGGAGCATCATCATCAATCGAATCCCCCATCGCCGACAAATCAAACTGCTCTTCCTCCTGCTGCTCAGAAAGAACATGCGCCAAATCATCCATCTCGCCATCAGCACGAATAAAACGATCCAGCGCTCGCGATAAGTCGTCATGTGTTGCAACGACTGGAATTACATTCATGCGTGTGATTTGGCGAACGTCATCGAGCGCCAAAACGTTTCCAGGGTCGGCCATCGCTAGTTTGATGGAGTCGCCTTCAAACCCGATAGGTAGGACGACGTATCTACGGCAGAGGGTTCCAGGTACCAGAGCAACAGCTTTACGGTCGACGCTGAATTCGTCGAGGTCAACGAATTGCAGGCCAACTTGTTGAGCAAGCGCGGAAACAAGCTGGCTTTCTGTGAGCATTCCGCCTTCTACAAGGACGCGCCCTAAGCTGGTGCCGCGCATGACTTGTTCGTCGAGCGCAGCAAGAAGTTGGTCTTGTGTTACAAGACCTTCGTCAAGGAGGATTTCGCCAAGTTGCTTCACTGTTACTCCACTGGTTCGCAGTTACTTCCTAACTTGTATCGGCGAACCAGTGAAGTTTCATAAGGTCTTGTGATCCACAAGACGGGTTAAAAGTGAACAGGTGGAAACTATTTGCTGTTCAAGGCGTTTTCTAGTGCATTGGACATTGCTTCGACCGGCCCAGTATGACCAGTCATAAGACGTACTTGTTCTACAGCTTGATGCAGCAACATCCGGTCACCGGTGATGGCGCTTCCGCCTATATTCTGCCAAGCAGCAATTAACGCTGTTGGCGAAGGTGTATAAGCAACATCCAAAAGCGCACCATGTGACGTCTTGCCTCGCATAGAAAGCTCTTTTGCAAGAGGATCTGCTGCGTGAGGCGGAAGAGTCGAAACGATAGCGTCCATGCTATGCAAACGTTCAACAGCGGAACTCAACAGTGCAAAAGTTGGTTGGATACCCATACGGTCTGCAGCAGCCTGCAAAGATGTTGTACGTGCCAGATCGCGGACCATAACCACAGGGGTGGTACATCCCAACTGGGCTAACGCAGCTAAAGCCGAAGAGGCGGTGGCTCCCGCCCCTAAAATCGCCGCCTTATGCAACGGGCTACGGATTTTTCCCTCGCCCAAAGCGTGTACGATCCCATACACATCTGTGTTTGTGCCGATGCTTGATCGCTGCGTTCCTTGACCGGAAAAGACAACCGTATTTATTGCACCGGTAACCTGCGCGAGCGGTTCAACGTGATCGACTAATCTGAACACTTCTTGTTTCAGAGGCATCGTAATGCTTAGGCCCGCCCATGAATCATTCAGTGTTGTAAAAAACTCTGCAAGTTCATCGCGGTCGATGTCGAAACGATCGTAAGACCAGCCGTCTAACCCTAAAGCCTTGTAAGCCGCTTGATGCAGCGTAGGTGACAACGAATGCTTAATAGGGTGGCCCAAGACGGCTGCTCTACGATTCACGTGTTTCTCCACTACCCGAACAAACGAGATGTACGTTTCTTACCTGTTTTCTTCAATCCAAGCAATGTATTCGGCAACATTCTTTTGGTGTTCTGTCCACGTAGTTGAAAACTTCGTAATTTTCTTTACTGGGTCCACAGCAACAAAGTAAATGTAATCGGTTTGAGCAGGGTCTACAGCTGCCTCAATTGCAGCCTTGCCAGGTGTAGCAATAGGAGTTGCAGGCAAGCCCTTGTGCGCGTAGGTGTTCCATTTGTTGTTGTCTTTACGTTGCGCGTCTGTCGTGCTGGCATCGGAGCTTCCCCCGAACACATAATGCACGGTGGAGTCCATCTGAAGTTTCATATCAATATCTAGACGGTTGTAGATAACGGAGGCGACTTTGTCGAAGTCGTCCTTACCTCCGCCCTCTTTTTCAATAATTGCAGCGATATTGAGTGTTTCTTCCCACTTCTTTTTGGGTACTTCAAGTTTCGTCAAACGAGAGACTGTGCGTGCAACCATTTTGTCGATGACTTCTTCTGCCGTGACGTCAGGACCAAAACGGTAGTCACCGTCTGCTAGCCATCCTTCAAAGTTTTTATTGGCGCCCTTAGGTAATCCTCGTGCTTCAGGATCGTCAAGGGCTTTTTGAAGTTCTTCTTCGGAGAGACCTGTGACGCCCTTGATCGTTTGGAAAATCTTTGCAACGTTATCGCCAGGGATAACCTGCACTCGGTTTCCAACAAGGTTGTCGAGGTCTAGCAGCATTTCGATAGCCTCAGCTGCAGGAAGTTCCTTATACAACCGGTATGTTCCTGGCTGAATTTTTCCAGCGTCTGGGTTAACTAGAGAAGCGTTACTGAACGCCTTTTGCGACGCAATTACACCATTTGAAAAAAGAGTATTCGCTATTGCAGATCCAGCGTCACCTTCATTGACAGTAATTTCTACAGCATCTTTCCCTGGACCAGGGTAATCTTTCGCTTCTTCTTGGGACGTAGGAGCTTTAAACGGTGACAGATTTGCAAAGAAGCTCGCTCCTGCTTGCCAACCAACAACAACAACGGCACCAATAACCAAAACAGCTACGAGTGTTGCAATCATCGATGCACGACGACGCTTTGCAGCCCTCTTTTTTCGAGCTGCTAACTCTCTACGCTCCACACGTGACAGACGTCCGTTTTCGTTATCTGTGTGATTCTGCATTTCGAACAGGTCGTTCACCGCTGTTGGTCCTTTTGTCCAGGGGAATGCGTTTCGGACGAGAGTTTTTGATCTCGCATCCTTCTCGCATTACTTGTAAGTATCACCTAAGCGTTAGATTCTACACTCCAAGATCACGCTTATGTAACAGTGTGGGTGATCTTTTAAAGACTTCAACAAAGCACACAAAATCTACGCTTCAACTGGGCTTCCAGCCCGCTCACCAGTTCTTTTTTCGGTTTCTAAAGCAGTTTCCAACATGACCACTGCTGCTACCTGATCCACAACTGAACGATGCTTCTTACTGTTTTTCCCCGACGAATGCAAAGCTTGATGTGCGGTCACCGTTGTCATGCGTTCGTCAATAAGCCTTACTTCGACTTCTGGAACAACGCGTTTAATAAGGTCAGCATATGTTAAAGCCATCTGCGCAGAAGAACCTTGATTACCTGACAAATGCTTGGGTAACCCGATGTATATGACTTTTATCCACCGTTCTTCAACTAGCTCTCGAATAGCGGTGATATCTGAAGGCAATGCTGCCGGTATTTTTCCGCCTATCGTGTATGTAACCGAACGGTCACGCTGCAAAGTTGCGACTGGTGACGCAAGGATTCCATCTGGGTCACTCGCTGCCACACCTACACGGACCGTTCCAACATCTACGGCTAGTCGAGCCCCACGCGCTATCGGCTGGGGCTCGACTGACTCACCATTGTAAAAAGCCACGATTATGCAACAGTCTGGATAGCAGCGACGATACCTTCTAGGGCTTGTGGCAAAGCTTCAGGGTTTTGTCCACCGCCCTGGGCCATATCGTCTTTACCGCCGCCACCGCCGCCAAGGATACCTGACGCAGTTTTAGCAAGAGCCCCTGCTTTAATACCAAGATCGCGTGCACCCTGGTTCGTGACAATGACAACTTGTGGACGTTCCTTTGCCACACCAGCTACGGCAACAACTGACGCATCCGAATCACCTAAACGGTTACGCAAATCTGTTGCAAGAGTACGCAAAGCATTCGGATCAGAAATATCGCCAAGGTTATGAGTGATCACACGCACAGAACCTATACGCTGCGCAGATTCCACAAGTTTCCCAGCCGAAGCCATTATTTGTGCTTGGCGGAGTTGAGCCAGCTCCTTCTCTGATTCTTTTAGCTTCGACACCAAAGATTCAATACGGTTCGGCAACTCATCCGATCGAACGTTCAACAGTCCAGAAAGCTGCGATACTAACGCGCGTTCTTTCGCATTATGTCCATAAGCTCCAGCACCAACCAGTGCGTCCACACGACGCACACCAGAACCGATCGACGATTCACCAAGAATCGTCACAATTCCTAAATCACCAGTCTGTTTGATGTGGGTGCCTGCACAAAGCTCACGAGACCAGTCGCCACCAATAGAAACGACACGGACACGCTCACCATATTTTTCACCGAACAATGCCATCGCGCCCATAGCGCGTGCTTCATCAAGTGAAGTCGTAACGTCTGTAACTTCGAAGTTTTCCCGAAGCTGATCGTTTACCCGACCTTCAATTTCAGATAAAGCAGTCACCGGCACTGCCTGGCTTTGACGGAAATCAAAACGAATACGGTTCGGTGAATTTTCCGAACCAGCCTGCGTAGAATCAGCACCCAATGTTTCTTGAAGAGCTTTATGGATCATGTGTGTTGCAGAGTGAGCTTGGCTGATCTGACGACGACGCACAACATCAATCTCAGCAACAACGGACTCTCCCACAGCAAGTGTGCCTTCAAGGAGGCGTCCACGATGCACGGAAAGCCCCTTCACTGGAGACTGTACGTCGTCCACTTCGAAGGTTGCTCCACCATCAGACAGCACCGTTCCATGGTCAGCGAGCTGACCACCCTTCTCTGCATAAAACGGGGTGCGATCCAAAATAAGTTCAACGCTTGCCGGAGCCTGCACGGTCGTTGTTGCGACACCATCAACAAGCATCGCCTCGACACGTGCTGGTGCTTTCGCATCCGTGTACCCCAAGAATTCCACTGGGGCAGACAAACCAGAAACAATTCCCTGATAAACAGACAGGTCACTGTGCCCCTGCTTTTTCGCTAAAGCGTCAGCACGCGCACGCTCACGCTGCTCCTGCATGAGGGAACGGAAAGCCTTTTCATCAACAGAAACACCCTGCTCTGCAGCGACTTCCAACGTCAAATCAATAGGGAAACCATACGTGTCATGCAGTTGGAAAGCTTGTTCACCTGTAAGCGCAGCTGAACCTGAAGTTTTTGCCTCAGACACTGCCGAATCAAGGATCGTCAGCCCCGCATTCAAAGTACGACGGAACGTGTCTTCCTCAGCTTGAGCTGTTGCCAAGATCGATACCCAATTATCTTCAAGATACGGGTACGACTCAGCCATCACATTCTTGGATGTTTCAATAAGCGTAGGGAAAACAGGCTCAGTCACTCCAAGCAACCGCATAGCGCGAATAACACGACGCATCAGCCTACGTAAGACATAACCGCGCCCCTCGTTTGAAGGACGCACTCCATCACCGATGAGCATCAAAGACGAACGAACATGGTCGGCAACAACACGGAAACGAACGTCATCGTCTTCCTGCGCACCATACTTTTTGCCAGTAAGTTTCTCTGCCGCCTCAATAACAGGGAAAACTTGGTCGATTTCGTACATGTTGTTCACGCCTTGCTTCAACAAAGCAACGCGCTCCAACCCCATACCCGTATCGATATTGCGCTGTTTAAGCGGACCAACAATATCGAATCTGTCCTTAGCAGTAACATTCGCGAGTTGGTACTGCATGAACACAAGGTTCCAGATCTCTAGATAACGGTCCTCATCAACTACAGGGCCGCCCTCTTGACCGAACTCTGGGCCACGATCAATATAAATCTCAGAACAAGGACCACCAGGACCAGGCTGCCCGGTGTGCCAATAATTGTCTTCTTTACCGCGACGTTGAATACGCTGTGCTGGCAAGCCGGCAATACGCTCCCACAGCTCTTTAGCCTCATCATCGTCTTCATACACAGTGACCCAAACAAGCTCTGGGTCAAAACCAAGCTTCCCCTCAACTTCAGGACCTGTAATAAAGTCCCACGCATATTCAATCGCTTGTTCTTTAAAATAATCTCCGAACGAAAAGTTACCGTTCATTTGAAAGAACGTACCGTGACGAGTGGTTTTACCAACCTCATCAATATCACCTGTACGAATACATTTTTGTACGGAAGTAGCACGCTTCCAAGGCGGAGTCTGCTCACCCAACATGTACGGAACAAAAGGAACCATGCCCGCGATCGTGAACAGGAGGGAAGGATCTGGAGAGATCAAAGACGCCGAAGGCACGATCGCGTGTCCACGCGATTCAAAATAGTCGAGCCAACGTTGGCGGATTTCAGCGGTACGCATGTGTTCCTCTACAACTGTTCAATCGTCATCTGCACGGCTCACACATTATGAGCACCGTACAATCTTACGCGCTCTAGACCACCAATAACCGAACCGACCACGTCACACCGGTCACAACAATCTGCGAAGCACAAAAAACTAAAACGAATACCCGAGTTCTTGCTCTTCAGGATCAACATCAGGGAAATCTTCAACCCGACCAGGAACACTTGAACCAGCAGCATGCTGCCCACCTGAACGGCTAGCTGCCCTCCTCGCCTTCAAATCTTCAACGTCTCCTTGAGTTTCCGCCAGCAAATATGACATTAACTCGCGTTCACGTTCAGCAAAAGCACTCTTAAACTCACGGGCAAAGCCACCTGCCGCAGCGGTTGCGCGCTCGCTGAACTCTGTAGCTTGCGCAGTTGCCCGTTCCGCAACGGCTTCGGGCGTGTACTGCAGAATAATTTTTCGACCTTTAACCATAACGAAAACGGTTAAAGCCACTCCGGTCCCCACCCAAAAAAGTCGCTTCATCGCGCATCGCCCTTAACTTTTCCTACCGCGGAGCGCATCGCTTTACGAACCCCATAACTAAAAGCTGCGACCTTAACTAGGGGGCGCCCAAACGTTGCCGAGTAAATCCCGGTCAACGCTGAAATGTTTTGGGAAACTTCAGCGGCAGATGTCGTTACCGTGTCAATCTTTGTTAACTGTGCATTAGCAGAGGTCACGGTTGTCACAGATTCGTCAAGAATAGGGACAGTATGTTCAGTGATCTCTTCAAGGCTTTTTGTGGCCGCATCAAAAACTTTTCCCAATTTAATGAGCGGCACAGCTAATAATCCAACAAGCGCAACAAACGCTACAGCTGCAATAAGTCCAGCAATATCACCAATCACAAGGCACTCCTCAACACACTAGCCAATTCTGAATCAACACTACCCGTCAACTCGGTTTACGCACGCCAAACCACACCTAAAACGCAACAAACACAAAAAAGAGGACCCTGCCTAAGCAGAGTCCTCTTTTTACGATCAGTTGATCGAAATGTTCAAGATCAGCGAGCGTAGTACTCGACGACCAAGTTAACTTCGCACTGAACTGGAATCTCGGCACGAGCTGGCTTACGAACCAACACTGCAGAGAGCTTCTCGAGCTGAACGTCGAGGTAGCCAGGAACAGCAGGAAGAACATCGCGGTGAGCGCCTGCAGCAGCGACCTGGTAAGGGGTTGCAGCCTGCATCTTTGGCTTAACCTGAATGGTTTGGCCAGGCTTCACCTTGAATGATGGACGGTCAACGAGCTTGCCATCAACAAGGATGTGACGGTGTACTACAGCCTGACGAGCCTGAAGGATCGTACGAGCAAAACCAGCACGTAGGACAAGCGCGTCCAGACGAGTCTCCAAGAGCTCGACCATGGTCTCACCGGTCAAACCATCCAATGTACGAGCTTTGTCGTAAGCTGCACGAAGCTGCTTCTCACGCAATGCGTACTGCGCGCGAAGACGCTGCTTCTCACGAAGACGAACTGCGTAGTCCGACTCGGTGCGGCGACGGCTACGACCGTGCTCACCTGGTGGGTAAGGGCGCTTCTCGAAGTGCTTAACAGCCTTTGGAGTAAGAGCAATTCCCAATGCGCGGCTCAGGCGAACCTGGCGGCGCGAACGGGTTACAGAAGACATACGTTTTCCGTTCCTGTCGTTAAATTGACGTCACACCTAACGCTTTTGCGCTAAGTGTGGGACCAGCCGAAGAGCAATAATCACCAATAGTTAGGTGTCATGTCGCGGGCCGAGGTCCCAGGTGGCTGCTTATGCATATACATAAAGCAACCTAAAAATACTACCAGTCACACGCCACGCTCGTCCCGTAAAATCGCGTCGATACCGTCAAGACGTTGTGTGACGTTACGCTCAAACCCGCGATCACTAGGGCGATAATATTCGACACCAAGTAATGCATCAGGAAGATATTGTTGCGGCGCAATCGCGTGTGGAAAGTCATGCGCATATAAATATCCAACGGCGTGACCTAATTTCTTCGCCCCAACGTAATGTCCGTCGCGTAAATGTTCAGGAACAACACCTATCCTGCCGCTTTGCACCTCAGCAATTGCAGCGTTGACGGCGTCATGCACGCGATTAGATTTTGGTGCTGTAGCAATATGGACGACAGCCTGAGCAAGGGCATATTTTGCTTCTGGCATCCCTAACAACTGAACGGCCTGCGCTGCCGCAGTAGCTGATTGCAGTGCCGAAGGGTCTGCCATTCCAACATCTTCCGAAGCAGATATAACAACCCTACGAGCAATAAATCTGGGGTCCTCTCCAGCAACGATCATTCTTGCTAGATAATGCAATGCGGCTTGGACGTCACTCCCCCGCATAGATTTAATAAAAGCTGAGACCACATCGTAGTGCTGATCGCCATCTCGGTCGTATCGCACAGCCGCAACATCAACGGCTTGTTCTACGACTTCAACGTCAACGATTACACAATCAGAATGTGGACTGTTTTCTTGCGCATAATGCGCTTCAAGCGCGGCTCCTGCGGCGGCCTCTAGGATCGTTAATGCTTTGCGTGCATCCCCACCTGCAAGACGAAGCAAGTGTTCTTGCGCTTCATCAGTTAATTTTATTTCGTTGTCTAACCCTTTAGGGTCTTGTATCGCCCGTTCTAGCAAGCGTGCAATGTCGTCGTCGTGTAAGGGCTGCAAAGTGAGCAACAGCGAACGTGATAGCAACGGTGAATTCACGGAAAAGCTTGGGTTTTCAGTGGTAGCTGCCACGAGCGTAACCCACCTATTTTCGACAGCAGGTAGTAACGCATCCTGCTGAGACTTTGAAAACCGGTGAACCTCGTCAATAAACAGCACTGTTTCTTGTGAGCCTGCAGTTAGCCTCCGACGGGCATCCTCAATAACTGCCCGCACGTCTTTCACCCCTGCAGTCACTGCAGACAATTCCACAAAACGACGACCAAAGTTCTGCGCGATCAAATACGCCAGAGTTGTTTTTCCGGTTCCTGGTGGACCCCACAAAATCACTGATCCTGGCGCTGCTTTGAAAGTCCCAGAGCTCGGTTCAAGTAAACGTCTCAGCGGTGAGCCTTGTTTCAGTAGGTGCTGCTGCCCAGTAACTTCGTCAACATGAGTTGGACGCATACGAACCGCTAAGGGCGCATGTTCCGATATCTCAGGCACACCTAATGTTGTCTGCCCTGTTGAGTCAAAAAGATCCATGTTCTCAGCCTAACGGCTTTACAAACACATGATCGCACTACTGTTCGAAGGCACTCAGAAAGTAACACCACAGGTTTTCTATGTGGCTGCCGATAAAACTGTTAAGCCATACGTAACAGTAGATGAGGTTTTTGTGCGCCGACGTTACCCGCACGCTTCCCACAAGCAGCAGTCATCAGCAGAACGTGACTACACAACATACATGGTTGAACGACAAGCTAGCGTTGACTATGTTGCGTGGCAGCAAAACCAGGCACTTGCCCGATTTACTGCAGAGAAAGAGCATGCTGCCCAGCACACAAAAATGAAAGCCTTGCTTGCTTACCTTCGAATAACTCTCATCGTGTTGCTGCTACTTATTGTGCTGTGTACAGCATTAACTCGCGCTTATGTTTTATGCGTTTTGTTCGCCGTAGTGGTTGTACTCACAGGCTATTTTCTTCATCGCCGCTGGTCACATAAGCGTGATGAGCCGGTTGAGTATTTTCTTCTCAGACATAGCGTCATTGATCAAAGGCACGATGCCTTCACACGCCAGCAGACACCAAATCGGCGCTGGTAAATACTTGTGGGCAGTTGCATACGCTTACGCAACTGCCCACAGAAATTCTGGTTCTACAACAAAGCCGGCTCGTTATCTTTCTCTAACGCAGTAATGTCATCACTACGAGTGTCAGAAACCAGTAAGGCTTTATCTGCTTTACGGCTTCCGATCGCCCGCAATGCTGCAACAATTGCTACCAAGTCAACTACTTCTTGTGTGAGCGCACCTGCAGTAGCTGGAATGTAACCGAAAGCGGCAATAAGCATGAGCGCAATGGAAAGTACGATACCGATCCAAATGCTTTGAAGTGCTATGCGCATAGTGTCTTTAGCGATCCGCACTGCCGCAAAAACTTTTGAAATGTCGTCTGCAAGGACTACGGCATCAGCAGTTTCTGAAGCAGCTGTTGCTCCTTTCGCACCCATCGCAATACCGACTTCGGCTCGTGCTAGCGCTGGAGCGTCATTAATGCCGTCACCCACCATGATGACTGGACGGTGTGGAGCTTGGGACACAATATTGACTTTGTCGGCAGGTAAGCATTGCGCGTGCACAATGTTGATGCCAAGGTCTTGGGCTACTTTCTGTGCGGTTTGTTCTGCATCCCCAGTAATGAGTGCCGTGTTTGTGATGCCTGCTGCATGTAAATGTGCAATTGTGTGAGCAGCGTTAGAACGAACAACGTCTTTTGCGACGATCGCGCCAGCATACACGCCATCGACAGCAACATATATCGCGATTTCTCCTGCTTCTATTTCAGCTTGCGTCGCATGTGTTGCGTGTTCGTTTATGTATGCAAATTTGCCGACGATGACTGTACGAGAGTCCACAACTGCTGTGACCCCGTTCGTTGCGACTTCATGAGCGTCGTCGCTGCTAGACAGGTTCAAGCCGAGAGTTTTTGCGTCGTCGATAAGAGCACGGGCCAGCACGTGCGATGAATATTGTTCTGCAGATGCCGCTAGTCTAAGTAATTCTTTTCGATCAAGGTTAGAAACTTCGCTTGGGCGAATGTCAACAATGTGCGGTTTTCCTTGAGTCAGCGTTCCTGTTTTATCAAAGTAAACAGATTGGGCTTGAGAAAGCTGTTCGAGTACCGCCCCGTTTTTTACAACGACTTTGTTTTTTGCTGAACGGCTCATTCCACCGATAAATGCCACAGGTGCTGCAATCAGCAACGGGCATGGTGTAGCAAGAACAAGTACTTCTGCAAAACGTGTTGCGTCGCCGCTTACTGCCCACGCAATACCGGCAATAGTTAAAGACAAGATTGTGAAGGGAACCGCGTAGCGGTCTGCAAGGCGCACCACTGGTGCTTGTTCTTCTTCTGCTTGCGCAACAAGTTTAACTATTTGTTGATATTGGCTTGATTCTGCTGTTGCGACAGCTTTTATTCGAACGGCTTGCTGTCCATTGACTGATCCGGAAAGCACCTCATTTCCTGCAACTTTTTCTACAGGGATTGACTCGCCAGTGATTGATGATTGGTCAAAGGCTCCTGCTGGAGATAGCAATAATGCGTCGACGGGAACGACTTCCGAGGGCTTAACAATGAGTTCGTCGTCTACGCGCACTTCAAGTACGGGGATGCTAACGAGTTCGTCATTTTCTTCTACTCTGTGCGCAAACTGTGGCGCGTGAGCTAAAAGTTGCGACAAGTCGCGTTTTGCTCGAGCAGCCGCGTAGTCTTCAAGAGCTTCTCCCCCTGTGATCATCAAAATAATGATGATGCTTGCAACATATTCACCGACGAGCAAAGTCGCGATGATCGCTACGACAGCAAGAATATCGAGACCGAACTTCCCTGCCAGCATTTCTTTAACCATTTCGATGGCTTGCCACAGCACGATTACTACAGCGTAGGCAGTGAACAGCCATTGCACGTACTGTTGCTGCCCGGCTATGGCTAGTGCCCCACCAAGCACGCCGACAAGCAGCGTTGCGGATAACGCTGGGTAGCTTTTCAGGAAGTCTCGGATCTTTGTCATATAAACATGGTGCGCCCGTTTTTGTGACCTCGCAAGCAAGGTGAGCGTTACCTAATGGCTATTTTCAGCCATTTTTGCATAGCCTTACCTTAGTTAGGACCTCCTAAAAAATGGTGAAGACTGCTTTCATCTTCAACACGCAAAAATGACTGTCAGAAAAACGAGCAACACCATTAATCAATCCAGTCAGAGTGGTGCACCTTGCGTGGACCTGCTGTTGGCTTTCGTCGATATAACCTCGCAGGTTTGCCGAGTAGCCCTTGTGTAACTTCTCCGGTATCGATTAGTTTGGGTGTCATTCTTCGCCTAAACGTATCTTTAAGAATTCGATGTCCAGCAACTGTTTCATGTGCTGTACGCAATTCGAGGAGAGTCAACTCTTCTTTATCTAAAAACCTGTACGGGTCTGGGCGTAACTGGTATTCCCCACGTAGGTGTGTTGCGGACTGCAAGACTATGTCTGAGTGGTCGTATTTTAAGTGTGCGACTATTGCGTCATCCACGGGAACAACCGCCAAAGGAAGAGCGTGGCCGCTTTGCTCAAGCACGCCTTCCATTGCTTGATGCACGACCGCATATGGGACGGCCGCAAAGAAAGCCGCTGATATCACCCAAGCCCGAGAATCCCTATCTGGTGAGTCAAAGAGCCGGAGTTGATGCACCTCCCCTACTTCGATGCCTGTTTTCTGCAAGGCAGCTCGCCGAGCTGCAACTTCAAGCGTCTCTCCAGGTTGAATGAACACACCAGGTAGTTGGTGTTCACCTTCATTCACGTTAAGCACGACCCCTAAAACACCAGTCGGCAGCAATGTAAGAATGGACAAATCGGAAGAAACGTACGGAGAGGCTTGATTGTCTGGGATTTTTGTTTTTGTGCTGGAACTTTTTTGACCCAAGGTGGATTTTCCTCCTAGCGAGTTTGCGCGCTTTTGAGCAAATAGAACAAGCGTTCTATTGATTCACCATTGTGGCACGCTTTCACTATTGAGGAAACCCAAAAGCACATAAATCTGCACCAAAATAGCTAGATTGCCCGTGCTCCTCGCTAGGACTCTCCCCTAAAAAACTTCACAGTAACCGTGCGTACAATCCCCTAGCCCACTCTTACGTCCAGGGCAATTACAACAGGGCTTTAACTTCCCCTACCACTTCCCCATGCCCCAACACCTTAGGCAAATGTTTAGCCTGTAGATCGTCGTCGCAATAGCCAAGAAGTTCTAGTGCACGCAAAGTTGCAGCAACACGTCCTCGCTGTCCCCCATCAGAAACTTTTATGGCAAAAACAGAGCCGTCGCCAAAAGCCCCAACATGCACTCCCTCTGCCCCATCTTTCGTCATGAGACCTGGGAAAGCCGTCATCATGTCAGTCACATCGCGGTCTGTTCCACCAAGGTACTGTGGTGCGGTGATGATGGAGTTATAGATCAGCCCTTCAGCGCTATCAGGGTGAGTTACTGCCGTAGTGGCGATGTGTTTAAACCCTCGGGCTACGCCCTCCAAAGAGAGATAGAACAGCGGCGCTCCACAACCATCAACAGTGATTCCGCTGATTTCTTCACCAGTAACTTCTTCAATGGTTTGGCGGATCAGCTGCTGTAGTGGATGGTCTGGATCTAAATACGTTCGTGTATCCCACTTATTTTCAATACAGGTAGCCAGCATTGCAGCATGTTTGCCCGAACAATTTTGCAAAATCGGTTCGGGCTGCACATCCCCTTTGAGCGCGTCGTTACGGGCAGCAACACCAATCGGCAGGTCTGGCGTGTTCAACAAAGCTGACTCATCGAGATCATATGCGTTCAGAATTGAGTGAACTGTGTTTATGTGAAAGTCCTCACCGGAGTGGCTCGCACACGCTAACGTAATTTGCTCTGCCGTTCCCTGAAAACCTGCCCTCACCATGGCTAATGCTTGTAGTGGTTTTAATGACGAACGAGCATACATTGGTGCAGCAGGATTACCTAGTCGGCTTATGACTGTGTCATGTGAGTCAATGACGATGGCTGAACCATAATGCACGGATTCGATTACTGCGCCGCGCGAAACAGAGACAAGGGGCTGGTGTGAAGGGATTTCAGTAAACACGTTCTCTATTATCAACTGCGGACGTAAACCGTTCAACGTTCTCCATCTTTCGCCATACTTCTGCTCAAAACCGCCAATCTCTCGTAGGCTGTTTTATGTGAACCCTGCTGCTTTTCTTTTAACTTACAACCCTATTTATTGGGTGTGGCCCGCTCATGAAAGGGTCACCCATCTGCATCGTCGCTGGAATGTAGGGACGAGGCGCAAAGGCATAAGCGTTGGCGACGACTTGTACGTTTTACAGCAAGGAACCGGGCTACGTGGGCTTATCGCACATGGACATGCTGGTTCCGAAGTGTATTCAGATGCGCACTGGGATGGTGTTCCTGGGCATATAGGAAATTATGTGGACGTTGACTGGACCTATATTGCCCAAGATCCGTTGATCTCTACTCACGAATTACGTTTCGCGGTGCCGGATGCGGTGTGGAATCCACGTCAAAGTGGAACTCAAGTAAGTGCTCTTGCTGCGCAACAGTTAGCAAGTTAGCAACCGTATGGAGCGAGCTGCTCTCTCATAAGTAGTTCCGCACAGCAATCAAGGGCTTCTGTCCGTCAACATATGCGCGTTCGTTGACGGACAGAAGCCCTTGTTATGCCACCACGATAATTGCCATGCGGAAAGAATTCAAACTTTAAAGTGGTATGTCACATCACAGCAGTGGTCGCAGGTTAGCTAATTTCTCGGGGCTCAACACCACAGCAAGTTCTTCAGCTGTCATCAGTTCACGCTCTAATACGATCTCTGCAACGCCTCGCCCTGTTGCGAGCGCTTCGGAGGCGATGGAGGTGGCTACGGAGTATCCGAGGAGTGGGTTGAGGGCTGTTGCGAGTCCTATTGAGTGTTCGACCATTTCGCGGAGTCGTGTTTCGTTTGCGGTGATGCCGTTTACGCAGCGGTCGGCGAGGGTGTGGCAGGCTGCGGTGAGGTGTCCGATTCCGGAGTCGAGTTTGTGGAAGATGACGGGTTCGAATGCGTTGAGTTGGAGTTGTCCGGCTTCTGCGGCGATTGATATTGCTACGTCGTTTCCTATGACTTCGTATGCGACTTGGCTGACTACTTCTGGGATTACTGGGTTGACTTTGCCGGGCATGATGGAGGATCCGGCTTGGACTGGGGGTAGGTTGATTTCGCTGAATCCTGCGCGGGGGCCTGAGGAGAGGAGGCGTAGGTCGTTGCAGATTTTTGAGAGTTTTACGGCGACGCGTTTGAGGGTTCCGGACATTTGGACGAGGCTGCCTACGTCTTGGGTTGCTTCGACGAGGTCTGCTGCGGTGGTGACGTTGAAGCCTGTGATGGTGGCTAGGTGTTGTGCGGCTAGTTCGGTGTAGCCGAGTGGTGCGTTGATGCCGGTTCCTATGGCTGTGGCGCCTAGGTTGATTTCGGTGAGGAGTTGTGCGACTTCTTCGATGCGGTCGCGGTCTTCGCCGATCATGATTGCGAAGGCGCCGAATTCTTGGCCGAGGGTCATGGGGACTGCGTCTTGGAGTTGGGTGCGGCCCATTTTGAGGACGGAGTAGAATTCGCGGGCTTTGTGTGCGAATGATTGTTGGACGTGGTTCATGGCTACTTTGAGGTCTTCGATTGAGTAGAGTAGCGCGATTTTGAGGGCTGTTGGGTAGACGTCGTTTGTTGATTGTGACAGGTTTACGTGGTCGTTTGGGTTGATGAGGTCGTAGGTGCCTTTGGGGTGTCCGAGGGTTTCTAGGGCGATGTTTGCGATGACCTCGTTTGCGTTCATGTTTGTTGAGGTGCCGGCTCCCCCTTGGATGACGTCGACGATAAATTGGTTGTGGTGGTGTCCGTCCATGATGTGTTGGCAGGCGGTGACGATTGCGTCTTTTTTGGTGGGGTCGAGTTGGTTGAGTTCTGCGTTGGCTTGTGCGCAGGCCATTTTTACTGCGGCTATTGCTTTGATGAGGTTGGTGTGGGTGGAGATGGTGATGCCTGTTATGGGGAAGTTTTCGACTGCTCGTAGCGTTTGTATGCCCCAGTATGCTTCGTTGGGGATTTCGCGGAAGCCTAGAAGGTCTTTTTCTTGGCGGCCCATGCCTAACACTCCTTTGTGAAGAACGGTTTTTTTATTGTCTCAAAGAGTTTGGTGACGGGGTGCCAGTATGTGGTGTGTCGTGGGTGTGTTTATTTGATTCCTTTCATGAGTGTGAGGATTGGTTTGGCTGCGAGCGCTAGTGCTATGCCGAGTGTGAGTGAGAGTGCGCCGAGGTTGATGCCGAGGTAGAAGAGGGAGAATCCGGCGTCTCTGCGTGGGTCTGTTTTGGTGTAGAGGGTTCCGACGACTGCTGTGACGTTTGCTTTGAGTCC
This sequence comes from Timonella sp. A28, assembly GCF_051200815.1. Lineage (GTDB taxonomy): Bacteria > Actinomycetota > Actinomycetes > Actinomycetales > Cellulomonadaceae > Timonella. Next base: position 557,665 of record NZ_CP195159.1, on the reverse strand, counting down.
TCCGCTGCCGAGTGCGATGAGGATGAGGCCTATTGCTACTCCGGTGATGTTGGGCAGGATTGCGAGTGCGATGTGTCCGGTCATGATGAGGAGGCCGGAGTAGTAGAGGGTGCGTTCTGAGCCGAAGAGTCTGTCTGCTGTCCATGCGCTGAGGATGGTGGCGAGGTAGACGGTTCCTCCGTAGGCGCCGAGTATTCCTGTGGCTGTGCTTTTGTCTATTCTGAGTCCGCCTTGGTCTGCTGTGTAGTACAGGTAGATGAGGAGGATTCCTTGCATGCCGTAGTACCGGTGTTGTGGGGGTCGGTGTGGTGGGTGTGTTGGTCGGTCATTTCTTTAACGTATTCGGGTGGGGTTGGGTTTTCCTGTTCTGGGTGTGTTGTGGGTGGTGTGTGGGTGTGGCGAAGAGCGTTTTTGGGTGTTTTTCTTATGTGCGGCTTGTGGTGCCTGTTGGGCGTACTATCGTTTCATGATGAATCAGTGTGCGGTGTTTGTGGATGCGGGTTTTTTACATTCGGTGGGTGCTCAGCGTATTGCGGCGACGAGTTTGCGTGGTGCGGTGAAGGTGCAGTATTCGGTGTTGTTGCGGGCTATTGAGCAGGCTGCTCGGGCTCATAGTGGGTTGCAGACGTTGCGTACGTATTGGTATGACGCGTCGAAGGATGGGCTGCTGAGTGATGAGCATAAGAAGATTGCGATGTTTCCGGGCGTGAAGGTGCGTTTGGGGCGGGTTAATTATTTTGGTGAGCAGAAGGGGGTTGATCTTCGTCTTGCGCTTGATTTGGTGGGGTTGGCTCGTACTGGGGCGGCGTCGGTTGCGTATTTGATTTCTGGTGATGATGATCTGACTGAGGCGGTGGAAGAGGCTCAGAGTTTGGGTATGAAGGTTGTGTTGTTGGGGGTGAGTGATGACAGCACACGTATTGGGGTTGCGGCGGTTGCAGATAATCTTGCGTTTACTGTTGATGCGATTGAGCAGTTGCCGACGGATTTGTTAAAGACTGCGTTTACTCGGGTGTTGCTTCCGTCTTCCCCTGAGGAGGGGGTTGTTGAGGAGTCTGATCGTGGGGAGGCCGGTGAGGTGGTTTCTGGTGCGGAGCCGAAAGATGTGGGTAAGCAGGCAACCCAGTCTCCTATTCCGCGGCCTTCTGATGTTGCGCTTCGTGCTTCTCGGGTGACTGTGAAACCGCCTGCGACGACGTTGGTGTATTCGAGTTCGACTGGTTTTGGTGTGGATCGTTTTGTGAGTGTTGCAAGTGAGCATGACCTTATTGAGCAGGCTGAGGATGTGGGTGCTCAGACTGCGAGCGCGTGGTATGGCAGTACCACGCAGGCTGAGTTGAAGGGTATGTTGGCTGAGCGTCCTCAGCTTCCGGCTGCTATTGACCGGGTGTTGATTAAGGATTGTGCTGAAGCGATTGGTGAGGCGAACACTGATTTGCAGTCTGTGCGTCGGGCGTTGCGTGGCGCTTTTTGGAAGCGTATTGACGAGTTGCAGTAGTGCGGGTTGTTGCTGGTCGTAGAGGTTTCATACTTGAGTATCTTTCTTTTTAATACTCGGTAAATCGTGTATTTCTTCCAGTAAAGTGTTTTTTAAGTACGTAAATTTTTCGTTGTTGGATAGGTTAGGACGCCATCATGGGATTTATTAAAGCTTTCGCCGACGCGCTTGGCGGAGTGTTTGCTGATCAGTGGAAAGATTTCATTACTGTTCCAGCTCATGTCACCCCCACGGCTGCTATTTTTCCGGGTGCACCTCAGGGAACGAATGCGGGGCGGGGTGCTAATACTCGCGGGTCGCAGAACATCATTACGAATGGGTCGCGGGTTCTGGTTCCTGAGGGGTATGCGCTCATTACGATGCAGGATGGCCAGTTCACTGGTCTTATTGCTGAGCCTGGCGGGTACGAGTGGCGTTCAGATGACCAGAACTCGAAGTCGATCTTTGCTGGTGATGGGATTGTCAGCCCGCTGATTAAGACGTCGTGGGAGCGGTTTAAGTTTGGTGGACAGCCGGGCAGCCAGCAAGCCGTTTTTTACGTCAATTTGAAGGAGATCCCAAACAACCGGTTTGGTACTCAGTCTGAAATTTATTGGGATGACGCATATTTGGGTGCTCAGGTTGGTGCGGTTACCCGTGGAACGTACACGTTGCGCATTGTTGACCCGCTGCTGTTCACGAAACAGTTTGTTCCTGTGAGTTACCTTCAGCCTGGTGCTGTCGCGTTCGATTTTTCTGACTTTGATAACCCTGCTGCGTCTCAATTGTTCAATGAGGTTGTTGGGTCGTTGGCTGCAGCGTTTTCTAACTACACGAACGATCCGACACGTACGAACCGGATCACCCGCATTCAAAGTGACTCTATTGGGTTTGCTCATTCGTTGTCTCAAGCAGTTGAGGACGGATACCAGTGGACAACTGATCGCGGTTTAACCATCGTGAAGGTTGCGTTGCAGGCAATCGAATATGACGAAGATACTCGCGCTCTGCTCTCTGACGTGAAGAAAGCTGACGCTCTTTCTGGCAACCGTGGGAACTCTTTCTTGCAGCAGTCTGTGGCCCGCGGCATGCAATCTGCTGGCGAGAACGGATCCGGTGCGGCCGGCATGGCCATCATGGGTATGGGCATGAACGCGGCTGGCGGCATGATGGGTGGGCTGCAACAGCAGCCGGGACAGCCCAGCTACTCGAACGTTCCCGCACAGCAGCCTGCTCCTGCCGCACCAACTGCTGAAACCCCAGCACCGGCTGCTCCTGCAGGTGAGGATATCGTCGCGAAACTCACCCAACTTAAAACCCTCCTCGATCAGGGCATTATCACGCAGGAAGACTTTGATGCGGCAAAAGCTAAAGCGTTAGGTCTATAGCCTCGTGAGTGTAAGCGAACCCCCATTCGAAGAGCCACAACCTGAAGATCCCACCGTCATCAACACGGGTAACGGTGGGACCGACGGGTTTGTGAAATGTGAGCGATGCGGATCAACCGATGTCGGTTTTTCCGTCACTAAAGCACTGCTTTTTTGTAAGTATTGCCGCCACGAATGGCAATCCGAAAATGCGGTGGATGCATACCAGCTCAACTCCCCCATCAGTGAACTTGTTGGTATTCATATCGGTTCGGGTTCTGCCGCGCTGATCCCTGGCACCGATCAGGTGATGACTTTTAAGTGTTCGGGGTGCGGTGCAGAGGTCGTCATCGACACGCAGCATGCGTTGCAGTCACGCTGCCACTGGTGCCGCCAAACGCTATCCGTGCAGGAGCAGATCCCTAACGGGGCGGTACCGGATGCGGTGTTGCCGTTTGCGTTGCCGAAAGAAGCAGCTGTGCAACGCATTAAAGAGTTCGTGAACAAACGCAAATTCTTTGCTTTACGGAAATTTAAGGCAGAGTTCAACGCAGAAAACGTTATTGGCGTCTATTTGCCGTACATGATTGTTGATATCAACGCCAAAATGTCGTTGGGTGGGGTTGGTGAAGTCAAATTGCGTTCGTACAGGGTTGGCAGCGGCGACGACGCGCGAACAGTGTATGACGCAGACGTGTATCAAATTTCTCGACAGTTTGACCTACACATTGATGACCTGACCGTCGAATCGTCATTCGATAAAGGGAACATCAACAACCGCACCAACACGAATAACATCATCAACGCGATCATGCCGTTTGATACCCAAAACATTGTGAAGTTTGATCCGAACTATCTTGCCGGGTTCAGTTCAGAAAAACGTGACACCAACGTTGAAGACCTCTCCGATCTTGCAGCGTTACAAGCATCAGATGTGGGCCGTTCTCTCGCACACCACACACTGCAACGCTACGACCGTGGCGTGAGGTGGGAGCAGGAACGCTTCAACGTTGTTGGTGAACGGTGGATTAGCGCCTACCTGCCCGTATGGATTTACAGTTACTATCACAAAAAATCTTCTGGGCAGGCTCTCTTGCACTATATAGCCGTCAATGGGCGCACCGGTGAAACGATGGGATCTGTTCCTATCAATACCAAACGCCTCCTCGTCGCATCCGCGATAGCTCAACTTATCGGTACTATTGCTTTCGTTTTGGTGTGGTGACAGCATGCATATTTCACACACGCTCCTTGCCGTATACGCAGACACAGCTTCAACGTCTGAAGGCGACCTGATAAAACTTGTGCTGCTGCTTGCCGGGCCAGCATTTTTCATGGTGATGTGGGGACGCTATCGCAATTCCAGGCAACGCCACTTCCACGAAAAAGAAACCAAAGCCCAAACAGCTAACCTCGTGTCACACGATCGTAAAGTCGGTGAACGACGAGGAGTCAGCGCAAGCAGAATCAGTGGCGCAAACTCAACCCGAGTCAAAGGCGCACGAAACTAGCTAGCACACGATTAACCACTCATGAGCCCCTCCACAGAATCTGTGGAGGGGCTCGTACCCATGTGCATAACGTTTATGCACACCACATGTTTCCTATTCTCGATACGACAAGCCCGCCAATCGAGGAGAAAACATGCCCGACACCATCACCGACGACCCGACACCCTTCTCATCCCCACACCCGCAACCGCCTACTGATACTGACCGTCCACTACCTGCCACTACAACCCCAACACTTCTTGACCTGACCGCAGCGCTCTTCACAGGACAATGGCACACTGCTGTAGCACTCATTAAAACCCGCAGAGAAGTCACAGCACACGCCCGCTGGATTGCCCTCTTCGTCGCAGTTGTAGGGGGTGTCGTCTTACAGCTACCGCACTACAACATCACATCAAACCCCTACCGGCCCGAAAACTATCCTGCAGAAGACACACCCATCTTCATGTATGTCTTCTATGCGCTCATAACCATCGCAGGATTTTTCCTTGTTGTAGTCATCCGCAGCCTCGTCATGAAACTTCTCTTCAAAATCACGGGATGCGCAATGCCGTACTTGCGCGGTTTCCGAACAAACAGTGCCGCACTGTATGTGTGGGCTATAGCCGTATCCCCCGCCATAACCACTCTCATCATCGCAGCGGCCTTCGGGTTCAACGCCGTTTTAGCGTTAGCTATTGCAGCCGCAATATTTTTTACGGCAGTTGTCCTCAGTGAGTTCGTGTATGTGGGAACACTTACCGAACAGCACAGCCACAAAGGCGCTTTTGTGACGCTATACGTGCTTGCAGTGTGCCTCACGCTCACGGTCCCATACATCCTTGGCGTTTTCGCTGAAGTAATGATCACCCACGACATAAACACCTACTAACAGCCACGATGAAAAGCCCCACACGGTGTCGTGTGGGGCTTTTTGTAATAGAAGGTGCGAGGCTATGGGGTGGGATTAACGAGCACAGGTTTACGTTCCCCAACCGTGATGGGCTTGCTTCGTTCCGTTGTAGTCGCAGTGCCGTGAACCGGAATCCAGGTTTGACCGTCATCCAAAGAAAACTCGCCCGTCCACGTCGTCGTCAACCCAATACTGACCACACCAACTTTTGCAAAGAAAGTGTCTAGGGATTCCCTATCTGGCAGGTTGAAGGAAATCAATGTGAGTGACGTGGTTTAGCGTCACCAGCAGTTTTCCTGTTCATTCTAGAAAGTTTTGATAGAACTCTCGCGTGAGAACCATCAAATAGTTGAATTCGCTAATGACCACACAGATGGCGTTGTCATAAGAAAACGACTCATTGATTTCCCAACCAAGAACCGTATAGAACCTTGTGACCGATCAAGATTATCGGTCACAAGGTTCACAAAAGCGTTTTTGACATGCGCAATCTCCTTTGAAGTGGCATCACTCATGCCGCAAATCCCTGGTGCTTTAGCAACCCAAATACTAGGTGTGCAGCCGCAAAATTTAGCCTATGCTCGTAGGGATTCAGATGCGTTCCTAAGCGAACTCAAACCATGAACTCCAGTCCTATTTTGGGGACGTACAAAAATGTTCTTTGCCGCTTTCCCCGCGTGCGAACTAAGCAGAAATCAAATGTATTTCATAAAAGAAGGCAATATCTTTAGATCTACGAAGGTCTACTTAAGAACAAAAGAATCAGGAATAGAAGTGCGATGTTCTACATCAGGAATATGTAGAGACCAGTGAGCATCCAACACAGAACTCGAGACGAGTATATGCGGGAAATCTGCAAAATTTACGAACTCTAAACCAGAGTGCGAGGTTGGAACAGTGAATTTTCTGGGGTGATAATATTCTGGTTGCAATTCACAGAAAACCGCGTAGCGGAACAATAATTTTTGACGCTGGGCAGAAGTAAGGGATCCAATATCCATTATTTGAGAAAACAAAGAATCAACTGCTAAACCTGATTCAGACTCGATAAGACGAACACACGCCACGACGACTTCAAACGACTTTGAATTAATCAACTGACCCAAACTAAAGCCATAAATAGGAATAGTGAGAGTTGAAGTCTTAACTTCCAAAGCCTGTTTCTGATGCATAAAGTCGTAGCTCTGATGGACTTCAGTAGACCAACAATCTATTAACTGTCCTGGTGTATCTGAAGAAAGAATTACGAATAACTCACCCCAGAACCCAATTTCATCTGGAGATGGAAGCGCACGGTGCTTTTGCCAAAGTTCCGCAATCTCATTTAGAATTAGTGAATATGATCTGTTGGGTTCAATTTTTACGCGTTCAAGAAACATTCTAAGTATTGAAAAAACTATTTCACTTCTTGAATCTACATTACCTTTGAACCATAACAAGTCTGCTTTACGTGAAACTCCCACATTTTGGTTTGCGTAACATACATCTTGTTCAGGTAGAAACTCTATTTCGTTCAGCCTAACTACCTTTTCGCTGGGGCTCCGAGTTGGAAGAACGAGTACTAAACATCCGTTGCTATCTTTTCCAATCTGCACTTCTGGAAATTCATTGAGATCAAAAACACTAATCTCTCCCGGGCTTGGGAGGCTAAGTTCAAAAAATCTTTCTGGTACACCATCGTACATACCGATATTCATAGTGTTGAAAAGACCTTCCCGTGAATCTCGTCTGGCAAAGAGATGCAAATTGCTGTAATTGCGGGGAGCGCTACGCCATTTTTCTTGCCTGACACACGATGGAACTGAATAGTAAGCCTATCGCTACTTCTAAATGCAGCATCGCCGGGGAACACTCCTGCACTATTGCTACGCCCTTGATGCAAGTTGTTGATTTGTGAAGAGATAGTGCCTTGATTGGAAATAATCGATCGTTGCCTAATTGCAGTATTAGTTCTGGAGAACCAGCCGTCAACGTCAAGTAGATCCACTTCTCCGTCTTGATCAATAAAACTCGATACCACGAAGAGCACGTTGGACAAAAAAACGCTCTCCTCGGCTTCAGCGTGCCACTCACTTAGCATTGGAAGCACCTCGCCGAGTCTGACAGTTGACACGCGGTGTCTACTCGAAATGTTATTTCGATTGTCCAATTCATGTGGGACACTACACTTAAACAGGTTTGAAATTGTTTGGGTATGTAGATCATTGGACTCGCTACTACTCAGGAGTTTATGCTGCCTAAACTGCCAAATATTGCGCTCCATTGAGAGTTTAACTACATTCGCAGAAATCACAGCACTTCGCGTTGGTACTAATGCGTGCTTCATGAAGAACTGCCGTTTCCAGACAATAAGCTTTTGGTTCTGAGCGTCCAATTCCAATAAGTCTTTACGGATAATGCGTTCATGATCGACATACGCAGAAAAGGCGTTAGCGGTCTCCAATGGAAACCATCCTCTTAAGAACGGAGTAAGTCTTCCTCTATAACCGAAAAACCGCCCTCTTTGCTGAATCGAATCCGCATTCCCTACACCTTTCCCTCGCGGCATATAGGTAACCGCAAGGTTTTCAACAGTGAATCCCCGGTCAAGAACATTACCTCCAGTAACAATTACGCCGTGGTAGTTGCTCCAATCCTGAGAAGTAATTTCATCGTCGGAATTCGAATTTACAACTTTAGACAGAATATTCATTACCACTTCACGCAAACTTGCCAGATATACTTTAAGCGGCTTAAGGAAAACGGGGTCTTCAACCCGAACTTTCAGCTCATTGTAGCCCTCTTGAAACTGCTCAATCAGAACACTAGTTCGATAAGATTCGTCTTCACCGAGGGTAGATTTTAATTCTTCAAGGTAAGCCAACACCCACGCATGAAACCGTTCATGGTGATCAATTGTTCCTGATGGATGAATTAACATCGTAGCTTTCACTTGATCTACCAAATGAGCGCCATAGCACAGAACCATCAAATAGTAATTCAGTGCATTAGTTAACGAAGGTGGAGGCGTAATTATCGTAGGATCGAAAGCTAATTCGATTTCATCCTTTGGGATTATATTGATAAAACTATTTGAGTCTTTTGAGAATAGTTTTTCTCCACCAGTGTATCCTGCCCCAGCTTCTAACACAGTTACACTTTCAGGAGCTAAACTATCAACCGCAGCAAGCAACAATGGAGCTTCAGGAGTCGCTGTGTACATTAAATAAGTGTGCAAAGACATCGATTCACGCAAAAGTGAGATCGCAGCATTCACTGAACTTTGTTGACCTTGTGAATGTAATGTATTTAATCCGGCTTGGTCAGCTTCATCGTCAATTAATAGGATCGGAAATGAAATATCAGTTTGATCTTTTAAACAAGCCAGTAAACTCGCTGCTTCCCTTATTCGCCTCTTGTGCTTTAAAACAACAAGAATATTCGCTTTACGCTTAAACAAGCCATCATTTGGTGATTGAAAGGGTAAAATTTTATCTAAAATAGAAGATTCATCTTTTTTTGTGGGATTAGCATAGATTACGGGTGCAGTATCTCCAAACGCCTCACCCAAATCCTTTTGCAGCCTAGTAAAAGTTTGATTAAATAGATTATTCTTAGTTCCAGCAAGGATAACTATGAGTGGATAACCATTGTCAATCGCTGCGGTGCATACAGCCGTAAAAGATAGAGTTTTCCCTGACTGAACCCTTCCCAACACCAATGAAACATTGGATCGTTCAGTCCCCCAGACCGGTTCGACACATCGCGAAACAATACGATTAGTTTCTGTGATCACGCGAACACGATCAACGCTAGTCAGTTGAGCTTTCTCCATCAGATTATTTAGATGAAGGCTCTCTGCAGGCTGCCACACAACTGCCGAATGCTCATTCTCTTCACTCAAGATCAGGGTCTTCTGATTCACACTCACGCTTGGAGCCTTTCTGCAAGTTCGCCGTTCAAAAGATCATTAATTGTCCGTAATTGAAATTTATACTTTGAAACACCAGCAAGTGCTGCTCGAAGTTCTGAAAGTCCCAAAGCAATTCCTATTCGGAGGACAGCATCGAAATCCTGTCCCGGTAAGTTCCCGTAGGATAAAACGTATTTGTGCGATCTGTTGATTTCAATTAGCGAACCGCCATCTGTTTTTGTAATAACATTTACAAAATTGGTACCGGAAGGCTCGTCTATAACCCTAAATAGTAACTCCTTTCCATCAATCTCAATTGCTGTCTCGGAACTCCCAAACGCCGGTGCTGGAAAATTTTCAATCTCTTGAGGACGATATTCAATTGATGGATCTTCAAGTGTAAATTCAACATCGGTTGCTTCTAAGAAACTCCTAGATTTCTCAAATGCCGTGCCGGCGTCCCTTAATACAGCTTGTGTTGCCTTATGCAATGCGTCATCTACGGTGTTCTTGATCCTCCTACCTGCCTCGGATTTACGACTATTCTGTGCCATTCTTAGTAGTGGCAGAGGATCACTATCAAGTTCTACTTTTAGTTTTTCAAGAAATTCCTGTTCGGTATCAGCGCTCCAGGAAACTGCATCTTTTGAGTAGCTCACTCCCACTTCAGATACATCAAGTTCTCCAAAAAGCCTTAAGGAAATGAAACTGTTACTTCCTTTGAAAATATCATGAGGTCTATACAGGTCATCGCCATGCCCCAAGCTAACATCTGCGCCCTGTACGATCTTTTTTCGGTAAGAAAGTGCAAAACCAGTCTCTTTATAGGTGCCGTCCATGCGAAGAGCAGCCCAGCCAGCGATAGCTGCGCCATCGTCCAGCACAATTCTAAAATGCTTCTTCCACTCCAATGGGTCACTCTCTGGAAGATCCCATCTTGGTGCTTTTAGGATCTTAACTTCCTTTGGAAGGAGCCTGTCATGTCCTACGAAAATCCTAATATCATCTCTCGTAATATAGTTGCGATATATTGAACGTAAGTAGTCCCTAACGGCTCCGAGGCTTCTTCCCACCGGTATTTTTTGGTGTAGGTTCCAAAGTTCCAAGGTGGTGCCGTGTTCGTTCATCGGTGCTGTTCTCTCATGCACTTCTAAAACCGCGATTCCAGAGGAAATCATCAACGGCACATTAAACTCCACTGTGCGTTTGACGTTTTCGCCAAGGGCCGTTGTGGTAATTCTAAACTCTCTAGCAAACCAACAAGCAGCCGACTTCATTCCGATACCAAACTGCGATAACCCTGTGTCATCGAGTGGCGGAACCGCTGGTGTGAATGCCCTAGAAATATCCTTCTGAAAAATTCCGGCTGCGTTGTCTGTCACTCGTATGGCATTGTTTTGGTGATCAAATTCAACTCGCACTTCCAGGGCGTAATTATCAATATAGCGCTGGTTCAGTAGGTCTCGATTCGCGAGGTATGATTGGATTGAATTATCAATGAACTCACCAATTGCATACCACGTTTTATATTTCATACTTGGAAAAAGAGCCAGCATTCCAACGCCTGGACTTACGCTAACCTGCATCTAACTCGCCTTTGTCGCATTTTCAACAAATGATATCGTGCCTGTTTCAAAATAAATAGTACCGTGCGTTATCCAGCAGGGACTACATGGTTAACGTCAATACTAAGCTAGAATATTGGAGTGCATCATAGTGATTTTGATTTTATTGACCTGTTTGCTGGAGTTGGCGGTTTCCATGCGGTTGGACATGCGTTAGATGGACACTGCGTACTCGCGGCGGAGATTGATGAAGCTGCCGCTAAAGTCTACGAGCGTAATTGGAAGATAAGACCAATATCTGATGTAAGGGCTCTCGCAGCATCAACTGACACGTTGCCTCAACATGATTTGTTGTTTGCCGGGTTCCCTTGTCAACCTTTCTCTAAGTCCGGTAAGCAGATGGGGGAAGCTGAGGATCGCGGCAATCTCTTCTACTCGATTATCGATATTGTTAAATCAAAAAGCCCTTCAATCATTATGCTGGAAAACGTTCGAAACCTAGCTGGGCCAAAACATATTGAGACATTGGCAAGAATCTATGAATTGCTTTCGAAGTCTGGCTATTCCTTCGACCCGTCGCCAGTTATCGTGTCTCCCCACGAAATCTCTCCCGATGAAGGCGGGAAACCACAAGTACGTGAACGTGTGTTTATTATGGCGGTTCGCTCAGACCTTCTCACAACAAAAACCGTGAAGTTTAGCCGAAAGGACGTTTTTGCCGATTTAACAACTTGGGATAAACACTCTTGGGATTTCGCGAAGCATGTGTCTTCAGGGGTTGCACACGATAAGAGTGAAAATTTAAGCGAAGACGAGAAAACCTCATTACTCATGTGGGAAGATTTTTTACAGGCTGTCCGCAAGGACGGTGCAACCAAACTCTCAGGCTTCCCTATCTGGAGCCAATACTTTACAACCCGATCATTTCCTGAGGAACTTGATTTTCCTGATTGGAAAGTAAAGTTCGTAGAAAAAAACCGGAACCTCTATCTCGCTCATCGACCAACAATTGATCAGTGGAAAGCCCGTTGGCGTTCAGAACTCACTTCTCTACCTGCTTCAAAACTCAAATTTGAGTGGCAAGCACAAGAATTAAAGAGCATTTTCTCAGGTGCTGTTCAGTTTAGACCTTCCGGAATAAGGGTTAAACAAGCTTACCTATCTACCGGCTTTGGTAGCAATTTCACAAACTTCAGTAATCGGTTCAGAAAGACGAAGAATCGGCGTCAAAGAAGCAGCAGATTTGCAGGGTTTTCCCTCAGATTTTGATTTTGGACCTCAGAAGGATTCTCAAAGTTTCAAACAAATGGGTAATGCCGTAAACGTTGGAGTTGCCTACCAGGTTCTTCGTACATTTATCAGATCAATTTCGAAAAATCTGATCGAATCTGAAGAAACAGAAAAAATAACTAAAATTGCATCGGTTTCAGTGAAATTTAACTCTAGGCTAAACTCTCCGGTCGAGATCTTATAGCGGATATGATCCAACACTGTATTGATGGTGAGGACGAAACAAATATATCGTTTTGCCCTCACCATCTATCTTCTTCCTAGTTCATCAGAGTTTCCTGTCGTGGTCTTCTAGCCATTCTGCAACGAAGTCTGTGTCTTTGTCGCCGCGCCCGGAAAGGTTCGCGATGATTATTGCATCTTTGGGGAGTGTTGGGGCGAGTTTTATTACTTGCGCTAAAGCATGTGAGGATTCTAGGGCTGGGATGATGCCTTCTGTACGTGAGAGTTTCAAGAACGCATTAATGGTTTCTTCGTCTGTGACTGACACATATTCGACTCGGCCTAATGATTCTAGGTGTGCGTGTTGTGGCCCAACCCCCGGGTAGTCTAAGCCTGACGCGATTGAGTGCACGGGTGATGGTGAGCCGTCTTCTTCTTGCAGCACTTTGGTGTGCATGCCGTGCAGCATGCCTGGAGCACCTAACGACATTGTTGCTGCGTGACGTTGCGAGTCGAGGCCTTCGCCTGCCGGTTCAACACCTTGAATGTTGACTGTTTCGTCGTCTAAGAATGCGGTAAATAGGCCGAGTGCGTTCGAGCCGCCACCCACAGAGGCGATCAAGTAATCGGGTAGGCGCCCTTCTGCTTGGAGTATTTGCGCTTTTGCTTCTTTACCGACGACCGATTGAAAGTCGCGCACCATTGACGGGTATGGGTGTGGACCAACCACGGAGCCAATCGCAAAGAAATAGTCTTCAGGTGCGGCAGCGTACACTCCAAAAGCCGAATCGACGGCTTCTTTCAGTGAACGTCCTCCTTCTTCTACCGCTACCACGTGCGCTCCAAGGATCTCCATGCGGCGCACGTTTGCGTGCTGCTTTTCAATGTCGATTGCACCCATGTGGATTTCACAGCCGAGACCAACTAACGCGGCAGCAGTTGCAAGCGCAACACCATGCTGTCCGGCGCCGGTTTCGGCGATAAGGGTTTTCTTGCCCATGCGTTTTGCGAGTAGGGCTTCTCCGAGGCAGTGGTTGATTTTGTGTGCACCGGTGTGGTTGAGGTCTTCGCGTTTGAGGTAGATCTTTGCTCCGTCTAGTTCTTGGGTGAGGTTGGCTGCGAAGTATAGGAGCGATGGGCGGCCGACGTAGGCGGAGAAGAGGGTGTGAAGCTGGTTGATGAATTCGGGGTCTGTTACTGCTTCTTGGTATTGGGTGGCTACTTCAGCGATTGGGTCTACGAGGTGTGGTGGGAGGGGTGCTCCTCCGAAGTCGCCGAAGAACCCTTCATCGTTTGCGCGATATTGGGCAGAAACAGTATGGAACATGACCAGCATTTCCTTTGCCTTCAAACGGTGCATGCGCAATAACGCACACCTGATTTGCTCATTCTTACCTAAGTAAACATGTATAGAAACGAATGTTTCACAGTGTGAACTACAGGAGAATACATTAAAACGCATGCACCGAAATTAGGCTGACCGAGCGTGTTACGGTCGGACTGCAAAGTTTCTGTAAAAGTAGCCTTCACTCACGTCGTGTGGTGGCATGTCGAGTACTGTGCGTTTTAATTCTTTGCCGGTGTCGCGATCGTAGCGGATGATCCGGAACTTTGAGTCGTCATTATTGTCAACCATGATAATGACTTCTTTTTCAGTGAACATTACAGACGAAAAAGCGCTGTTACTAATATGTCCTTCAACAGTGAATAGCTGTTCCGTGTGTCCTGTTTTCAAGTCCGTTGACATAATCGAATTCTCGGCGCCAAACCATTCAATCTTCCCGTTGCGAACCGAATGCGCAGTCGTTTGAGGGCCGCCTGTTCCGTCGTCTTGAAGTAACGGCCCCAACGCTGGGTCAGAGTCAAGAGCTATCTGCTCGTATGCACCTGTTGTGGTATCCCATATGGAGAGAACTGGTTGTGCAGGGGCTCCGGGAGTATCATCTCGAGCATCTGAAATGAACAGGATTTTCCCATCCACACACGGAGCATCTGGCACAGGTGGTGCAAAGCTCAGCATGCGTGTGCTGCCAATGTTTTTTTCTTTGCCATCAGCTGTACCTGTTACCTGGTTCAATAGGATTGGCTCAGTGTCCGGCTCACCTGTTACGGAATATGGGCCAGTTGCTTCACCCATTCCAAAAACAGTTCCATCACATTGAGACCACGTGTAATAGCCACCCTCAACTTCCTTCAACGTGCTACCCGAGCTTGTCGTTGTTACCACCTGAGTGGTGTACCCGCCATCAGTAAAACCATAGTTGTACAGCCCGACCGCAGTATCGGGGCTGACCGCCAACATAGAATACTGGCTATCAGTTTTTGGGCTATCAAACCGAGTCACACCATCAGCATCAACACGAAAATCTGCACTACGGTCACTAAAAAACAGTCCCTTGTCCGCCCACGCCATCGAACAAACATCCATACCCTGAGTACTAACCTGCGACATACCCCCGCCCTCATTCACAAGAACGACCTTGCCATACTCACCATCATCAACAATGTCTCGGCTTTGCTCGCTAAAACACAACGCATACTCCGCCTCACCCAAAGCCTCAGCCGCAGGAATCTTCGACTCGCCCAGAGAGCACCCCGACGCCACAACCACAAGACTCAAAACAGACACCACAACAGGCGCACCATACTTAGACAAGTTATCTAAATCCATTCCATTAGAAGAACGTATTTTTAAAAAAGTGCAGGGAACACAGAATTCATAATTCTTTCCACGATGAAACATTTCGGCATTTCTTATAACATGTGGTCAGAAATAGAATCTTATTCTCGCTGCTCGATTGCCCGCTATCACATCAGCACCTCTGCACAGATCTCGCACAAACCCTAATAAAGGTGTGAACATTTACTTCTGTTCATATAAAAAGAGTTCTCATTCATGCTCCTTTTTTATGTTGAGTGTGTTCACTAGGCGCTGTTAAAGTTAAGCGTTTATACCTATCTTGAGAAAGCCATCATGGATCTTACTTTTATTAGTTTTTATGCCTACGGTAACGACGTTAATTCCTCGGAACGCGTTATTGAATGGGCGCGGTTGTCTGGACTTTTTGGTTATGTTGAGTGGCCAGATGACGACACCCACAACGTACATATGAAACTCGTTGCAACAACTGTTCATGATGAAGTTGTGTTACTTCGTAGTTCGTCGGTTCAGGAACTCGTTTTTGTGCAGAACTTGCCAGGTTTGTTCCAACAGGGCGCCGATTCGACGTCTGCTTCTTTTACGGTGTACGACGCTGACTCTGATGTTCTATGTGAGTTCGCTCCATCAAGCGACACCGAAAGCCTTGAAAACGACATTGAGTTTGACACCGAGGACGACGAGGCGATTCGAACAGTTTTTTCTCTGTCGCACGTTCAGGAAGATAGTTCACTAACTCGTTTGGGTGGGCTGAAAGTGTTAGCGAACGAGGTGTCTTCCGATATTCGAGGAGCGGTCACAGCTGTCCCTCACAAGAACGGTGCTCTCATGTTTGCGCGTGACGGACATGATGAGCCCGCAGCGTGGTTGTCACATCGCCCAGTTGTTGAAGTTACAAGTGGCCCGTTTCCTATAGTGCGCTGGTTCTCTTCCGCTAAAGCACAAACCGGAGTGTTGGGAAAGCTCACGCAGGCTAGTACTCCACGGCATGTGTGGGTGTTGAATCCTCGTCCTGCAGGCTCGGCTGTTGCTGAACCGTTGCTGGCTTGTGATGAGACGCTCGTGAACCCTGACTTTGCTGCTGTGCTGGCGCATCAAGCGGAACTGCTCACTGAGTTTCTTGACGAGCAGGCTGAAGAACGCGCGCAAAATATTGCTGAGGTGCATGCATTAGCTGACGAGCTTGGTTTTGATGCGGAACAGACTGATCGTCTTGTTGACGTGTTGGGGGCTACTGACCAGCAGCGTTCACTAGAAGACGTATGTGATGCGCTGCAGTTCCCTTCTTATACTGCTGCTGCTCTTAGGGGACACTACGATCTTGATGATGTTGATGGCGTAATTCAGGTTACTCAAGGCACATTTCGTGGCAGGCTCGGAATTTTTCCTGAACAGGTAGAACGCCCTACAGGTAACTCGTTCGTCGATAAGATGCGTCGCCTTGACTTTGACCAGCCTGCGTTGGGGTTGTTCATTATTCTTGCGATATGCGTTGCCGGGCTGGGGCTTATTATTTTGGGTGCGAACGGCGTCAGTTTTTTTGATCATTTGTGGGTGGCAGTGCTTGGATACGCTGCTGGTGGGTGGCTACTTATTGATGGGCTGTTTTCTTTGTACGTGTGGGTTCGCATTCGGATGCAAAACCGTCACTGATGTGTGCGCATAACACACACTGTCTTACCTGCTGACTATCCACAGGGTGTAACCGTTCCATCCACAGGGGGTGTGCTCCCCCAGCTAGGTTCTTGTGTTTTCTGCTGAACTAACACGGTGAATTTCAAAAAAACGTTATGCACCATAAGCGTTTCTGTGGCACTCGCACTGAGTGCCACAGGATGCGCTACACAAGACGATGCCCGCGCGACAGTTCCCATGACACCAGATGCGTCGTCGCCCTCTGCGACCCCCACGCCAACCGACTCTGATTCGCCGCAACCAGTTGAACCAGATGCTGAGCCTACGGTCACATTCGACCAAATGATCAGTGACCCCATCATCGACAAACTTTTTGCCCAATCCCCCGGGCATACAGGTTTTACACACACCCAAACTGAACTCGATACGGACTACTCGCTGCCAACGCACGAGGCTCGGTCCCCCTTCAAGCCACGTTTTGGAGACGAAACCATACAGCCACCCCACATTTCTATGCCTTCAAAGGACGCCACTGTTCGCGATGCTGCACAATTTGTTGACGCATACCTTGCCACAATGGACTACACGATCACCACGGGTGACGTACAACCTCTCGCCACAGTGAGCAACACCAACTGTATGCATTGCACAGAAGTCATGAATTATGTTCATGGCGCACGTGGGATGCACGAAAACAAGCAAGAAATCGCAATGACTTTCACTGCGTTTTTCCCAAACGGTCCCCTACGACTCGTTAAATCTGATGGAAAAACCTTCCATTTCAGGGCGTCAGCTGCTGAAGAAAGCTACGTAACAGAAAACCTTGGCAAAAACTGGTTTACTCAAACTGGAAGCCACGGTCCGCTCGTAAACGACATTGTTGTGTTTGCTGGCGATAAAGGTTGGCGATTCCTGTGGTATCAGCCCGTAACATTTAAATAAAACGAAAGGACTGCATGTTTACCATGCAGTCCTTTCATATCGCTTGCGTTTATACGTTGAACCCAAGGGCTCGAAGTTGATCGCGACCATCTTGCGTGATGCATTCTGGGCCCCATGGTGGCATCCATACCCAGTTGATGCGGAAACCATCAACTAAGCCTTCTAACGCTTGACCTGTCTGGTCTTCAATAACGTCAGTGAGTGGGCAGGCAGCAGACGTGAGCGTCATATCAATGACGGCTGTTCCGTCTGCTTCAATGTTCAGACCATATACGAGACCAAGGTCAACAACGTTGATTCCAAGTTCCGGGTCAATGACATCGCGCATTGCTTCTTCAACGTCTGCGACAGTGAATGGAGCTTGTGTTGCTTCTCCGCTCATGGTGTCTCCTTATATGTTGTTTCAATATCAGTTAAAACGCCTGTTTTCGCAAAGGTGTCACGTAACGCTGACCAGCCAAGAAGCGCACATTTAATACGGGCAGGAAATTTTGATACCCCCGTGAACGCTGTCGCGTCTTCAAGGAGTTCTTCTTTAACGTCAGCGCTGTCATCGTCGAGCGGAAAGCCTTTTCCACGCGTATTCATGAGTTCCCGGAACACTTCAGCTACATGTTCAGCCTCTGTCACTGTTTTTCCGGTGACAAGTTCAGCCAGCACGGAAATAGACGCCTGCGAAATAGAGCATCCCTGCCCATCCCAGGTGAGTTGTGAAATGGTGCGGTTGTCTTTTTCTCCAGAAAAAGAAACACGCATAGTAACTTCATCACCACATGTCGGGTTCACTTGATGCGATTCTCCACCAAGTGTGCCTGCGCCAATCTCAACAAGACCTTTCCCATGGGGGTGTTTCGCATGGTCAAGGATCACCTGCTGGTACAGCTGCTCCATTGAGTTACTCAATTTTCTGGCCTTCCACGTGTTTCAGGTAGTGAAATACTTTTTAGTCCACACTAAAGAACGCTCGAACGGTGCCTAATGATTCCCTGAACCGTTCAATTTCGTCGATAGTGTTGTAAATCGCGCCTGATGCTCTTGTTGTTGATGCGACCTGAAAGCGTCGGTGCAGAGGCTGAGCACAGTGATGTCCCACGCGTACAGCGATTCCGTCGTTGTCGAGTATTTGCCCTACATCGTGCGCGTGCACGCCGTCAACCACAAACGCAACAACAGCTAAACGGTCCTGCGTATCAAGTGGACCAACAACACGGATACCTGGAATCTCAGCGATCTTGAGCATTTCTGCAACAAGTTCTTGCTCATGGGCATATACGGCTGCCATGCCAAGTTCACGCAAGTATTGTGCCGCAGCGCCGAAAGCCACCGCTTGGGCAACCATTTGTGTGCCCGCCTCAAATTTTTGTGGAGCAGGCATGTATGTGGCAGAGTCCATGGTCACAACCTCAACCATTGATCCGCCAAACGTTGCTGGAGGTAAATCTTCCAGCAGTTCGCGACGACCATACAACGCACCAACACCGGTTGGACCCAACATTTTATGAGCCGAAAACACAGCAAAATCGACACCAAGCTCACGGAAATTCACGGGCATGTTCGGCACAGACTGGCAGGCATCCAAAACAGTCACAGCCCCCACACGTTGTGCGCGAGCAACAATGGTGGGCACATCAGTAATAGCGCCAGTAACGTTTGAAGCGTGAGTGAACGCTACAACACGAGTGCGTTCAGTAATGACGCTGTCCAGAGCGGTCAGATCCAAACGTCCGTTGTCGAGCACTGGAATCCAGTTCAAAGTTGCGCCCGTGCGGGCAGCTAACTCCTGCCACGGAATCAAGTTGGAGTGATGCTCCAACTCCGTGACAATGATTTCGTCACCCGGCTGCAACGCAAACTTTTCTGCCGCAGCTCCCCCACGCCCCAAAGAGGCATGCTGGAATGCGTGCGCAAGCAGGTTCAGTCCTGCTGTAGCACCTGACGTCCACACGATCTCGTCTGCGTGCGCGCCAACAAGTAATGCCACTTGTTCACGTGCATGTTCGAAAGCATCAGTGGCTTCTTCAGCCAGTTGATGAGCCCCACGGTGCACGGCGGCGTTTCGCTGCTGATAAAAATCTTGTTCAGCGTCAAGCACAGGGTGTGGTTTTTGCGAGGTGGCACCCGAATCTAAATAGATGAGGGGTTTACCTTCACGGACTGTCCGCTCTAAAAGTGGAAAATCCGCGCGTACCGCAGCTAGTTCTTGCGCATTGAGTGCAAGCTCTGTCATGGTGTCTCCTCGCGTCAACGCGTTATCTGCACGATGGGTAAGGTGGGCTGCCGTGCAGCCCACCTGTAAAGCTGTTTTAAGCTGTTGCTCCGGTGAGGAAGCGGTCGTAACCTTCAGCTTCAAGACGCTCAGCAAGCTCTGGTCCGCCTTCTTCAGCTACACGTCCAGCAACAAACACGTGCACGAAGTCTGGCTTGATGTAGCGCAAGATGCGAGTGTAGTGAGTGATCAGAAGGAAACCAGCGTCAGTGTTGTCCTTGACTCGGTTAACACCTTCGGACACAACACGCAGTGCATCTACGTCGAGGCCGGAGTCGGTCTCGTCAAGAATCGCAAACTTTGGCTTCAACAATTCAAGCTGCAAGATTTCGTGGCGTTTCTTTTCACCACCGGAGAAGCCTTCGTTGACGGAACGCTCAGCGAACGAGTCATCCATACGAAGGTTAGCCATTGCGGACTTCATCTCTTTAACCCAGGTACGCAATGCTGGTGCTTCACCGTCGATCGCTGTTTTTGCGGTACGCAGGAAGTTAGACACTGATACGCCTGGTACCTCGACTGGGTATTGCATTGCGAGGAACATGCCGGCACGGGCACGCTCGTCGGCAGACATTTCGAGGACGTCTTCACCGTCAAGGGTGACTGTTCCTGAGGTGATTTCGTATTTTGGGTGTCCAGCAAGGGAGTAGGCCAGGGTTGATTTTCCTGAACCGTTTGGTCCCATGATTGCGTGGGTTTCACCAGAGTTGATGGTGAGGTCGACTCCGCGCAAGATTGGCTTTGCGCCTTCTTTGGTGTCGACGCTGACGTGCAGGTCTTTGATTTCTAAAGTAGACAAGACAGTTCTCCTAGTTAAAGCTTTTTGGGGCATCAACGTCGACGTATACGTCGTCGCCTTCGATGCTCACGGGGTACACGGGTACGGGACGAGACGCTGGCAGTTGCAGTGGCATTCCAGTTTTCAAGTCAAACTGTGAGCCGTGTAGCCAGCATTCGATAAGGCAGCCTTCGACTTCTCCATCCGAAAGCGATACTGCACCGTGGGAGCAAATATCTGAGATCGCGTGGATTTCTCCGTTCTCGTCATGGACGATAGCGATTTCGGTTTCTGCCCCGTTTTCGGCGTGCAGTTCGACGCGTAACGCGGTTCCGCGGGGTACGTCGTCTACCTTGCAAGCGTGTTGTGCGCTCATGAGTTGTTGTTCACTCCAGTGATAACGCTCATGGATTTTTCGAGTTCTTCTTCAATTGCAGCGATGAGTCGGTCTTCTACTTCTGGAACACCGATTTCTTGGATGAGTTCTGCAAAGAATCCTCGAACAACGAGACGGCGTGCATCTGCTTCTGGGATTCCTCGTGATTGGAGGTAGAAGAGTTGCTCGTCGTCAAAGCGTCCGGTTGCGCTTGCGTGTCCTGCACCTTCGATTTCGCCTGTTTCGATTTCGAGGTTTGGCACAGAGTCTGCGCGTGCCCCGTCGGTGAGAACAAGGTTTCGGTTGAGTTCGTAGGTGTCGGTGCCTTCTGCTGCGGCACGGATGAGGACGTCACCTACCCATACGGCGTGTGCGCCTTCGCCTTGGAGGGCACCTTTGTATGTCACTCGGGATTTACAGTTCGGCACTGCGTGGTCCACAAAGAGGCGGTGCTCTTGGTGTTGGTTTTCGTCTGCGAAGTACAGGCCAACCATTTCCACTGAGCCACCTTCAGCAGTAAATTCTGCGTCTGGTGTTACACGAACGACGTCTCCGCCAAGTGTGACAACAACGTGCTTCACTGTTGCGTCGCGGCCCAAAGTGATGCGCTGCGATGATGCGTGTACGGCGCCTTCGTTCCAGTCTTGAACTGAAACCACGGTGAGGTGCGCGCCATCTTCTGCAACGATCTCTACGGTTTCTGTGAGCAGTGCATCGCCTGTGTGGTCGAGCACGACGACTGATTCGGAGAGTGGCTCCGCCTTGATCAGTACGTGCGCAGCTTGTGCGATGTCTGCTTGGCCCTGCACAGAAATGTGCGTGGCACCTGGCGCGACGACCTCTTTAGGGATCGTAACGATGGTTGCTTCGGTGAAAGCGTTCCATGCGGTAACTGCTGTACGGTCACCAGGCACACCTGCTTTACCGAGACGCTCGTCGGTGCGCTGCACGGTATCCACAAGAACACCTTCAGCAGCCTGCACGGTTACACCCGCAGTGCCTGCGAGCGCGTGGTTGTACAGTGGCGCGATTCGTGAGACTGGGGAGAAACGCCATTCTTCTTCTCGTCCTGATGGGACCTCGATGACGTTGAGGTCGAAGGATGAGATGCGGTCGGCGCGTGAGCCTTGGACGCCGCTTGCGCCGGTGCCGTGGCTGTGTGCGCTGTCTGCGGTGGCGCGTGAATGGTCGGTGCTGAGGCTTTGTGGGGCCGAGCTTGTTTCAGTGCTGGTCATCAGCCAACAGATCCTTCCATTTGTAGTTCAATGAGGCGGTTGAGTTCGAGTGCGTATTCCATGGGGAGTTCGCGTGCGATTGGTTCGACGAATCCTCGTACGATCATGGCCATTGCTTCGGTTTCTTCCATGCCTCGGGACATGAGGTAGAAGAGTTGGTCTTCGCTGACGCGGGAGACTGTTGCTTCGTGGCCCATGGTGACGTCGTCTTCGCGTACGTCAACGTATGGGTAGGTGTCTGATCGTGAGATTTGGTCGACGAGGAGGGCGTCGCAGAGCACGTTTGATGCTGAGTGTTCTGCGCCTTCGAGTACTTGGACGAGTCCTCGGTAGGATGTGCGTCCGCCGCCGCGTGCTACGGATTTTGAGACGATTGACGAGGAGGTGTGTGGTGCTGCATGCACCATTTTTGCGCCTGCGTCTTGGTGTTGGCCTTCTCCTGCGAATGCGATGGAGAGGGTTTCTCCGCGTGCGTGTTCGCCTAGGAGGTAGATGGCTGGGTATTTCATGGTGACTTTGGAGCCGATGTTTCCGTCGACCCATTCCATGGTTGCGCCTTCTGCTGCGGTGGCGCGTTTGGTGACGAGGTTGTACACGTTGTTCGACCAGTTTTGGATCGTGGTGTAGCGGACTCGTGCGTTCTTTTTGACGATGATTTCTACGACTGCTGAGTGTAGTGAGTCAGTTTTGTAGATTGGTGCGGTGCAGCCTTCTACGTAGTGTACGTAGGAGCCTTCGTCGGCGATGATGAGGGTGCGTTCGAATTGGCCCATGTTTTCCGTGTTGATACGGAAGTATGCCTGTAGTGGGATTTCTACGTGTACGCCTGGTGGGACGTAAACGAATGATCCGCCGGACCATACTGCGGTGTTGAGTGCAGCGAATTTGTTGTCTCCGGATGGGATGACGGAGCCGAAGTATTGTTCGAAGATTTCTGGGTATTCGCGTAGACCGGTGTCGGTGTCGACGAAGATGACGCCTTGTTCTTCGAGGTCTTCACGGATTTGGTGGTAGACGACTTCGGATTCGTATTGGGCGGCGACGCCGGCTACGAGGCGTTGTTTTTCTGCTTCTGGGATTCCGAGGCGGTCGTACGTGTTTTTGATGTCTTCTGGAAGGTCTTCCCAGCTTGTGGCTTGTTTTTCAGTGGAGCGCACAAAGTATTTGATGTTGTCGAAGTCGATTCCAGAGAGATCTGATCCCCAGTTCGGCATTGGTTTTTTGCCGAAGAGGCGCAGAGCTTTGAGGCGCTGGTTGAGCATCCATTCTGGCTCGTTTTTCATGGCTGAGATGTTGCGGACTACGTCTTCATTGAGTCCACGTTGTGCTAGTGCTCCAGCGTCGTCGGAGTCATGCCAACCGTACTCGTATGAGCCGATTGA
The DNA here is from genome assembly GCF_051200815.1 of Timonella sp. A28. Classification (GTDB taxonomy): domain Bacteria; phylum Actinomycetota; class Actinomycetes; order Actinomycetales; family Cellulomonadaceae; genus Timonella. Next base: position 534,236 of record NZ_CP195159.1, on the reverse strand, counting down.
TGCGATGATTTCGTCGTCGCTGCGTGGCGCTTCCGCAGTTGCGGCTTGCGTTGGGGCGCTCATTGTGTTCCTTCCACGTTCCGTTGTGACGGACGGTCTGGGTGACCTTGCGGGCTGTGCACGGGGATGTTGGTCGTACATACGTGTCCTCCCCCGGCGAGGGTCACGAGTCGCTGCGTGTGTGTTCCTAGCATTTTTGAGAAGAGTTTGGCTTCTGCTTCACACAATTGCGGGAATTGTGCTGCTACGTCTTGCACTGGGCAGTGTCCTTGGCATAGCTGGAGCATTGGTATTCCGCTGACTGGTCGTACGCTTGCGGCGAACCCTTCTGCGTTGAGTGCGCGTGCGAGTTGTTCTACTCGCTTTTGGGGGTCTGCTGCGGTGATGATGTCAGCGTATTTTTCTTCAAAGAGTGCAAGTCTGTGCGCAGCGAATTCTTCGACTGCGCCTTCGCCTGCGATGTGCGCTAGGAATTGTAGAGCGTCTGTTGCGATTCCCGAGTATGCGCTTGGCATGTCGCCGTGTGCTCGGCTCGTTGCAACGTACTGCCGTGATGGTCGGCCTCTGGCCCCTTTTTCTGGTTTGTCGGTGTACACCTGTATGTGTCCGCCTTCTTCGAGGAAGGTGATGTGTCGGCGTATTCCGGCTGGGGTGAGTCCTAGGATCTCGGCTAGTTTTGCTGCGTTGATCGGTCCGTCGGTGACGATGAGTTGCATGACACGTTCCCGTGTTGTCTCTTCGTCGTGGGCTAGTTGCTCAGTGTGCGGCGAAGAGTTCTCGGGGGTGTGTTCTGGCTGTGTTTCTGCGGCTCGTCGGCTGACTTTTATGGAGTCTGCGAGAGATTTTGTTGCGTGTGTTTTTTTCACGGCCATGGTTGAGGTTGTCACCACCTTTCACTGTATGCAACTAGATAAAACAACATTAAGAAACATCTTTGTTCCCTAATTGCAGTTTTGCAAGAAAGGTAAGCCTCACTTTGGCTGTTTTTCATGGTGATTCATGCCACGTCATCATTCGTTATACCTAGAGGATTCTTTCAGGTTTTACTCATAGACTCGTGTAGTGCCTCGTCAAACACACACCACATCTCACGCAGTTGAGGATGTTTCCGACAGTGATGTCATGCGTGATCGTATTCCTGCCCTTGAAGTTCGTGGGTTGTCCAAGTCGTATGGTGACCGCACTGTGGTCACTGACATGTCATTCACTGCACAGTTGGGTCAGGTCACTGCTGTTCTTGGCCCTAATGGTGCCGGTAAAACAACAACCATTGAATGCTGCGAAGGGTTACGCACTCCTGATGCGGGTTCCATTCGTGTTTTTGGTGAGACGCCAGCAACTACTGCACTGCAGCGAGCGCAAGTTGGTGTGATGTTGCAGGATGGCGGTTTGCCGTCGTCTGTGAAAGCGATTGAGATGTTGAAGCATGTGGCGCGGTTGTTTGAGTCGCCTCGTAGTGTTGATGATCTTGTCACGCGTCTTGGTATGAGTTCTTTTGCGCGTACGTCTGTTCGTCGGCTTTCTGGCGGGCAGCGTCAGCGTGTGGCGTTAGCTGCGGCGCTGCTTGGTCGGCCACAGCTGGTGTTTTTGGATGAGCCTAGTGCGGGTATGGATCCACAAAGCAGGCATGCTGTGTGGGAGTTGATTCGTGAGTTGCGTGATGACAATGTGGCTGTCGTGTTAACCACCCATTTAATGGACGAGGCTGAGACGCTCTCGGACATGGTGTACATCGTCGATAATGGTGCTGTTATTGCGCAGGGCACTCCGCATGAATTGTTAAATTCTGCTAGTGGCACGCTCACTGTGGAGACTGCTGTTCCGTGTGCTGCTGAGGACGTTGCTTCGTTTATTTCTGGGTTGTATGGGTCTGAATATGGTGTTTCTCAGGTTCATCCTCACCGGTTTGTGGTGCGCGGTGATGCTACTGCGCGACTTGTTGCACAGTTGGCTGGCTGGTTGGCGGATAACGATGTCATGGTGACGTCTCTTACTAGCGGGAAGCAAACACTTGAGGATGTTTTCCTTGATCTCACGGGAAGGCACCTGCGATGAGTTCTGTACCTAATGCACCTGTTTTTTCTCAGCCTCGCCCGACACTGCAACGTGTTGTTGCACAAAGCGTGTTTGAAGTGAATACGTTGCTGCGTAACGGTGAGCAGTTAATGGTTGCTTTTTTACTGCCGTTGGGTTTGCTTGTGCTGCTGACGCAGACTTCCGTCATGGATATTGATACGGGTGGCGCGTCGAGGACAGATTTTTTTGTTCCGGGAATTATTGCTATCGCGTTGATGAGTAGTGCTTTTACATCTCAGGCTATTTCTACTGCGTTTGATCGGCGTAATGGCGTGTTGCGTTTCCTTGCTACTACCCCGCTGGGACGCGATGGGTTGTTGTATGCGAAGACATTCGCTGTGTTGAGTATTTTTGCTTTGCAGTTTTGTGTGCTGGTTGTTTTGGCGTTGTTCTTGGGCTGGGATGTTTCTTTCGCCCACATTCTTTTGGGGCTTCCTGCACTTTTGCTCGGTATCGCAACGTTTACCTCTGCCGCATTATTTGTTGCTGGAACGCTGCGCCCTGAGGGTGTCATTGCGTTAGCGAACATTATTCTTGTGGTGCTCATTGTGGGTGGCGGTGTGCTCGTCCCCGCGAGCGAACTGCCGGCTTGGCTTGCTCCTGTGGCACAGTTTTTACCTTCTGGTGCGTTGGGTGATAGTTTGCGTGCCGCTTTTATTGACGGGACTGTCCATGTCGGTTCGTTACTGATCCTTACAGGGTGGGCGGCTCTGTTTTCTTTTGCTGCACGACGATATTTCGCGTGGCAGGCATAGCCGCATGCTCGTGCGGTGAGCAATGCAACATGTCTACATCTGTTTCAACGGACAACTAACGAATACGGTATTGATGTGAACACACCAGTCGAGGCTCCTGCTTCTCAGCCTGTTACACGCCAGTCTTTCCTTCGGAAACTTGGCGGACGCCTACAACCGCACGCGAATGCGTTCGCGATCGCAAATATCGTTGCGCAAGTCGGGATCATTGTGACGGGTGGCCTTGTTCGGTTAACTGGGTCCGGGTTGGGGTGTTCTACGTGGCCGCTGTGTGAGCCTGGTCAGTTCACGCCAGAGTTTCATTCCGCTGCCAGCTACCACCCTTTCGTCGAGTTTGGTAACCGTACGCTTACTGGTGTTCTGACTCTTATTGCAGTGCTGCTTGTTCTTTCGGTCGTTTTTGACCAGTCTCGCACCCGCACGATTCGTCGTATGGTGTGGCTGCCGCTCATTGGTATCGCGGTTCAGGCTGTCCTTGGCGGCATTACTGTTCTCGTTGATTTGCATCCCACGGTTGTTGCCAGCCACATGGCTATTTCGGTGATGCTGGTAGCGGTGTCCACGCTTGTGCAGTACCGTTTGTCGCCGCGTCCACGTGATGGTGTTACTGGGATTTCCCCGTGGGTTACACAGTGGGCGTGGATTCTTGTGTCTTTGCTTATCCCAGTCATTGTGATGGGTGTTATCGTTACGGGTTCAGGCCCTCACTCAGGCGACACTGAAGTCGGTTATCGTCTCGATTTTGACCCTATGGCGATCACTAAGATTCATGCACTCTTCGTATGGATTTTTGTTGCGGCGCTCATCGTCGTCGCTGTTGGGCTGTTAGTAATGAATAGGAAGACACCTCATGCGGTGTCTCGTGCGCAATTAAATGGGGTGTGGTGGCTCTTCGCTGTCACAATCATTCAAGCGTTCATTGGCTACTATCAAACATTTAATGGGCTGCCTATCGCTGCTGTTGCTTTGCACATGTTCGGTGCAGGAATCATGACTGTAGCGACAATCCGGTTGATCTTGCTGATCACTACGCCAGTCGTGTCAGACCGTCCTTCTACAGTTGATGCATGAGCGCTGATACACCGACAACTATTCGTACACCGTGGGCTACCACCGACCCGTTATTGACCGAGTATTACGACAACGAGTGGGGCATGCCTGTCACTGACGAATCTGGGGTGTTTGAACGCCTCACGTTAGAGGCTTTCCAATCAGGTTTATCGTGGCTGACGATCTTGCGTAAGCGACCAGCTTTCCGCGAAGTTTTTGCAGATTTTCATGTAGACACAGTCGCCGCTTTCAACGACTCACATGTTGAATCGTTACTGCACGATTCTCGTATTATTCGTAACCGAAAAAAAATTACTGCCACCATCACGAATGCCAAAGCAACAATAAATGTTCGTGAGGAAGGCGGCCTTGCACAGTTAGTGTGGTCCTTCCAACCCGACGAAACACCCCGACCACTCACCATGGATGACATCCCAGCCCAATCCCCTGAGTCTGTGGCACTATCCAAGGCCCTAAAAAAGCGAGGGTTCAGTTTCGTGGGGCCAACAACAGCATTCGCGCTCATGGAAGCTATTGGCATCGTCGATACGCATATTATGTCGTCGTATCGTCGTGGCTCTTCCGGTATTTGGCCGCAGTAAAAGCACCTACTGTTGGGTAACTGCGTGTTCGGCAGTTAGTGGCACTGTTCGACGAAACGGAAACTCTGCTGACACCTCTCGCAGTGTGCTCCACCCGTGTTGTTGCGCTGTCCAAGCAGCCAAGATGCCAACGACAGCAGAGGGGTTATGTATTTTTCCGCCCAAGACTTCCGCAACAGCGTCATTAAGGTGAACCCACCGGTAGTGCATGTCGGCTTCTTCTTCGCTGCGCTGGTGACGTTCGCTTTCAGGCACGGCAGTAAGGCCGCGGGCAAGGAAAACACGGATAGCTTCGTTGTTGCACCCTGGCGTTGTCAGGTAATCCGTCAATACGTGCCATGTTGAAGCGTGCAGGTCTGCTTCTTCATATAGTTCCCGTGCCGCACCAATTTCAGCAGGTTCCCCCGCTATATCGAGCAAGCCAGCCGGAGGCTCCCACAAAAACGCTCGAACCGGATGGCGATACTGGCGCACCAATAAGATCTGTCCGTCATCGTTCAGCGCAATGATCGCGACCGCGCCTGGATGGTCCACATATTCTCGTTGCACGATTCCTGCAGCACCTAAATCAACGGTGTCACGAATGACATCAAAGACGTGTCCCCGGTGAATAAGTGACCTGTCGGTGACAGTCTTTGGCGCAATATCGTCGTGCATGTATGTGTACCCCCGTAAGACGTTTGAAGCGCACTACCTGTAGTGCGCTTCAAGCATGTAATTAGTTTCCTTGGAATTCAAGGGCTGCTTTGATTAAGCCATCAAAGAGTGGGTGAGCCTTCGTTGGCCGTGATTTGAACTCTGGATGCGCTTGTGTGGACACATAGTATGGGTGCACGTCGCGTGGAAGTTCAACAAACTCAACAAGGTTGCCGTCTGGTGAAGTACCAGAGATAACAAGTCCAGCCTGCGTGAGTTGCTCACGGTAAGAGTTGTTCACTTCGTAACGGTGACGGTGGCGTTCTGACACGTGGGTGCTGCCGTAAGCGGTAGCAGCTACCGAGCCTTCAGCCAGCAAAGCGTCGTATGAACCCAAACGCATTGTGCCGCCGAGGTCTCCTGCACCTTCAACGAATGCTTGCTGTTCTTCCATGGTCGCAATAACAGGGTGTGGGGTTTCTGGGTCGAACTCTGATGAGGATGCCCCTTCAAGTCCAACAATGTTACGAGCGTATTCCATGACCATGGATTGCATACCCAAGCAGATACCAAGAGTTGGTACTCCGCCTTCGCGCGCCCACCGTAATGCGCCAATCTTTCCATCAATTCCACGCACACCAAAGCCACCCGGCACGAGTACTGCATCCGCGCCTGCAAGTGCGTCTTGAGCACCTTCCGGGGTTTGGCACAGGTCTGCTGCTACCCAGCGAATAATGACCTTGGTGTTGTTGGAGAAACCACCTGCACGCAACGCTTCAGTAACCGAAAGGTATGCGTCTGGGAGGTCAATGTATTTACCAACAAGTGCAACCTCAACCTGGTGCTTCGGGTTGTGCACTTCTTCAAGGAGTTTGTCCCATTCGGTCCAGTCAACGTCATTGACGTTGAGACCTAGGCGGCGGACAACATACGTGTCGAGACCCTCAGCGTGAATGACACGAGGTATGTCGTAGATGCTTGGCGCATCTTTACATGTCACAACAGCTTCTTGATCGACATCGCACATTAACGCAATTTTGTCTTTAACGGATTGTGGGATGTCGCGGTCTGTACGCAAAACAATCGCGTCTGGCTGGATACCGATCGAACGCAACGCGGCAACAGAGTGCTGTGTTGGTTTCGTCTTCAGTTCTCCAGATGGGCCGATGTATGGCACGAGGGAAACGTGTACAAAGAAGCAGTTGTCGCGGCCCAGTTCATGACGGACCTGACGCGCAGATTCAAGGAATGGCTGCGATTCAATGTCACCAACGGTTCCACCAATTTCGGTGATGATGACGTCGACGTCGTCGCTAGCTTGAGCGCGCATGCGTTCTTTAATTTCGTTGGTGATGTGTGGAATCACCTGTACGGTGTCACCCAAATACTCACCGCGACGCTCTTTGGAGATCACTCGTGAATACACTTGGCCAGTTGTCACATTGGACACCTGGTTGAGAGCTACGTCGAGGAAACGCTCGTAGTGTCCGATATCCAAGTCTGTTTCGGCTCCATCTTCAGTAACGAAGACTTCGCCATGCTGGAATGGATTCATTGTTCCTGGATCAACGTTTAAGTACGGGTCCAGTTTCTGCATTGTGACCTTGAGTCCTCGGGAGCGCAATACTCTACCGAGCGACGATGCTGTCAGCCCCTTACCAAGGGAAGAGGCGACACCTCCAGTCACAAAAATGTGCCGTGTCACGTGAGACGGCTTGGATTCTACCGATTTTTCGGGGGCGTTCGCATCATCTACCACGGAATTTAATCCTAACAGTGAATAGCGCTTGTGCCATTAGAAAACCTAGATTTGCGATGGTGATGTTGAACTCCCCTTCCACAGCACAGTGCAGGCGACAACCGCGCATGGTTGTCGCCTGCACTTATGTGTCACGCGTTCAGGTCCAGCACTATCCTGCCATCAATTTTTCCGGCTTCCATCTCCGCAAATATGTCGTTGATGTCCGACAGCGGTCGTGTAGTAAACGTTGGATTGATTTTCCCTCGTGCAAAAAACTCTAAGCATTCTTCCATGTCACGGCGTGTTCCCACGATTGAACCTCGAATGGTTAGACCAAAGAGAACAGTCGTGAAAATGTCGAGTGGAAACTGGTCTGGCGGGAGCCCCACAAGTGCGACTGTTCCGCCTCGTTTCAACGCACCAACGGCTTGCGGAAAAGCGTGTGCGTTCACCGCCGTTACAAGCGCACCTGTCACTCCACCGCCAGTAAGTTCCTTGAGTGTGACTGCAGGGTCAGACTCTTTCGCAGCGTTAACCACTATTTCTGCGCCATGTTTTTTAGCAAGTTCGAGTTTCGCGTCATCGACGTCAACTGCAGCGACTCGCATACCCATAGCAACTGCATACTGGACGGCTATGTGCCCCAAACCTCCAATGCCAGAAATAAGCACCCAGTCCCCTGGCTTTGTGTCCGTCTGTTTGAGGCCTTTGTATACAGTCACACCCGCACACAGAATAGGGGCCACAGCGGCAGCATCCACGCCGTCTGGAATGATTGGACAGTAGCGCGAATCAACAAGCATGTACTGGCCAAAGGAGCCGTCGACTGAATAGCCTGAATTCTGTTGCAGTTCGCACAGTGTTTCCCAACCGGATTCACAGTACTCGCATTCTCCGCAGGCACGTGCAAGCCACGCATTGCCCACCCGGTCGCCAACGCTGACTCGTGTCACCATGTTCCCCACAGCAACAACGGTTCCTGAACCTTCATGCCCGGGTATAAATGGCGGTGCTGGTTTTACCGGCCAGTCGCCATGAGCGGCGTGTAAATCTGTGTGGCACACGCCTGAATAGTCAACCTTGACGAGTGCTTCGAATGGTCCGGGTTCTGGGAGTGGCAGTTCTTGAATTTCTAGAGGTGCCCCAAGAGCTGGGACAACTGCTGCTTTCATTGTTGTTGTCATGCTGGCCCCTGACAGTAGTCCTGTATGTACAACGGATTTTTTGTACATTGAAAACAGGGGAAGCCCCATTGCTGCCCCTACACCTCACACTATGGTGTTGGCTAGAGGAGCAACAGGACGAAAAGTAACTATTGCGCTTCCCCGCCGTATAGTTGGTGCAAAGAGGCCAGTACTTCTGCGGCTGTTGGCAAAGTGTCTGCTTGTTTTTTCGCCCGCTGCTCATATGCAGCTTTTTCTTCAGGGTTGTGCAAAAGTGTGTGAATTGCTGCAGCCATTTCCGCGGCGTTTGACACCTCGGTCAGTATTGCGGCATCCCCAGTAACTTCTCGGGTTCCGCCTGCGTCAGTTGCAACTATGGCTTTTCCAGCTTGTAGGGCTTCTTGAACCGCAATTGGTTGCCCTTCCCATACTGCAGCGTTCACAACAACATCGCTTGCGTGTAAAAGTTCTGCAATGTCGTTTCGACGACCAAGCAACACCACTGGTGCATTGTTTTCTTCGATCGCGTTGTTAAGTTGTGGTGCGAGTGGGCCGTCCCCTGCCACAAGCCACACACAAGGACGAGAAGTGCTGTCTTGAAGGATCTGAGCAGCAGAGATAAGAGTGTCTAACCCTTTTTGTGGGGCTAGCCGTGCAATCGTCAACACAATAGAAGAATCTGCAGGAAGGTCTAACTCACCTACTAGCTGTTGTCGAACCTTGGCAGGGTTTTCGCTGCTGCTAGTTAAAACAGGTGCAGGCACAAGCGCGCGGCCTTGTGTGTGTGCACCGCGGTTTTTCATATGGTCGACGATATCCATGGACACACCCACAACAGCATCCGCCGTTCGAGCCACAATCTTTTCTAGCACCTGAGCAATCAGGTGAACGTGTTTGGAACCCACCGGCATATTGTGCAGGGTAACAATAAACCGAGGACGACGTGCTTTCGGTAACGTACGCACCGCAATACCTGCAAGCGCAGCTGCCCGTAACCCATGCGCATGCATAACATCTGTTTGCCCCGCGAGGTGCCGTAACTGCCGCACTACTTGTATGTCACTTAATTGTGGCCGGTCAGCAATTTCTACGGCTTGGTGACGAGCAATAGAAGAAAATTTGTCATGCAATGTTGACGGAGACGCGATGAGCACATCTGTGTTGTCGTGCGACAGCAAAGACGATATTTGTGCAACATGTTGTGCAACGCCGCCTGCACTTGAACCTAATAGTTGGGTAACACGCATAGTTCGAAGTCTCACCTTCTATTGTGTTCGAAGCGTACGGACATGTTGGATGAGGGAACGATCAACCGCGATGAGGCAGATGAACGCAACGGCAACAGCGACACCAGCAGCGCACACACCCGTGCTTATTGCAGCCCACAAGGGCGTTCCCCATTCGGGAATGTGTTGCGCAACAATTGCTCCGGCACCGGCACCTAAGACTGCGATGGCGATAGCAAGGAAACCTGTACGGGTAACCCCGGTAACGCTGTCGTGTCCGCAGCATCGTCGTACCGCCCACACAAGTAAAATTCCTGCCACGGTCATGCCGAGGGCTTGCGCACCGCTGATGATGGTCAGTGTCAGTTCCGGGCGATCCCGGAATGTAGGTAATAGCGGCACAACGGCGGTGAGCACAGCGGCAGTCAACCACCCTATCGCCGTTGCTGTTACTGCAGCTTTACCGTGGTCTTGTGCGTAAAGAATACGCGTTGATAACAAGATCAGTGAGAACCCGATCAGCCCTGGAGCTGACCAAGCAATAGCTTGAGCCATTCCAGTTACAGAGCCGTCAGTAAAGGTTGCAAAGAAATCTTCAATAGGTTGTGCTGCTGCAATAAGCATTGCGACAGCAAACGCGGAGATAACAAGAACAATTTTGGTTGTTCGAGCAGACATCGCAGCGAAACGTTGTTCTTCTCCCTGAGCGGCCAGAGCCGAAATTCTGGGGAACATACTTGTCGCAAGAGGAACCACAAGCACCGCATAAGGCAGCACATAGACTGCCTGCGAGTATTGAAAAAGGTTAAACGTTTCCGGCGTCCCATAACTCGTTGACATCCGCATAACAACAATCATGGTTAGTTGTTGCGCGAGCAGTGCACCTACGCCCGCGAACGCTAGGTTGCGTGCTCGTCGTCCCATATCGCCGGGGAAAGAAAACGTAGGACGCAATTTTAACTTTAACGATGCAAGAGGGGCAGCCATTGTTATGGCCATAGCGAAAACACCAGCTGTTGTGCCCCATGCAAGTACGTTCATTGCTTGCTCTGAGAGCAAACCTGGAGTTTGTTGATGCCCCTGCGCCAGCTGCCCAAAAGCATAGTAGGCGCCGATCACAACCAGCGAAGAAAATAATGGTGCAAGAGCCGGCCATAAAAACCGTTTATGCGCATGCAAGACACCACCACACACGATACCGACACCATAAAGCGGGATCTGTACAGCAAAAACACGTAAGAAAAATATGGCCGCATCGTTGAGTTCGTCAGTGCGCATGCTTGCAAGGAACGCCACGATCTGCGGAGCAAAAACCACAACAACAACGGACAATGGAATGAGCGCCGCTAAAGTCCACGTCAGCAGCGCGGATGCGGCCTGCCGTAATGCGTCGGTATCTTTTTTGGCTAGAGCACCAGCTAGCAGAGGCACAACAGCACCAGCTAAAGCACCACCAGCCACAACTTCAAAAAGGATGTTTGGGAGTTGGTTGGCAACACTATAGGGTTCTGCAATACCGCCCGTACCAACCCATGTCGCCTGCGCCATAGAGCGCACAAACCCCAACAAACGGCTTACAAGAGTGACCGCACTAATAAGAACAGCCGCACCTGCAAGTGTTTGTAGTGCTCCCGAGAATCTCGAGTTCACGGACGTGGTTCTTCGCTATCCTGCTCGTTAACTGTTGGTGCACTTTGCGTTTCTTGCGCTGGACGACGACCAAGCATGTCTACCGTGTTGAGCCATGGTGTCTGCACAATAACTTGCGAAAAGCTTACGCGCTCGCTTGCTAGGGTAAGGCCGACGATACCTGCGACACCCAAAACACGTGTACCACGGTGGGTGTTTTGGGTAAACGCTGTTCCTACGAGTGCGCCTAATGCGTTAGCGCCGCAGTCTCCCAGCATGTCGCGTTCTTGTAGATCGCCGTTCCAGGCTGCCGCAGCAGCACCAAGCAGAGGCCCACCCGCACTACGACCTGAAAGTGTCAAAAGTGCACCTGCCGCGATTGTCACCTTTAGAGCCCGTCCGGGACGCAAATCTAACAAGTTCATCAAGTTAGCAGCCCCAGCGATAGCAGCAGCATCAAGGAAAACATCAAAAACGTTGCGTCCAGGCTTACCTGTGTTGGTAAAAACAGAAGCTACAAACGCTGACGCACCAATACCGAGAACTTTCAGTCCACCCGTGGTTAAAGTACCTTCTCGGAAAGCAGCCAAATGGCCGCTCAAACCTTTTGCCCGAGTTGAGGTGTCTTCTTTCAGGTCATCGTATAGACCAAAAGCCCCAGCACCCAATGTCGCAACAACTTGTGCTGCACGCTCTGCACAATAAGGAGAACCAGCGATAAGGCTCCCAGCAGCCGCTCCTGCCGCGACTGACGGTCCTTCTAGCAGGGAAATCGGTTCGTCACGGTGATTAGTGCGCATCCACTGTTGTGGGTCACCTATCTGGTTACGATCAAGAAATTTTCGTACACCAATAGTTGCTCCTGCCGCAATAACGACGGCACCTACAACACGCGTCACCGATCCCATAATTAGTTTCCGTTATCCTCATCGCTGTTTTGTTGTTCTGTTGGTTCAACACCCGTAACTGTACGGTCGGGTTCTGGGAGCACGACAGCTGCAGGGACAAGTGCCGTAGCATTTGATTCAAACCCGAAATGGCCAAATTTTCCGCCAATAGCCGCAGATAAAGCAAGTGGAGTGTTCAAAGCTCCAACAGGCTCATCAACGTCAGAAACCGTCGCAATAAGCTTCAACGAAGAAGCATTTTCGCGGATTGTGGTAACAAGGTCTGTCTCTACAACAGTTGCTGTCGAAACCACAACACCCTCAGTTTGCCGAGCAGCGGCTTCTGCAACATTAAGCTGCAACGCAGAAGCAGCACTAAAGTCAGGGGCGTCTGTAGCGTCGTCAGGAAGGACGTTCGAAGCATCAATCATGACAACAGCATCGACCGGAGTTGGTGTGTATTTGACCAAGTCAATGAGGTCCGCGCCATCAAGAATATCTAGGGCAAGACCAGCATTGGCTGACATTTCGTCGGCACTCACCGCAGATTTTTCGGAAAGCGCAACCATAAGCGCCGAGGCAAGAAGCTTGTCAGCCTGAAGTTCCTTCTTGTCTTCTGGAACATATTCAGTCAATGACGTTGCATACGACTGACGTGCATCAGCCTGATCAGCAGCCGTCCACGCTTGACCAAGTGACAGTCGCGCAGTGACGGTAGCACCCGCATACGTCAGCTGCTGTTCAACCTTGTCATACACCTCATCAGAAACCTCGCCCGTTTGAATCACGGCAATGCGTCGGTTTGGCAAAGTGTTTTTTGCTACGCGCTTCGACGACGCAGCAATGTAGTCGTTAAGGTTTGCATTTGAACGTTCTTTTACTTCAAGAACGTTACGAATGGCGTCCTTTTCCTCACGCAGTTGATCAACTTGACCGGTTAATTCGTTTCCAATGGTGTCTTTCAACGGTCCAGCGCCGAGAATAATACCTACTGCTAATGCAAGGAACACCGAAATCAAAGAGACGATGTGATACCTGAAGTCAATCAATGTGCTACGTGCCTTCTATGCTTTAGTCGTTACAAATGTGATGTTACTGCTGATTCCACCACGCAAGATTACCCAACCACGACCACAAGTCATCAAACCGTGCGCCGGTAATCCCGAAAAGTGTTTGCCCCATCGACGTAGATGCAAGAGCAGTTATCACAGCGATAAGCCCTGCTCCTGCCAACAAGATGAGTTGCCCATTAGAAATACGCTGCCGGTAAAGCCTAGACACACCTTTAGCGTCTACTAGTTTCCCGCCGACACGCAGTCGCGTCAAAAACGTTGACGCCATTCCCGCGCGGCCTTTGTCTAAGAATTCAACTAACGTGACGTGTGTTCCAACCGCAACGATCAGTTCAGCGCCAAGATCGTCGGCAAGCAGCATCGCAATGTCTTCACTTGTTCCTGTCGCAGGGAAGACAATATGTTCCACACCCAACGCCTCAATACGTTCGGTGCCGGGGGCTCGCCCGTCACGATACGCATGCACAACAATCTCTGCACCGCATTTCAATGCTTTATCGGAGACAGAATCCATATCCCCAACAATTAAATCAGGCTGCCAACCGGCCTCTAAAATAGCGTCAGCACCACCGTCTACGCCGATAAGGATGGGCCTGTATTCCTTAATGTACGGGCGTAGTGTCTGTAGGTCCTCCTTGTAGTGGTATCCACGCACCACAATAAGAACTTGCCGACCTTCAATAGAAGTTTTAATGGCGGGAACACCCACACCATCCAGCAGAAGATCGCGCTCTTTACGCAAATAATCCATCGTGTTTGCAGCAAATGACTCCAGCTGCACAGACAGACCCTCACGAGCTTCTTCAAGACGAGCAGCAATTAACTCTTCAGTTTGCGTTACGCCCTCAGCGACGAGGTCACCATCTAAGTAAACGGCATCGTCTTTTACTTCAATGATCTTTCCTTCTTTGATGCCCATCACATCAGGACCAAGATCATCAATAAGTGGGATGCCAGCCTCGATCAATATTCCTGGACCCAAGTTTGGGTACCTACCAGAAATAGATTTTGCGGCATTAAGAACAGCGCCTGGTTTAGCGGCAACCAAAGCGTCTGCAGCCACACGGTCAATGTCCGTATGATTAATAACGGCAATATCGCCGGGCTCGATTCGCTTTGTTAGGTCTTTAGTACGACGGTCGACTTTTGCGACCCCAGCTAAAGCATCACTCGGCTGGCTAACAACCCGGCTTGTTCTTTTTAACTTCATCAACTCAATGATCTCACAGACGCCATATTCAGTAGTTCTTCAGCATGCTCAAGTGCAGCAGCAGATTCGTCCTGTCCAGAAAGCATGCGCGCCAATTCTGAAACACGTTCACGACCAGTGACTACTTTAAGCCCTGATTGCGTAACTAGGTCGCCGCCTGCATCATCTGCACGACTCGTACCCTTCGTAACCACAAGTTGCTGATCAGCAAATGCGGCGACTTGTGGTAGGTGTGTTACCACAATCACTTGAAAGGTTTGCGCCAAACGAGCAAGTCTACTACCAATCTCTAAGGCCGCTTTACCTCCCACACCAGCATCAACCTCATCGAAAATCATGGTGGGAACACCGCGAGCACCCGACGTTGAAGCCGTTGCCAAGGTCACTTCTAAAGCAAGCATGACACGTGACAGTTCACCGCCTGACGCGCCTTTCCCCAGAGGCCGCGCAGGGGCGCCAGGGTGCGGAGTCAACAACATAGCAACCGTATCGGCACCCCACGGACCTAGTTCGCTGTCCCCTTCAACAGCGACATCGATACGTGAACCTTTCATCGCCAAACCAGCAAGTTCTTCAGTCACTGCTGCGCTCAAGAGCGCGGCCGCCTTTTTACGGCCTTCAGTTAATTGCGCTGACAACAACTCAAGTTCAGCATGTAACGCGTCAGCTTCTGCACCTAGACGCTCAATTAAAGCTGAATCGTCTTCCAGCTCAAGCAACCGCAAACCTGCATCACTTGCCCACGCCAAAACCTCGTCAATAGTTTCACCGTATGTTCGAGTAAGTGCAGTCAGTTCAGAACGACGTAATTCAACGGCTTCCAACCGGGCAGGATCAGACTCCAACGAAGCAAGATACTGAGCAAGTTCCGTCGCCACATCAGAAAGAACAAAAGTTGCCTCTCGTGTTTTTTCAACACAACCAGTTAGCTCAGTGTCATGCTCACACGCTGACTCTAGTGCCCGCACAATCTGATCAAGAAGATCTAAAACATTATGCGCATATTCGGCTTCTGCAATATCAGAGCCGCTCAACAAGGAATGAGCTTCATCCACGCCGGAACGCAACGACTCAATATTGCTTAACTTAACAGCCTCGCCAGCCAATTCGCTATCTTCGCGCGGCTGCGGATTCACACGCTCAACTTCTTGCACACCGATTCGTAAAAGTTCGGCTTCCCGTGCACGCTCTTGCTGCGCTGTAACAATCTGTTCAAGACGATCACGCGCTTCTGCATGTTGAGTCCACGTTGAGCGATATTGAGCTAACAGTGCCTCATGTTCAATCCCAGCAAACTCGTCAAGTGCTTCACGTTGTTTCGACGGCGTACGCAGCCGCATCTGCTCTGACTGGCCATGAATCGTCACTAATTCACGTGAGACATCAGAAAGCACCTGCGCAGGAACAGAACGCCCACCAAGAAAAGTACGCGAACGCCCAGCCGCAGCAACAGTACGAGACACAATTAAGGCTTCGTCGTCGTCGAGCATCCCACCGGCATCATCCACCATCGAACGGACAGTCGGATTCAATGCACTAATACGCCCCTCAACGACTGCAGTCGCAGCACCAGAACGCACAGTAGCAGGGTCCGTTTTCGCGCCCATAAGCAACGATAACCCAGTCAATACCATCGTCTTACCGGCACCGGTCTCACCTGTAATCGCAGTCAGTCCAGCGTTGAGCTCTACTTGAGCCCCTGAGATAACACCCAGATTCTCAATAGTTATTTCTTCTAGCACTCATTCACTCCCTGAACCGCCATCACGTTTTACAAAACGCGCATGTAAATCAGCTGAAGACATAGAGTTACGTGGCTCAGCATTACGCCATCCAGCCACAGGTAACTTAAATTTCGACACTAGCCTGTCTGTAAAAGTCGAAATACTTAAGCGCGCAAACACTATTGGAGTAGCACTCGTACGCAGCTCAACACGTGAACCTGGCGGCAGCGCTGTCTGACGACGCCCATCAGTAATAAGCACTCCCGAAACCATAGATCGCGACAACACATCAATCTGCACGTCACTTCCAGGACCAACCACAAGCGGTCTTGCAAAAAGAGCATGCGCCGCAACAGGCACTACAACTTTTGCGGCAACGTCAGGCCATACCACTGGCCCTCCTGCTGAAAACGCGTGCGCAGTTGACCCGGTAGCAGTTGCGGTAATAACCGCATCGCATCCAAAGGAGGAAACAGGCCTATTATCAACAGAAATAGCGACTTCAACCATCCGCGCAGGTTCAGATTTCTCTATCGCTGCCTCATTAAGAGCCCAATCCCGTACCGGTTCTGCAAAGCCCGGGCGGTGCACGGCAACCTGCAAGACGCGGCGCTCTTCAACTTCGTAATCCCGTCGAGCGATTCTACGCACAGACTCACCAAGATCATCACGCTCGGACTCCGCTAGAAACCCAACATGCCCCAGATTGATTCCTAAAACGGGAACCGTAGAACCAAACACAAGCTCAGCAGCACGCAAAATTGTGCCGTCCCCTCCGAGCACAACCACTATCTCGAAATCATCGATTCGAGTGCTGTTATGTAAAAGCGAAGGATCAAATACTTCAACGTTCAGTTCTTCGACAAGTGCATCAGGTAAATCCACCACATAAATGGAAAACCCCAGTTCACGCAAAGCCGGAATCGTTGCGCGTAAGCCATCAAGGGCTTCTTGCCGTCCACTATGGGTAACGAGCAGAACATTACGTGACATATTTCAGCTCTCCCTTACCCAATACACTTCAGTTTTCGGTACATCTTGCTCTTGTGGAATGCCACGCGCTTTTCTTCCGCTGGTTACAGCATCTTCGTTGTGAAAGTTTTTGCGTGTCACAGCAGGAGTTTTCCCGAGAACAGCTCTCTCCACCGTACGAGCAACCACATCACGGTAATGCTGTTCATCCAAAAAACCTGTGTTTCCTTCTCCTACCGTATCGGAGTAACCGCTGTTCGGGTGGATAATACTGCGAAACCAAACAAAAAATTCTCGGTTCCCGTGCGGTCCAGGCAACGCGCTAGGAATAATAGCGTGCACGGCTAAGCCACAGTCATATCCAGCTTGGACAACTTGGTTAATCGCCGACACGTGTAAGACTGGATCAGTCACAACACCAGAAGAACTTACGTGTTCTTTCCCCACCTCAAATTGTGGTTTCACCATGAGGAGAGTCTCAGTTACAGATGTAGCAACACTGGCGATAGCCGGTATGAGATGCGTCAAAGAAATAAAAGAAACATCGGACACAATGACTTCTGGACGATACGGTAAATCATTGACTGTCAGATTGCGGGCATTAAACCCTTCAATGACTGTAACCCGCTCATCATTGCGTAATTCAGGTACAAGCTGATCGTGCCCTACATCAAGAGACACAACATGTTCTACGCCGTTAAGTAAAAGAACCTGAGTGAAGCCGCCTGTCGAAGCACCAATGTCAAGAGCAGCTGTTTTATGCAAAACAAGATTTTCAGTACCGATGGCTTCACATGTACGCGCAAGCTTGAAGGCCGCTCGAGAGACGTAGTCATCTTGTGGTTGATGCTGCACAGCTAAAACATCATCAGGTTCGATTTTATATGCCGGTTTGTGAATGACCTTCCCATTCACAGTCACAAGCCCTGCACTGATGAGTTGAGTGGCACGAGAACGTGATCGCGCCATTCCGTTTTCAACGAGAAGCTGATCCAAACGCACCGGTTATTCCTTGTGTTAGCGAGAACCGTTATCGAGTTCTTGTTTTAGTTCCGCAATAAGTTGCTCGTAAATGGGAGTATGTTCGTGAAGTTCAGCATCAGTAATACGCTGCTCCACATCAAAAATATCTGCGTTGTCTGTTATTGGCATATCAAAGTTATTCATCGTTGCTCTTTCTTGCAGTGAGGTGGCTCTTTCGAGCCACCTTCCCTAACAAGAAAAAAATTCTATGGTTAAAGAGTGCTGAAGTGTGGAATTGAAGTGTTGTCGAACTCCCCACCCTCATCGACAAAACTCCACACTGCATTACAACTTGCGCGAACAATATCTAGTTCGTCGGGCTCCCCCGCCGAATCAATGTTTAACGCTCCATCAAGGATACGAACACGAGCATCGTTGCAGATGAACCACTCATTTTCCCGCGTTACCTCTGGTTGCGTTTCAAGCAAACCGCGCAAATCACGGGCAATAAAATGCGGACGTTCTTGTGGCAACGCAAGGATGTCATCCCGCGCAGAATTCACCCCAGTCAGAACATGCAAACCGTGATATCCGCCTGCTCGCGCACCTGCGAGATCTGTGTCAAGACGATCACCAACAACAAGCGCGCTAGACACACCTGCCTTTTCAAGGGCCATGTCGTACATAGCTGGTGACGGCTTTCCTGCACTAAACGGTTTTACTCCGGTTGCTGCTTGTACAGCACCAACCAAAGCTCCGTTCCCTGGCGCATAACCGCGCGCCGTCGGAAGAGACAAATCAAGGTTGCTCGCCACATGAATAGCGCCACGCGAAACCGCATACGCGCCCTCAGCTAAGTGTTCCCACCCAAGAGAAGGATGGAAACCTTGAGCGACTGCATCTGGTTCGTCATCTGTGGAAGAAACAACCGTATAGCCTTCGGCTTGAACTGCAGTTAGTAGTCCCGCACCACCAACAACCAACACCTTTGCGCCTGGCTGCACATGAGAGCGCAAGAGTCGCGCACAAGCTTGTGCAGCAGTCATCACTTCGTGTGGACTTGTTGGTATGTCCAGCCCCGTAAGTTGCCCTGCAACGTCTTCTGGCTCGCGTGAAGCATTGTTAGTGACAAACACAAGAGCCAGGCCGGAGTTACGTGCAGACACTAGACTTTCCGCAGCATACTCAATAGGTAAATGCCCCTTGTAGGCAACGCCGTCAAGGTCAACAAGTGCTAATGGGTATGATGCGGCTAGCGGTTGGTGAGAACCCAGAATGTAGTCAGACATGATTAGTCTTCTTTTTCTTCTGTGTCAGTCTCAGACTCGTCGCCTTCTTCATCGGTTTCGTCATCTTCGATGTCGGTCTCTTCTGTTAAGTCAAAGACAAGTACGTCTTCATCTACTTCACCGAGAGGCTCTTCAATAGAAGCAATTTCTGCTGGGCTCAGGTGCGAAAGCAACTCTTCAGCTTCAGCTTCACGACCGAGAAGTTCAAGTAATGCTACACGCGCTCCAATAACGCGCACGTGCAGGTCACGGCGTTTAGTTGGAATGTTGATTGAGTCGAGGTGAGCAAGGGCAGCCTCGTACTCGTTAAGGTCAGCACGTGCACCCGCAATGACGATTCCAAGTTCAACCTGTGCATCGATTTCTAGGGTTTCAGCTTCAGGTGACTGCGCTAGTGCGATTGCCTTTTCTGGGCGGCCTAAACCACGCTCGCAGTCAGCCATGATAGCGAGGTGCTCTGAGCTTCCATTCAGGCGACGAACTGTTCTAAATTCGCGAAGCGCCTCAGCATAACGTTCGGTGTAGTATGCGGCAAGGCCTGCTGCTTCACGGACGATGTCCACGCGTCCACCGCGGCGTAACGCCTCTTGAGAGTGCTGGTAGGCAAGTTCTGGATCAGAGTCGAGAAGCTTTTCCAGTCATGATCAGGTGTAGGCCAACGGCTTCAGCGTTTTCCTTGCTGAGTGTGCGTAGACGCCCACGCGCATCACGGTCCAGCATGCTGAATGAAATGTCATCTGGCAGAGCTGGCGCATTGTGGCGCTTGCTTTCTTGACGGCGGTCGTTGTTGTAGCCTTCACGGCGGTCATCGCGTCGGTCGTCACGGCGGTCAAAGTTACGCGACCCGCGCTGCTCGTCACGGCGGTCGTCACGGCGGTCAAAGTTACGCGACCCGCGCTGCTCGTCACGGCCGCCACGGAACCCACCATCACGACGGTCATCACGACGATCGAAATTACGTGAACCACGCTCATCGCGGCGAGGTCCCCTATCATCATGACGATTACCAGAGTTCTCGCCACGGAAATCACGGCCATAACCGCCACGACGGTCATCACCATAACGGTTACCGGAGTTCTCCTCACGGAATCCACCACGGCGGTCGTTGTTGTAGCCTTCACGGCGGTCAAAGTTACGTGAACCGCGCTGCTCGTCACGGCGGTCGTCACGGCGGTCAAAGTTACGCGACCCGCGCTGCTCGTCACGGCCGCCACGGAACCCACCATCACGACGGTCATCACGACGATCGAAATTACGTGAACCACGCTCATCGCGGCGAGGTCCCCTATCATCATGACGATTACCAGAGTTCTCGCCACGGAAATCACGGCCATAACCGCCACGACGGTCATCACCATAACGGTTACCGGAGTTCTCCTCACGGAATCCACCACGGCGGTCATCGCGTCGGTCGTCACGGCGGTCAAAGTTACGCGACCCGCGCTGCTCGTCACGGCCGCCACGGAACCCACCATCACGACGGTCATCACGACGATCGAAATTACGTGAACCACGCTCATCGCGGCGAGGTCCCCTATCATCATGACGATTACCAGAGTTCTCGCCACGGAAATCACGGCCATAACCGCCACGACGGTCATCACCATAACGGTTACCGGAGTTCTCCTCACGGAATCCACCACGGCGGTCGTTGTTGTAGCCTTCACGGCGGTCATCGCGTCGGTCGTCACGGCGGTCAAAGTTACGCGAACCGCGCTGCTCGTCACGGCCGCCACGGAACCCACCATCACGACGGTCATCACGACGATCAAAATTACGTGAACCACGCTCATCGCGGCGAGGTCCCCTATCATCATGACGATTACCAGAGTTCTCGCCACGGAAATCACGGCCATAACCGCCGTTTCGTCGTGAATCTGCGCCGCTCACTTGGGCTCCCTTTTTTGATATCAAAAATACCCTCCATTTTCTCATTTATACTGAGTTATTTCGAAGGGTGTAGCGATGTTGTTGAACACACTGATGCAGCATCATTCATCTTCTGCATTTTCAATTGTGTGTGGGTGTGCGTCAGGCCCCACCGTTGTGGTGGGGCCTGGCGTGTTATGTGTGTGTCGGCTGTGTCCTACTCTCCCACACCATTGCTAGTGCAGTACCATCGGCGCTGTCAGGCTTAGCTTCCGGGTTCGGAATGGGGCCGGGCGTTTCCCTGACGCTATGACAGCCGTACGTTTTGTTCACCATCGTTTCACCCCGTGTGTGTTGGGGTGGTGGGTCGTGGTGTGGGAGCTGGGTAGTGGACGCGTGCAGTAAGTGTGTGTGTGTTGTTAGGTTGTTGGCGTATTAGTACCGGTCAGCTGCGACAGTCGTTAGTCCTGTCTTCCACGTCCGGCCTATCAACCCACTGGTCTGGTGGGTGCCTTCACAACAAAATGTTGTTGGAAACCTTATCTTGAAGCAGGCTTCCCGCTTAGATGCTTTCAGCGGTTATCCCTTCCGAACGTAGCTAACCAGCCATGCACCTGGCGGTACAACTGGCACACCAGAGGTTCGTCCGTCCCGGTCCTCTCGTACTAGGGACAGGTCTTCTCAAGTTTCCTGCGCGCGCAGCGGATAGGGACCGAACTGTCTCACGACGTTCTAAACCCAGCTCGCGTACCGCTTTAATGGGCGAACAGCCCAACCCTTGGGACCTACTCCAGCCCCAGGATGCGACGAGCCGACATCGAGGTGCCAAACCATGCCGTCGATATGGACTCTTGGGCAAGATCAGCCTGTTATCCCCGGGGTACCTTTTATCCGTTGAGCGACCACGCTTCCACAAGCCATGGCCGGATCACTAGTTCCGACTTTCGTCCCTGTTTGACCTGTCAGTCTCACAGTCAAGCTCCCTTGTGCACTTACACTCGCCACCTGATTGCCAACCAGGCTGAGGGAACCTTTGAGCGCCTCCGTTACATTTTAGGAGGCAACCGCCCCAGTTAAACTACCCACCAGGCACTGTCCCTGAACCCGATTAGGGTTCGAGGTTGAGGTATCCGAAACCACAAGAGTGGTATTTCAACGATGACTCCACACACACTAGCGTGCATGCTTCATAGTCTCCCACCTATCCTACACATGTAATACCGAATACCAATACCAAGCTATAGTAAAGGTCCCGGGGTCTTTCCGTCCTGCTGCGCGTAACGAGCATCTTTACTCGTACTGCAATTTCGCCGAGTTTATGGTTGAGACAGCGGAGAAGTCGTTACGCCATTCGTGCAGGTCGGAACTTACCCGACAAGGAATTTCGCTACCTTAGGATGGTTATAGTTACCACCGCCGTTTACTGGGGCTTAAATTCTCAGCTTCACCACCAAAGGTGGTTGACCAGTCCTCTTAACCTTCCAGCACCGGGCAGGCGTCAGTCCGTATACATCGACTTGCGTCTTCGCACGGACCTGTGTTTTTAGTAAACAGTCGCTTCTCCCTGGTCTCTGCGACCCCGATCCGCTCAACACAGCGTGTGTGTATCACGGTTGGGGCCCCCCTTCTCCCGAAGTTACGGGGGCATTTTGCCGAGTTCCTTAACCATAATTATCTCGATCGCCTTAGTATTCTCTACTTGATCACCTGAGTCGGTTTGGGGTACGGGCGGCTAACACCTCGCGTCGAGGTTTTTCTTGGCAGCAGAGGATCACCAACTTAACCCCATCAGATCTCACCCCTAAACGAATCCCGGATTTACCTAAGACTTGAGCTACATCCTTGGCCGTCGTCTACCATCGCGACGGTTTGGCTACCTTCCTGCGTCACCCCTGTTCATACGCTCACGCCACACCACGCCACACCCAGCACACATCACCACACACAACCCGAAGGCTATGCATGCGTCAGTGCGGGAGGTGTTTTATAGTGTTTTGTGTTGGGCGGTGTTTCACCGGTACTAGAATATCAACTAGTTGTCCATCGACTACGCCTGTCGGCCTCGCCTTAGGTCCCGACTAACCCAGGGCAGATTAACTTGACCCTGGAACCCTTGATCATCCGGCGGACGGGTTTCTCACCCGTCTTTCGCTACTCATGCCTGCATTCTCACTCGTGTAGTCTCCACCACTGGGTTACCCCGCAGCTTCATCGCCCACACGACGCTCCCCTACCCATCCACACACCTGAACCCTAAAAGGGGCTAGGTACATATGTGAATGCCACAGCTTCGGCGGTGTACTTGAGCCCCGCTACATTGTCGGCGCAGAATCACTTGACCAGTGAGCTATTACGCACTCTTTCAAGGGTGGCTGCTTCTAAGCCAACCTCCTGGTTGTCTATGCAACTCCACATCCTTTCCCACTTAGCACACGCTTAGGGGCCTTAGCTGGTGGTCTGGGCTGTTTCCCTCTCGACTACGGAGCTTATCCCCCGCAGTCTCACTCCTACACTCTCACTTACCGGCATTCGGAGTTTGGCTAACGTCAGTAACCTGGTGAGGCCCATCGGCTATCCAGTAGCTCTACCTCCGGTAAGAAACATGTAAGGCTGCACCTAAATGCATTTCGGGGAGAACCAGCTATCACGAAGTTTGATTGGCCTTTCACCCCTACCCACAGGTCATCCCCCCAGTTTTCAACCTAGGTGGGTTCGGTCCTCCACGCGGTCTTACCCGCGCTTCAACCTGCCCATGGGTAGATCACTTCGCTTCGGGTCTAGACCCAGCGACTCATTCGCCCTATTCAGACTCGCTTTCGCTACGGCTGCCCCACACGGGTTAACCTTGCCACTGAGCACTAACTCGCAGGCTCATTCTTCAAAAGGCACGCCGTCACCCCAACGAGGGAGGCTCCGACGGATTGTAAGCACATGGTTTCAGGTACTATTTCACTGCCCTCCCGGGCTACTTTTCACCATTCCCTCACGGTACTGATCCGCTATCGGTCATTAGGTAGTATTTAGGCTTACGAAGTGGTCTTCGCAGATTCACACGAGATTTCTCGGGCCCCGTGCTACTTGGGATCCCACGACACAGGTATACATGTTTCAGTTACGGGGGTATCACCCTCTACGCCACTCTTTCCCAAGAGTTTCACCTACACGCATACTTGATAACTGTGTGTTCAAACGGCAGCTTGAACCACGTGGTCCCACAACCCCATACACGCAACCCCTGCCGGGTATCACACGCATATGGTTTGGCCTTATCCGCTTTCTCTCGCCAATACTCACGGAATATCTTTTCCTGCCGGTACTGAGATGTTTCACTTCCCGACGTTCCCTCTACCTTGCCTATATATTCAGCAAGGAGTACCCCAACATGACTTGGGGTGGGTTTCCCCATTCGGACACCCTCGGATCACAGCTCGTTTGCCAACTCCCCGAGGCTTATCGCAGGCTACAACGTCCTTCATCGGCTCCTAATGCCAAGGCATCCACCATGTGCTCTTAAAAACTTAACAAAACACAAAAAATTTCATACAAAATCACAGACACCAAAAAAGACATAAAATCATTTTTTGATTAGATGCTCGCGTCCACTATCCAGTTCTCAAACAACGACCACACCCACACAAACAACCACCACCATCAAGCAGCGTCATCCATGCGACATGGCTAAAACCTCACACCCTTCCCCACACACGCACAAACGCGCACATAAGAAAACCGGGTTGATGTTTCATAACCCAACAGTGTGTTTGACCCCAACCACCCACGCCCGCACACTTCCACCAACCCCACAAAAAGAGTCAGGTACTACGTGCACACGCACATGATCAAGGAATGCTTGTCAATGTTCCACCCATGAGCACAACCACTAGAACACTCGCCTAGCGCATTGCATATGCTCCTTAGAAAGGAGGTGATCCAGCCGCACCTTCCGGTACGGCTACCTTGTTACGACTTAGTCCCAATCGCCAATCCCACCTTCGACGACTCCCTCCCACAAGGGGTTAGGCCATCGGCTTCGGGTGTTACCAACTTTCGTGACTTGACGGGCGGTGTGTACAAGGCCCGGGAACGTATTCACCGCAGCGTTGCTGATCTGCGATTACTAGCGACTCCGACTTCATGGGGTCGAGTTGCAGACCCCAATCCGAACTGAGACCGGCTTTTTGGGATTCGCTCCCCCTCACGGGATCGCAGCCCTTTGTACCGGCCATTGTAGCATGCGTGAAGCCCAAGACATAAGGGGCATGATGATTTGACGTCATCCCCACCTTCCTCCGAGTTGACCCCGGCAGTCTTCCATGAGTCCCCACCATAACGTGCTGGCAACATAGAACGAGGGTTGCGCTCGTTGCGGGACTTAACCCAACATCTCACGACACGAGCTGACGACAACCATGCACCACCTGTACACCAGTCCGAAGAGGCGACTATCTCTAGCCGTTTCCGGTGTATGTCAAGCCTTGGTAAGGTTCTTCGCGTTGCATCGAATTAATCCGCATGCTCCGCCGCTTGTGCGGGCCCCCGTCAATTCCTTTGAGTTTTAGCCTTGCGGCCGTACTCCCCAGGCGGGGCACTTAATGCGTTAGCTACGGCGCGGAACTCGTGGAATGAGCCCCACACCTAGTGCCCAACGTTTACGGCATGGACTACCAGGGTATCTAATCCTGTTCGCTCCCCATGCTTTCGCTCCTCAGCGTCAGTTGCGGCCCAGTGACCTGCCTTCGCCATCGGTGTTCCTCCTGATATCTGCGCATTCCACCGCTACACCAGGAATTCCAGTCACCCCTACCGCACTCTAGCCTGCCCGTACCCACCGCAAGCCCAACGTTAAGCGTTGGGTTTTCACGGCAGACGCGACAAACCGCCTACGAGCTCTTTACGCCCAATAATTCCGGACAACGCTTGCGCCCTACGTATTACCGCGGCTGCTGGCACGTAGTTAGCCGGCGCTTCTTCTGCAGGTACCGTCACTTTCGCTTCTTCCCTACTGAAAGGGGTTTACAACCCGAAGGCCTTCATCCCCCACGCGGCGTCGCTGCATCAGGCTTTCGCCCATTGTGCAATATTCCCCACTGCTGCCTCCCGTAGGAGTCTGGGCCGTGTCTCAGTCCCAGTGTGGCCGGTCGCCCTCTCAGGCCGGCTACCCGTCGTCGCCTTGGTAGGCCATCACCCCACCAACAAGCTGATAGGCCGCGAGCCCATCCCTCACCGAAAAAATCTTTCCACCCACAAAAGATGCCTCTATGGGTCGTATCCAGTATTAGCCACCGTTTCCAATGGTTATCCCGAAGTAAGGGGCAGGTTACTCACGTGTTACTCACCCGTTCGCCACTAATCAAAAAAGTGCAAGCACTCTTCATCATCGTTCGACTTGCATGTGTTAAGCACGCCGCCAGCGTTCGTCCTGAGCCAGGATCAAACTCTCCATGAAAAAATAAAATCCATAGACACCAACACCACGCACGGGAAAACGCACGACAGCATCAGCACTAAAATTTGAAACCAGCATCCAAAAAAACAACTAGCATCAAAAAACACACCCACACAACGTGCACGCATGTTCCTTCACAACCAGAATCATTAAACAATAAAAGAAATGTTTAACAACAAAAAAATATTTTTGAATACCAAAAATAAAAACGAACATCACCACAGCACATGAAACCCACCCATCTAAAGCAGGAAACACACACCACAACAATGCCCTAATGGCATCAACAATCAAACACACTATTGAGATATCAAACAACAACCACACACCATCAAAACCCAGCCAAACAAACCGGCCAAACCCATCCGGGGCAACCTCTCAAACCTACCAGACCCAGCCCCTCAAAGCAAACCCGAAAGCCACCCTGAAAAACCAAAACCACAAGATCCAAGAAGAAAAATTGTCATCAACACCGGCAAGCAAAACCGCTACAACCCGTCGCGCTGACAAAAGAAAACATTACCCACCCACACCCACCAAAATCAAACCCACACCACGTGACCGTAACCACACCCAAAAATAACCAGCAGAAAAACAAAAATTGAGGGTGAAGATATATTCATCTTCACCCTCAATCACATAACAAGACTAGTTAGTCGGCAGCGACTTGCCCTGCCGCCCAGTTCTTCTTGCCACGACGGATCATCACCCATTTGTCAGCGAGAATCTGCTCCTGAGTGAACACTGCGTCTTCATCAACAACTTTTTCGTTGTTGATGTAGACGCCACCAGAAGCGATAGCTCGTCGGGCTGCGCCTTTTCCGTTCTCGAGCCCCGCTTCAACAAGAGCATCAACGATTGAAGATCCAACGGAGACAGTCGCTTTCTTCAACTCAGCAGTAATACCGTCAAGGGTCTGCACATCCAAACCGTTGAACTCGCCCTTGCCGAACAAAGCAGCAGAAGCAGCTATAGCTTGTTCCGTTGCACGCGCACCGTGAACGAGTGTAGTGACATCGCCCGCAAGAGCACGCTGCGCTTCACGCAACTGAGGCTTCTCCTTCATAGAAACCTCAAGCTCTTCAATCTGCTCACGAGTGCGGAACGTGAAAGTCTTCAGCCAACCGATGACGTCATCGTCGGCCGCATTCAACCAGAACTGGTAAAAGGCGTAAGGAGACATCATCTCAGGGTCAAGCCACACAGCCCCACCCTCAGTCTTTCCAAACTTGGTGCCGTCAGACTTCGTGATCAAAGGCGTAGTCAACGCATGCACTGACTTCTTATCTGCCTTACGAATCAGTTCAACACCAGACAGCAAATTACCCCACTGGTCATTTCCACCAGTCTGCAACGTGCATTCATAGCGTCGATTCAGTTCGAGGTAATCCATACCCTGCAAAATTTGGTAACTGAACTCAGTGAACGAAATACCCTCGTCGGAGGCAAGCCTGCGCGCAACTGTATCTTTTGCCAGCATCGTGCCCAAGCGGTAGTGCTTTCCAACTTCACGCAGAAAATCAAGGGCAGTCAGTTCAGCATGCCAATCAAGGTTGTTCACCATGGTTGCCGCATTATCGCCTTCAAAAGATAAGAAGCGAGAAATCTGCTCACGCAAGCGTTCAACCCACGTCGCAACGATTTCTTTAGAGTTCAACACACGCTCGCCCGACATGCGTGGGTCGCCGATAAGTCCAGTAGCGCCACCCACCAAAGCAATAGGGTTGTGCCCGGCACGCTGTAAATGACGCAGCAACACAAGCTGCACTAAGTGTCCGTGGTGCAACGATGGGGCGGTAGGATCAAACCCGCAATAATAAGTAATTGGGCCGTTCTCGAGCGCATCTCGCAGCGCCTCAATGTCAGTCGTCTGGCTAACCAGACCGCGCCATTGCAGTTCATCAAGAACGTTACTCACCGTATCTCCTTGGAAAATATGACACCCATGTGGGATTACGAGGCGGCTCGGTGAAAAGCACGCAACTACTAGTGTGCCCTGCCTACCCACAAAACGAGAACTTGGTGAGCTGTGATCTCACATAGTCACACGCGAGATTCAACGATATTGCCAAAACCGTCAAGCAGTACATGGGCTCGCTGACGAGTACGCTCCTCTTCATAAATCGTCATTTCTTGCTCCATAAATCTCAACCATTGCTCTTTAAGCTCATGACCATCGCGTGCTAAACCACGTTTTAACCGCGTATGTGCATCTGTTTCAACCCACACAATAAAAGGATTGAATTGATCAACCCATCGAGTTGCACTCGCGCATCCTTCGACGACAAGACACGAATTTAATGGAACAGCATGCGTTTCAGCATAGGCATTCGCTAGCCAATCAAACCGGCGATATGCACCTGCTTTGCCCTGCGCTAAAGGTTCCAGGATTAAAGAAACAAGATTTTCTACTCCGTTATGGATACCTTCCCAGCCGTCATATAAATCATCCATATGAATAGTTTGGGCATTTAATTCATGGGCGAGCTGCGCAGCTAATGTTGTTTTTCCGGAACCAGCAGGACCATCAATACAGATGACGTGTGGTTGCTGAACTAGACGACTATGTTTTTTAAACGAATCTATTAATAGGCGCAGCGCAGGCTTTTCATACATGAGTCATCACCGTAGTTCTGTTTATGTATATGGTCAAACAAGTGCGGGGTGGGTAGACGTTTATACCGTCTACCCACCCCGCACTCTCTTCTTCTCGGCTTATGGCGCGATAACTTGTGCCGTGTCTACCTGCAATGGCACGGAACGGCTCAGACCGTAATCCCAGGCATACACAGTGATCTGCTCAGGAAGTTTCGCTTCTTGCCCAAACACCCCTGCATATGTTTTTTCCAGTTGCGCAACAGGAACAACGACTTCGTAGAGGTGACGTCCTTGCGAAGCTTGATACGCCGTATCTGTTGTCAGAACCTTTTCGAAGAAACCGCTTTGGCTGTCAGCATGGAAAGTAAGCGCCGACAAGTACGTATCGTCTGAAACCTGAATACGAACTTTTTTATCTGCGCCTTCGCCCACAAGTTGAACACCTTCAACCTGTGGTCCGGAAAGGTCAACAGTTAACGGTGTTGAAACTCGTTGATTCTGTGGTCGTGGACCTACTGTTCGAGCGGTTTGTTGCAGCACATGTTTTCCAGCTGAAAGCAGGTTTCCCGAACTGTTGAACG
Organism: Timonella sp. A28; assembly: GCF_051200815.1. GTDB lineage: Bacteria > Actinomycetota > Actinomycetes > Actinomycetales > Cellulomonadaceae > Timonella. Next base: position 504,746 of record NZ_CP195159.1, on the reverse strand, counting down.
CCGTAAAACGAGGTGGTGTGTCAAGGAAGGATTCTGCTGTTGTAACGAACCCTTCAGATGCGTAATAAAAACTCTTACGCACATAGTCATACGAATGCGAAGATACCTTCGTGTTCTTGGTGTCCTTCAGGTCATAGGTCAAGGTAGAAACGTTACGCAACAGGCCAGTTAAAGGTTGCACCTCATTTGGTTTACCGCCATACATAACAGGTGATAAAACGTACCGTTCTGTTTTGATTGTTGCGCTTGGGTTAGTCAGTGCATTCTGTGTGCCCTGTGGGTCAAGTGGATTAACACCAAGAATTGATTTGAAGGTCGTGTTGTACAGAACCGACCCAGAGATATGCGCGTTTCCAGAAACTGCTGGAGCATCAAATACTGGCACTTGTGACCAGTCTCCATAAAAACCAACAAATGGAATCGTTAACGCAGGGTTAGACGACGACGTTAATCGCACAAAGCCATCAATAAAAGTTCCGTTCGAGGCTTCTTTTACTGCAGCACGGAACCTCTTATCTGCTGTAATGCGAACTTTTACAGTAGTTGATTTTCCTGCAGGTACATACAGTGACTTACCTCGAACGTGCTTTCCGCTAAACCTGACAGAAAGACCCTTATTTGTGTAATCTGTGCTCTCTTCTTTGAACAAGCCGTCCTGAATGGTATCTGACAGGGCCGTCGCATCAAGAGAATACTTGTGCGTTTTCTCAGACAGATTGTGGGCAGTAAAAGAGAACGTATATGTTCCTCGACGAGACTCACCCAATGATGCTGTTGGTCTCGTCGCGTCGATGGTTTTCTTCACCGTAAGGTACGTAGGTGTGCGCTGTGCTGCTGGAACATTTGCCAAACCAGCGCCCTGCTTACGCGGAGTGTAATACGTGTGTCCAGCTGAAAGCGGATTTTTCAAAGGAAGAGCAGTGTTCACCGTAAGAATTTGAGCAAGATCGCTTGCTTCTTCTTCTGAAAGATCACCATACTCATCTTCGTTGTCCAGCAGATGCTCCTTAACGATGGCAATAATTCCTGCGATCTGAGGGGCAGCCATTGATGTTCCAGATTTCCAGTCATAACCACCAGGAACAGCCGAGTATATGTTTCCACCAGGAGCAGCAACATCCGGTTTGAGCTGTAGTTCAGGAGTCACTCCCATGGAAGAAAAAGTTGACGCTCTAAAGTTCTGATCTGGATCGTCAATAAAAGCAGAAGAAACCGACAGACTTTTTTGTGATGCCGCAACAAGGGCATCACCCGTAGCTTTAGTAACGACGGCCACTGGGTGTGCTGAAGAGTTCACCGCGGGGTTAATGAAATCCGGTGAATCAGCATTATCCATAATAATGATCGCTGCCGGCCCAAAAGCCTGTGCGTTCGTAACTTTTTCTTGGAAAGAAAACGAGCCTCGGCGAATGAGCACAATTGTTTGAGCGCGCTCAGGTTCAGCGACCTGCGCCATGGCCTCAGCAATATCAGCAGCGCTTCCTAACCCTGCAGACACGTACGAATAAGTCCCCTCTTGCACAGCTGCAAAAGAAGGAATTGATCCATCAGCTGACCCCAACGGACTGAAATACGCCTTGTATCCATCACTTCCACGCAGATACGGGCGCGCAAGGGAATTATTAATCGACGCAACAGACAAGTTAGGCGATATAGCTGAAGGCGATCCCAATATTCCATAGTCAGGGTCCGTAGCAAAAGGTAGGTTCTTACCAGAAGCGTTATTCACTGCAGCCTGGCGGTTGTTACCAGCCGAGACTGACAAGATAATTCCTTCGTCACGAAGCCGACTAAACACGTCTCCATAGACTGCCGCCGAGTCAGCAGTACCAAAGCCTGCGCTTGAGCCCAATGACATGTTGATGACATCCGGTTCAAGAACAGCAGCATCTTCTAAAGCCGCCAAAATCCAGGAATCCGACGCATACCTTTTGGTGTCACTGAAAACTTTTTGCACCATAATTTGGGCGTTTGGTGCTGTGCCTCGGATAGTTTCTCCGCCGTTTGCTGCAGCTATTCCTGCAACGTGAGTACCGTGCGACATGTCGCTTTCAGCCGTTGAATCAACGTTGTTGTCGCCGTCTGCGTAGTCGTAAGCGAAAGGTACTTTATTGCTGATAAATGAAGCGTCTTTGCCCTGGCCTAGTTCAGGCCTTAGTTCATCAATTTCTTCTTGGGAATACCGTAAGGTGTCTTCGTCCAAGGTATCTGCGAACGCTTCGTGTTCCACATCTAAACCAGTGTCAACAATGGAAATGAGCATGTCGTCGCCAAATTTTGTTGATTGTTGCGCGCCGGTCATCGCCAACGAGGACTCATTTTTGAGTGTGTAGCTCTCGGTGTTCAATGGCGAAACTGGCTGATCCTGTGGGATCTCATATCGCTGTTCAACAAACGAATTTTTCACGCTGTTTATTTTGTCAACGTCCGTTTGTCCAAATCGTGGCATCGTTATAGCGACTCCACTGAATGTTGTGTCATATTCTTGAACAACTTCAATAGCCTGCACTTCTTGCTGTGAAAGACCGCGTTCTTGTGCTTGTTTCCTAAGATCAACGAGCAAATTTTCAACAGTTTTGTCACGTGCTGAGGCAGATACACCTTCATCAAATTGAATGATGGTTGTCACTGATTCCAGTGGATCTTCTGCCGCGAGTTTCTGCTCAAGGCTGTCATCTTGTTGAGTAGATGAAGCGACGTTTTTTTGCGCTTTTCGGCTTTCTTTCGCAACTTTCGCTGGACTTAAAAGATCACGTGCATCAGTCTCAGTTTCTTCTGCATACGTGTAAAGCGGCTCTGTTGGTTCTGCTGACGACGCTGTCGCAGAAATAACCAGACCTGTTGCTGCGACGCCTGCTACGAGGCTCACACTTGTGGTTGCAGCAATGAATTGTCGAACTGTGATTCGCGGGCGTTGTGTGCCCGGGCACGCTGTGCGTGTTCGTTGTGCTGTCATAAACAGAACGTAATAAGAACCACTTTATCTCGCACAATGAAACAATAGGGACTTCTTTCGGTATTCAAAGATATGTATCTATGATAGCGAAGCGCTCACACATGTTTTACCTGCAAAAATAGTGGGATGAGTAAAACACTCATCCCACTATTGAATAGAAGAAAACATAAGTAAAGCGGCGGACTGCATAAGTTATGCAGCCCGCCGCTTCACTGTTTTAAACCAACACTAGCCGTTTACCCAATACCGGTATTCCGCAACCTGAACTTTCGCTTCCGCTAACTGTTCAGCAACACGCTCTGGTGCAGTTCCTCCCACTGCATTGCGAGACTGCAAAGAACCTTCAACAGAAAGCACGCTCCGCACATCCGGTGTTAAATGTTCAGAAATCTGTGCCAACTCTGCGTCTGACAAGTCCCACAGTTCAATACCGCGTTCTTCGCACACACGCACACACGAACCAGCAACTTCATGTGCAACACGGAACGGCACTCCCCCACGAACCAGCCACTCCGCAATATCAGTAGCAAGCGAAAAGCCTTGCGGTGCAAGATCCGCCATACGATCTGTATCGAAGGAAAGAGTCTCGATCATTCCTGCAAACGCTGGAAGCAACACCTGCAAGGTGTCAATTTGATCAAAAACAGGCTCTTTGTCTTCTTGTAAATCACGGTTGTACGCCAAAGGCAAGCCCTTCAACGTGGCAAGAAGCCCAGTCAAATCACCAAGAATACGACCTGCCTTACCGCGAGCAAGTTCTGCGATATCTGGGTTCTTTTTTTGCGGCATAATCGACGAACCAGTTGAGAAGGCATCATCAAGTGTGACAAAACCAAATTCTTTTGTGTTCCAGATTATGATCTCTTCAGAGAAGCGTGACAGATCAATAGCAAGCATCGCAGCAACAAAAGCGAACTCAGCTACAACATCACGTGCGGCAGTGCCATCAATAGAGTTCTCCACCGACGAGTCAAACCCTAAATCAACGGCTACTGCCTCTGGGTCCAACCCAAGCGAAGAACCTGCAAGAGCACCAGAACCATACGGAGATTTTGCCGCCCGCACATCCCAGTCAATAAACCGATCAACATCACGCAACAACGGCCATGCATGAGCTAGCAGATGATGAGCCAACAAAACAGGTTGCGCATGTTGCAAGTGCGTACGACCAGGCATCGGCGCATGAGGATGACGTTCCGCCTGAGAAATAAGCGCATCAACCACATCAAGAACAAGCGAACCAACTTCTTTTGCTTGTTCCCTCAAATACATGCGTACAAGCGTTGCAATCTGATCATTACGCGATCGACCAGCACGTAGTTTTCCGCCTAGTTCAACGCCAGCACGCTCAATAAGCCCACGTTCTAATGCGGTGTGCACGTCTTCGTCGTCATCAGCTGCAACAAAAACACCCGACTGCACATCATCGTGGAGTTGATCTAACGCTTGGTGCATGCCTTCAAGTTCATCGTCTGAAAGCAAACGAGCCTTATGCAACACACGAGCATGCGCTTTCGACCCAGCAATATCGTGGCCAGCTAAACGCCAATCAAAATGCGTTGACTTAGATAAAGCTGCAAGCGCATCAGCTGGGCCGCCCGCAAATCGTCCGCCCCATAAGGACACTCGTGTGCTGGAAGCGCCAACGGCGGCAGAAGAATCAACCTCTGCCGCTGCCGGGTTTTCTGGCTGCGAAGATTGTGCTTCGCTGTCAGTCATATGTGATCACTTCTCCGTGTTGAGGGTAAAGCCTGAAAGATCGACGCCGTTACCAAATTTCATGTCACGTGCCGCTGCTAATTTTGCAGTAAGACCATAGATTTCAATGAATCCACGTGCTTGGCTTTGGTCGAAGGAGTCACCTTCATCGTATGTTGCGAGGTTAAAGTCGTATAGAGCTACCTCTGAGCGCCGCCCAGTTACAGTCGCACGACCACCATGCAATGTCATGCGGATATCACCAGACACATACTTTTGTGTGTCATCAATGAAGGCTTCGAGAGACCGCTTTAGCGGCGAGAACCACATACCGTCATACACGAGTTCCGTCCAGCGTTGCTCAACCGTACGTTTGAACCGAGCCTGTTCCCGTTCGAGGGTAACGTTTTCGAGTTCTTGGTGTGCTGCGATAAGTGCCATCGCACCTGGAGCTTCATAAACCTCTCGCGACTTGATTCCAACAAGGCGGTCTTCCACGATGTCGATACGACCAATGCCCTGTGCACCCGCACGACGGTTCATCTCTTGAATCGCTTCAAGTGGAGTAACGGGGACGCCATCTAACGCTACAGGGATACCACGTTCAAACGTAATAACCACTTCGTCTGCAACTGGTGGGAAGGTTGGGTCGTCAGTGTAGCTGTACACGTCTTTTGTTGGCCCATTCCAAATGTTTTCTAAGAAACCAGTTTCGACTGCGCGACCCCACACATTTTGGTCAATGGAGAATGGGTTGTGCTTTGTCGTTTCGATAGGAAGCGAATGGTTTTCGGCATATGTGATCGCCTTTTCACGAGTAAGAGCGAGGTCACGCACGGGTGCCAAGCATTTGAGGTCTGGCGCCAAAGAGGTGATTCCAACTTCAAAACGCACCTGGTCGTTGCCTTTACCCGTGCAACCATGCGCAACAGTAGTGGCATCAAATTGGCGAGCAGCGCGCACAAGGTGTTTCACAATTGTTGGACGAGATAACGCCGAAACAAGTGGGTATCGATCAAGATAAAGCCCATTAGCGCGTAATGCTGGCATGCAGTACTCAGTCGCGAACTCATCGCGCGCGTCTGCAATGTACGCTTCAACAGCACCGCAGTCGAGTGCACGTTGACGAATAACTTCAAGGTCTTCTCCGCCTTGGCCAACGTCAACAGCTACAGCAATGACTTCTGCTCCGGTAGCTTCTGCAATCCATCCGATTGCTACAGAGGTGTCGAGTCCGCCTGAATAAGCGAGTACTACGCGTTCGGTCATGGGAATTCTACTTTCTCAACTTCAGTGATCGTAATGATCGCACTTCTTTAGTTTTGGGTGATTATGCTTCGGGGTAGCCGTCTGAGGCCAAAGATACGAAACGGGCGGCAAGCTCTCTGCCGGTCGTTCCTTCACGAGCGATGACAAGAACTGTGTCGTCTCCAGCGATTGTGCCCATGATGCCTTGCACACTTCCCTGATCGATCACAGAACCTAAGTACTGTGCGGCTCCTGGCGGTGTGCGCAGTACAGCGAAGTTATGTGAGCTCTCTGCGGAGATAAGCAGTTCCACGCATAGCCTCGCAAGGCGAGTAAGCGAGGCTTCGCTTTCTCGGGCGTTGCGTGCCTGATCTATACCTTCTTGTGCAACGGTATAAATCAACCCGCCAGACTCATCTCGAGTTTTTTCTGCCCGCAACTCAATAAGGTCACGCGAAAGAGTTGCCTGGGTAACATGCAGTCCATCTTCTGCGAGCGCTTTAGCGAGTTCGGCTTGAGAATGTATGGTGTGCTGTCCGAGGATTTGCACGATGCGTGCGTGTCTGGCTGCTTTTGTTGCCGGTACTGATCCGGGTATTGGTGTGCTCATGAGTTCTCCACTAGCCACGTCATTAGTGCTTTTTGGGCATGCAATCTGTTTTCTGCTTCGTCCCAGACCACTGATTGTGGTCCGTCGATAACGTCGGCTGTTATTTCTTTGCCTCGGTATGCGGGGAGGCAGTGTAGGACGAGTGCGTTTGGTGCGGCAGCTGATAGTAGTTGTGCGTTGACTTGAAAGGGTAGGAATGGGAGTGCGCGTTCTTGTGAGGATTCTTCATCGCCCATCGATACCCACGTGTCTGTTGCGATGATGTCCGCGTTTTCTACTGCATGGTCAGGGTCGGTAGTAATTGTTACTGACCCTCCTGTTTGTTGTGCGATGATGTGTGCGTCGTGCACGATCTGTGGGTCGGGGTGGTATCCCTCTGGCGCTCCAATGCGTACGTGCATGCCGGCAGTTGCACCGCCTAGGAGGTACGAGTGTGCCATGTTGTTTGCGCCGTCACCCACATAGCTCAAGGTGAGTCCTGCGAGGTTATCTACTCCGCCTTTGTGCTGTGCGATGGTTAAGAGGTCGGCGAGTATTTGGCAGGGGTGGAATTCGTCGGTGAGGGAGTTGATGACAGGCACTGTTGAGTGTGCTGCCATTTCGATGACGTTTTCTTGTCCGAAGGTGCGCCACACGATTGTGGAGGTTTGTCGTGTGAGTACACGGGCGGTGTCTGCGATTGGTTCGCCGCGGCCTAGTTGTGATCCTGCTGCGTCAATAACGAGTGGGTAACCGCCTAGTTCTGCGACTCCAGCTGAGAATGATACACGTGTTCGGGTTGAGGGTTTATCGAAAATTATTGCTACTGCTTGTGGCCCTTCAAAGGGGCGTTTGTGGTAGCGGTTCTGTACGAAGTCCATGCCAAGTGTGAGTACAGCGTTTTGTTCTTGTGGCGATAGGTCATCGTCGCGTAGGAAGTGTCTTGGCATGGGTTACTCCTGTGTTTCTGCAGTGAGTGTTGTTGGGTCGTGTGGAAGGGCGCTCATGAATTCGAGGAATGGTTGGATATCTTCGAGTGTCAATATGAGCGGTGGGGCAAGGCGTAGGGTTTTAGGGTTGACTGCATTAACGATAAATCCGGCGTTCAGTGCGCGTTGCTGTAGGAGTGCGGCGTATTCCTCTGAGAGTTCTATTGCGATGAGCAGTCCTTCTCCTCGCACCGTTGAGATTAGGGGGTGCTTTAGGTTCAGCAATGAGGACTTAATGTGACCGCCTAGTTCACTAACGTGATGCAGAAGGTTGTCACGGTCGATAACACCGAGCGTGGCAAGCCCTGCCGCTGCTGCTACTGGGTTTCCACCGAAGGTCGTTCCGTGTTGTCCGCGGCCTAATAGTGTTGCGGTGGGTCCAAAAGCGATAACCGCACCTATAGGAAATCCGCCGCCTAGCCCTTTTGCGAGGGACATGACATCTGGGGTGTTCCCTTCGCCGATGTGTGGGAGTTGATGAGCAAACCACGCACCGGTACGCCCGATTCCTGTTTGGACTTCGTCTAAGGCGAGAAGAGCGCCGTGGCGTGAGGTAAGTTCTCTGGCTTTTGCCATATACCCGTGAGGTAATGGCACTACCCCAGCTTCGCCTTGTAATGGTTCGACGATCATCATTGCGATGTCGTTGCCGTCGTGTGCGAAGGCTTGCTCTAGTGCGTTTAGGTCACCAAATGGTAGGAACTCAACACCGCCTGGTAAAGGTTCGAAAGGTTCACGGTATGCGGCTTTTGATGTAAGAGCGAGCGCCCCCATAGTGCGTCCGTGGAAGGCACCTTCTAAAGCGAGGATACGGCTGCGCCCTGTTTTTCTCGCTATTTTGAAGAGTGCTTCGTTTGCTTCAGCGCCAGAGTTGGTAAAGAACACTCGTGAGTCGTGTGGGGCTTTTGCTAGAGACAAAAGTTTTTCTGCGAGCGCTATCTGGGTGGGTGTGCCAAAGAAGTTTGATACGTGACCGAGTGTCCCGAGTTGTGCGCTAATGGCGGCAGTGAGCGTGGGGTGGGCGTGTCCTAGTGCGTTCACTGCTATGCCGGCGAGTAGGTCGAGGTATTTTTTTCCGTCTGCGTCCCACACGTATACGCCGTCTCCTCGTACAAGGATGCGGGAGGGTGCACCAAATGTGTCCATGACGGAGTGTGTGTACCGTTGTGTCCACGCTTCAGAGTGTGCGACATCGTGGCCGTTGGGCTGTGCCGTTGCGTGTAGAGCGTTAGCGTTCACTGGTGTGCCTTTCCGTCCGGGACAACCATGGTTCCGATGCCTTTTGACGTGAATACTTCCATGAGGACTGAGTGTGCGATTCTGCCGTCAATGACGTGTGCTTCGCGTACTCCGCCTTCAACTGCGCGTAGGCAGGCTTCCATTTTTGGTACCATTCCTGATTCCAATGTTGGCAGCAATTCGGTGAGTTCTACGGTTGTAATGTGGCTGACGAGTGAAGTTGTGTCTGGCCAGTTTGTGTACAGGCCTTCTACGTCGGTGAGCACAATAAGTTTTCGTGCGCCGAGGGCAATAGCGAGTGCGGCGGCAGCTGTGTCTGCGTTAATGTTCAACACTGTTGTTGGGTCGTCAATATCTGGTGCGACGGTTGAGACTACTGGGATACGCCCTGAGTCGAGTAGGTCGCTTACTGCTTGCGGGTTAACCCGCACGACGTCTCCTACAAGGCCTACATCTACGGATTCTCCGTCTACAGTTGCGGTACGCCTGCTTGCTTGGAAGAGTCCAGCGTCTTCCCCGGAGAGGCCTACTGCGTGTGGGCCGTGGGCGTTTAATAATCCGACGAGTTCGCGTGAGACTTTTCCGGTCAGGACCATTCGGACCACGTCCATTGCTTCGGGTGTGGTTACTCGAAAGCCGCCTTTGAATTCTGATTCAATTCCAAGCCGGGAAAGCATAGTTGATATTTGTGGGCCACCACCGTGCACAATTACGGGGCGCAAGCCAACGTGTTGCAGGAACACCATGTCTTGCGCAAAAGCTGCTTTGAGGGTGTCGTCGATCATGGCGTTGCCACCATATTTGACGACGACGAGCGCACCTTTAAATTGTTGCAACCACGGTAATGCTTCAAGGAGTACTTCAGCTTTTTGGCTGGGGTTAAGGTCTGCCGCTTCAGTGTGTGTTGTTGTGGTCATGAGGAGTAGGCGCTGTTCTCGTGTACGTAATCGTGGGTGAGGTCGTTGGTCCACACGGTAGCGTTTGCTTGGCCCGCGTGTAGGTCGATGGTGACGTCGACTTCACGGTTTGCGGCAAGGTCAACGAGGTTTCTGTCTTCTCCTACTCCCCCACGGGTGCACACTTGGATGCCGTTTATTGTGACATCTAAAGCATGTGGATCGTACGGTGCTTGTTCTTCGGGTACGGTGCCGACTGCGGAGAGGATTCTTCCCCAGTTTGGGTCGTTACCAAATATTGCGGCTTTGAACAGGTTGGATCGTGTTACTGCTCGAGCTACTGTAACGGCAGCTTCTTCAGTTGACGCGTTTACCACGTTGACTGCGATGTCGTGGGTGGCGCCTTCAGCATCAGCGATAAGTTGCCGTGCCAAACTTGCACATACGATGGTTAGACCGTGAGCAAAGTCTTCGTCGGACACTGAGACACCACTTGCACCTGAGGCAAGTAAAGCGACGGTGTCGTTTGTCGACATGCATCCGTCGGAGTCGATGCGATCGAATGTTGTGCGTGTGGCTGTGCGTAGTTGTTGGTCTGCTTGTTCAGCTGTGACAACTGCGTCTGTGGTGATAACACACAGCATTGTTGCTAGTCCCGGTGCGAGCATGCCAGCGCCTTTAGCGATACCGCCTATTGACCAGCCGTTTCCTTGATATTCTGCGGTTTTAGGAACGCTATCGGTTGTCATGATGGCGTGCGCTGCATCGTGCCCGCCTTGAGCATTCGCGTATGCTACTGCATCGTCAATGCCGGTTAGGAGTTTATCCATTGGCAGGTTTACGCCAATGAGTCCTGTGGAGCAGACGAGGACGTCTTGCGAGGATATATCTAGTTTTTCTGCCACGTATTCCGCAGTGTGGTGTGTGTCGGCAAAGCCTTGCGGTCCAGTACACGCGTTAGCGCCGCCAGAGTTGAGGATTATTGCGCGAGCTCGTCCGTCTGCAACAGCTTGCCGTGTCCACGCGACGGGTGCAGCGTGCACACGATTCGAGGTGAGCACTGCCGCGGCCACATCTAATGGGCCGTGGTTTACGATGAGGGCAACGTCTTTGTTTCCGCTGGTTTTTATTCCGGCAGCGATTCCGCTAGCGGTAAATCCGTGTGGTGTTGTCACGCTCATGGTGCGATTCCTTGTGTTGTTAGCCCGAGAGTTTCAGGGAGTCCTAAAGCAATATTGATTGATTGTATTGCGGCTCCTGCGGTGCCTTTGACGAGGTTGTCCAACGCAGTAATGACAACAATTTTCTGGGCTGTTTGGTCGAACGTTACTTGTATGTGTGCGGTGTTCGCGCCAAGGGTTGCTTTGGTGGTAGGCCACGTACCTTGAGGTAGTACTTCAACGAATGGTTCGTTATCGTATGCGGCTGACCACAGTTCATTGAGTTCTTGATGTGTGAACTCAGAATCGAGGTTTTGTGGTGCTGCGGTCATTGTCGCAAGAATTCCGCGTGACATGGGCACTAGTACGGGGGTAAAAGACAGTGCACATTCTGTGGCGCCTGCACGGATAAGGTTTTGTTTGATTTCTGGAATGTGCCGGTGCGTGCCACCTACTGCGTAGGGGGTCGCTGTTCCAAGTCCTTCGGACGCGAGGAGATGTGGTTGCAGGCTTTTGCCAGCGCCAGAATATCCGACTGCGAGTACCGCGTTGAGGGTAGCTGTGTCGATAAGTCCAGCGTTCACAGCTGGTTGCAGTCCAAGGGTTACAGCTGTGACATTGCATCCGGGAACAGCGATCCGCGTTGCTCCTATGAGAGCTTCCCGTTGCTTGTCGGACGTGTTTTTGTATGTGGTCAGGAGTTCTGGCATGCCGTACGTCCATGTACCTGCATGTTCTGTTCCATAATATTTTTTCCAGTCATCGGCGTTTTCTAACCGATGATCTGCTCCTAAATCGACAACAAGTGTCGATTGTGGAAGTTGAGCCGCGATGTTTCCGCTTGCTCCGTGCGGCAGAGCAAGGATAACGATGTCGTGTCCGGCAAGAGTTTCTGGTGTTGTTGCAAGGAGTTCTCGTTGCGCGAGCACGCGCAAGTGGGGGTGATGTTCTCCGAGCAGTGTTCCCGCACGAGAGTGTGCGGTTACCGCTCCGATAGTAAATTCTGGGTGCTGCGTCAGTAGACGCAACACTTCTCCGCCCGCGTATCCGCTTGCTCCTGCAACTGCCACCGAATAAACCATGTGCATAACCATACATTGCAATGCAAAGTAATTCATTATTTTCTGGGGAAACACACTGAAAAGATCACATGATGATACGAAAATATGCAGTATGCGTTATTTTTAAGTTTCGTGGGTCACACAACACTAATACCCTAGAAGCATGACGACCTCAAAGACCCCTTACGCAATAATCGCGCCGCGCCCTGGAGACCACACGATTCTGCGCCGACAAGCAATCACCGTACCGTCGCCCAAGCCACACGAATTAGTAGTAAAAATAAGCGCCGCTGGGGTTAACTTCATTGATACGTATTTACGCTCAGGCGTCTACACGACGACATACCCTCATGTCATCGGCACCGAAGGGGCTGGCGTCGTCCAAAAAGTCGGTTCCGAAGCTACACATTTTTCTGTTGGCGATCGAGTCACATGGACCGCAGCTCCAGGGTCATATGCAACTCATGTTGCAGTCCCCGCCGCCAACGCAGTGCGCATACCTGATTCCGTAGACACGCAGACCGCTGCTGCCCTCCCCCTCCAAGGGCTCACCGCACACTACCTTGCAACTTCCAGCTATCCGCTCACGCCGGGCGATATCGCTCTTATTCACGCAGGAGCTGGTGGAGTGGGTCTACTACTCACCCACATTGCACAACTGCTTGGCGCACATGTCATATCAACAGTTTCAACAGCCAACAAGGCAGAATTATCCAAACAAGCCGGGGCCGATCACGTCATTCGATATGACCAATACGACGACATCGCCACTGAACTACCCCTCGCAGTGCGCAAGCACGCAGCAGACATTCGAGCCATACACGGACATTCTTACGACGACGGCCGAGGCGAAGGAGTCTCAGTCGTATACGACGGCGTTGGACACAGCACATTCGAAGCTTCGCTTGCGTCGTTGCGCACACGAGGCACCCTTGTTCTTTTTGGTGGCTCTTCCGGTCAGGTCGATCCCTTCAACTTACAGAGGCTTAATTCAGGGGGCTCGCTAACCATTACTAGGCCAAGCCTGACGCATTTTCTACTTACCCGCCAAGAACTTGAATCAAGAATGAACGACCTATATGCGTGGCACGCTCAAGGGAAACTTCCCATCACTGTTGGTGCGACATACCCACTTGAACAGGCATCTTTAGCACATCAAGCATTAGAATCACGTGCCACATCAGGAAAAATTCTGCTTATACCCTAACCCCTCCCTATACTGTGGAGTTATGTCGCAACCTCCCGAAAACTACAACCCATACACTGACAATGGACCACGATCATCCCTGTCAAAATTAGTCACTGGGTTAGCAGTCATCTTGACCTTTGTCCTAGTTGGCTACTATGCCTACATCGGTTACAACAATGAACGCGACACGTGCCTGTACCAAGCCGAGATTACGCCCGACGTTCACGTAGAGTTTTCCCTCACGTGGAAGCCACCGTTTTACTCGTGCACAATTACCGGCCCTGTTGAGCAAGCCTAGCCTTTACGCTCATGAACATTAGGCTTTACCCAACTCATGCATTGGAACCACTTACTTGCTGGCATCGGGTCGCATGACGACTAAAGGTTCGTAATCCTCATAGTATCCATCTGCGTCTTTTTTAGCGGCATAGAGCAAAATCGCAATATTTTCTTCTGCCCGATATCCAGGCTTGCGATTGAGCATCTGTTCTGCCTCACCAATTTTGTATATACGTGATGTTTTGAAGTCGTAGAAGAAACCGCCCATCATATCTTCGACAAAGAACACGCCGAAAGGCGTTGCTCGCACTGCGTTCAATGTGTAATCGAATTCTTCCCAGGCAATGGTGGTTGTTTTTCCATCACGCACTATATCCAACCGGTTCTGTGAGGTAATAGGGTCTTCAGCATCTATCCCCTGAACGTACCGCCCTACTGCCAATACATCACCGCAAGCGCTTACGTAGTCTGGAGTTTCTTCGACATCTACTGCTGTCCAAAGCACGTCATCGCTTACCATTGCACCCTGAGCGTCAAACGTACGCCGATGCACTTGAGCAGGCTGATCAACGTCACCTGTCGATTGTGCAGAAACAACATACGTAAAACTTGGGGAATCTGCGGTGGCGCACAAATCCGATTCCATAGCCCACCCACCTAGGATTTCTTCTTTCATCGGTGTTGATGCATCTGTTGGCGCAGAAAATATACTCATTCCTAGCGCATCATCATGGTTTTCTAAGGTTTCAGATTCCACCCAGTACACGTCATCCGCTACATTTATGGGGTCGGATCCCTCACCAAAAACATTGCGATTTAATCCCTGGTCATCGACGGTGCTTGTCCCAATCTTTCGCGCATTCAATCCGTCAGGGTCAGCAACCCACACATCATAGTCGTCGGTATCAAGCTCAAACGTTTGTTTACGTGGCGTCCATACAACATGTGATTGGCTGCGCACTTTTGAGCCAGAACCTCCATTACCAGATTCTGCGTCAGCTTTTCCTTTGTACAAGTCCAGCCCCCAATCACGAACAGCCCCTGTGATTGGGTCAAACTCCACAGTCTTTTCAGGCAACCAATCATCATACTCTGCACGATTTCCATCTTCATCAATGTGTGGACGGTGCTCGCCGTTCTCGTACCAGATAGTTCCATCAGAAGAAAATGTCAATGAAACATGGCCTCGTGCTTGCTTTGGCGGCTTCGGAGATTTAACTTTCTTGAGCACTCCCTCTTCAAATGCATCTGGGTAATGATCGTTTTCGCTAAACATAATCCACGACGGATCAAACGTCTTTTTTTGCTGTGGCGCGGCCGCGGTTCCGTCAACGTGGTCTGTCTTACTAGGGGCAGACGCATCATCTTGCTTCACAACACCGCACGCAGCCAGCAGGCTGCTTGCTAAACACATAGCAAGCACCCCTCTCACTCTTACCTCAGCCGCCATACAGCCTTCATCCCCTTCTACGTCATAGCGTACAAAATAAGAATAAATGTACTAAATGGATGCAATTAAATAAAAATAGTGGCCGGACCCTAAGGCCCAGCCACTATATGCACAACTTAACGTGACAGCATTAACTTCGTAACGAACCACCAACGCGGCGCGCCACCTCAGCAACCACTGACTCACGAATACGAGTCGTGTCTTCAGCGCTTAAGGTTCGATCCTGAGCTCGCAAACGCAATGAGAACGCAAGAGATTTCTTACCCTCACCGATCTGCTCACCAACAAAGACATCGAAAACATCCAGATCTTCTAAAGCGTCTCCTGCGCCAGCAACAATCGCATCACGCACAGCATGAGCAGTCACCTCGTCGTCAACTACAAAAGCAAGATCTTCCTTAGCTAATGGAAAAGTCGATACCGGAACTGCCTGATACGGTTCCGTTCCGCGAGCAGCAACCAACACATCCATATTCACTTCAAAAGCCACAGTGCGCGTAGGCAAACCAAGCGTTTCGAGAACTTTTGGATGCAACTCACCAGCATGACCAATTACTGTGCCATCTGCTGTAGTAAAACGTGCACATCGCCCTGGGTGGTATGGCGCATACTCTGTATCGCTTACGCGAGCTACGTCAACTCCCGCACGTTGCGCAATTACTTCAACCGCATGCACAGCATCAGTCCAGTCAGCGACACGACCAGCGCCCCACCAACCAGCTTCAGCACGAAGACCGGAAAGCACACCCGCAATATGACGCGGTTGCGCAGGCACAGCAGCATGCAATGCTGCCAACTGCTCTTCAGTTGGCTTAACAGCTGGTGGAAGTTGCGGAGCGGCGGGCGCATTGAGTGCCGGACGCACAACAAGTCCTTGCTCAAACAAAGCAATGTTGGTGTTACCGCGCGCCACATTCCGACGTGCAGCCTCAAGAAGAGTCACCAACACGTGCGTACGCAATAACGCTTTATCGCCTTGCAGAGGGTTCTGAATCTTTGTTGCGCGCCTACGATCGTCATCCTGCGGGATATGCAAATCGTCAAATTGCGATGCACTTACAAACGGGTAAGTCAAAACTTCAACAAAACCGTTTTCGGCGAGCCCACGAGACACGCTACGACGAATATGCTGTGCAGCAGTTAGCCCCCGACCTGCAGGAACTACAGGAAGAATCGAAGGGATTTTGTCGTAGCCGATAAGACGAGCAACTTCTTCTACAAGTTCAGCGGCACCAGTAAGATCTGGCCGCCATGAAGGTGGTGTCACGTCAACAATTGAACTGTTTTCAATTGGCTTAACAACACAACCAACAGCTTGTAACGCACCAATTACTTGTTCGTCGCTGTAGTCGACACCGCACAAGCGTTGCGGGTCACGCAGTGAGAACTTGATCGCTGACGGCGCAGTCGTCTCATTAAGGTCGAAGACAGCAGAATCAGCTGTGCCACCACCATATTCAACGAGCAGTTCGACAACGCGTTGTGCTGCGACAGCAGGGAGCGTGTAGTCGACGCCACGTTCGAAACGTTTTGCCGCTTCGGAAGACAATTTATGGCGTCGCGCCGTGCGAGCGATCGAAACCTGTTCAAAATGTGCAGCTTCGATGAGTACGTCAGTAGTTGTGGATGAAACTTCAGTGCTTGCCCCACCCATAACGCCGGCAAGGCCTACTACTCGACTGCCTTGTTCACCATCTGGGGAATCTGTAATGAGTAGATCTTCAGAGTGAAGTGTACGCTCAGCCTCATCTAATGTTGTAAGTTTTTCTCCCGTACGTGCACGACGAACAACAATTGGAGCAGTTACTGTTGCGAGATCATATGCATGCAACGGCTGACCTAAATCAAGCATGACATAGTTAGTGACATCTACAGCCAGCGAAATTGGACGCATTCCTGCTTGTTCAAGACGCTTCTGCATCCATCGAGGTGACGGACCTGCTGCAGCCACACCACGCACAATCCGGGTAACAAACCTGTCGCATCCTACCAATCCGTGGATTGGTTGCTCGTCGTCGACGATTACAGGGAATCCGTTTTCGGTAGCTGCAGGAAGGTCTGCGCGAATGCCTGGGTCAACAAAGACAGCACCGGTCGAGTGTGAATATTCTCGGGCCACGCCTCGCATTGAGAAGCAGTATCCACGATCAGGAGTCACATTGATTTCTAAGGTTTCTTCGTCAAGGCCAAGCAACGCGAGCGCGTCTTGCCCAACAGTTAATTCGTCAGCTGTGAAACCAAGAGCGGTAAGAACAATGATTCCAGCGTGGTCATCGCCTAACCCAAGTTCACGTTGTGAACAGATCATTCCGTCAGAGATATGACCGTACGTTTTACGCGAAGAGATCGCGAATGGTCCAGGCAACACAGCACCTGGCAATGCAACAACAACAAGGTCGTTTTCTACAAAGTTGTGCGCACCACAAATAATTCCACGAGCGATAGTGGGGTTTCCGTTGCTGTCCAGCACGTTATATTGCCCGACATCAACTTGGCACCAGTTGATCGTCTTACCGTTTTTTTGTGGTTCTTTTTCGAGTGAGAGTACACGACCAACAACCAGCGGACCGGTAATGCCTGAAGAGTGAATTTCTTCTTCTTCTAGCCCAACTTTTACAAGATCAGATGCAAGCTGTTCAGCTGTTAAATCATGTGGGATTTCAACGTGTTCAGCGAGCCAAGGAAGTGAAATAAGTGGCATCAGATGTCCATCCCAAACTGAGTTGAAAAACGCACGTCACCTTCAATAATGTCGCGCATGTCTGTAATTCCGTGACGAAGCATCAAGGTGCGTTCCAGTCCCATACCGAACGCAAATCCGGTATAGGTTTCTGGGTCAATTCCTGCTGCCCGAAGCACATTTGGGTTGACCATTCCGCAGCCGCCCCATTCGATCCAGCCAGCGCCACCTTTCTTGTGTGGGAACCACAAATCCATTTCAGCGCTTGGCTCAGTAAATGGGAAGAAGGATGGGCGGATACGGGTTTTAGCTTCTGGACCAAACATTGCACGCGCAAAGTGATCAAGAGTGCCTAGAAGATGCGCCATCGTTAACCCTTTATCAACAGCAAGTCCTTCGACTTGGTGGAATACGGGGGTGTGTGTCGCGTCAAGTTCGTCAGTTCGGAATGTTTTCCCTGGGCAAGCAATATAGAGCGGCAACTCTCGTTCTAGGAGTGTACGTGCCTGCACTGGTGAAGTATGTGTGCGCAGGACAAGGCCTGAATCTTTTTCGCCGTCTGGTCCTTCTACAAAGAAAGTGTCTTGCATCTGGCGCGCAGGATGATCGGGGCCAAAGTTAAGCGCATCAAAGTTGAACCATTCTGCTTCAACTTCTGGTCCTTCTGCGATTTCCCACCCCATCGAGACGAAGAAATCTTGGACTTTATCTTGTAACGATTCCAAAGGATGGCGTGCGCCCGTGTTCCTGCGTGCGACCGGCAGGGTCACGTCAACAGCTTCTTCAACAAGAACGCGTGCATCGCGTTCTTCCTCTAAAACTGTTTGACGTTCTGAGATGGCTTTATTGATGCGCCCTCGCGTAGGCCCCAGCAATTTTCCGGCTCGGGCCTTGTCTTTAGGTTCAAGTTTCCCAATTTCACGGTTGACAAGTGCTAGCGGACTCTTGTCTCCCGTGTGGGCGATACGAACAGTTTTCAGTTCATCGAGATCCGACGCGCCTGCAACTGCCACAAGTGCGGCGTTCAGCGCAGCGTCGATCGCGTGTTCGTCAAGCGGTGAGAACGGTGCAACATTCGATTCAGATGCAGGCGTTGACATACATGCCTTTCCGGTTTTCCTCCGAAGTGGTCGGTCGACCAAAGATCTATTTTAGACGAGTAAAGCATCAGCACAGGATAAGAGCCATCAGATGAGAGAAAACATGATTTTCTTCATTGTTTTTGACCGTTCGCAGGGGCTTCTAGGCCATCTTGTGGTGTTGTTCCCTTAGTGAAGATTCGTCGGACAAAATAAACCACCACGACAGTACAAAAGATCGCTACGCCAAACAGCAAATTTTTTCTGCCGACGTCATCAAAGAGCATGAGTATGCCAAACCCAACGAGCATGAACATAACAAAGATACCTAGCCATGGATGCAGCCAGGTTCGCATATGTAGTTTCCCGTCCCGCTCAAAAGTTTTTCGTAAACGGATTTGCGCTAAGGCAATGAAAAACCAAATGATGAGCAAACATGCGCCTACTGCATCCAGTAGCGTCACCATCACTGTTCCACTTGAGTCAAGAGTGTGTGCGATGACGGCAACATACGAAAAAAATACAGAAATCAGCACTGCAATAAGAGGAACATTTCGACCAGAGACTTTCATCAGTGCTTTCGGTCCCACACCACGTTCAGACAACGAGTATGCCATGCGTGAGGTCGCATAAATTTGGGCGTTGAACGCGGAAAGCAAAGCGACAACGATGACCCCCTCCATGATCCCTGAAGCTCCTGGAATATGTGCAACATTGAGTACTGCAACAAATGATCCTTCAGCAAGATCAGGATCGTTCCAAGGCAGCACCATAAGCATGACGAGCACGGAACCAACATAAAAAACAAGTATTCGCCACATTATTGAGGCTGTTGCACGTTTTATAGAGTCTTGCGGGTTTGTTGCTTCTGCAGCAGCAATGGTGATGATCTCGATTCCGCCGAAGGCAAACATGACCGCTAATAATCCTGCAGCAACCCCAGAAGCACCTGTGGGGAAGAATCCGCCAGGCCCTTCAATTAGCCGTGATAGGCCCATCCCGTCAGGTCCTGAAATGATACCCGCGATAAGTAACACCCCAACGACAAGGAAAGCAATAATCGCTAAGACCTTAATCAAAGCGAACCAAAATTCCATCTCGCCGAACTGTTTAACCCCAAACAGGTTAATGACGGTGAACAGCGCAATCAATGTTGATGCAATAATCCACGGAGAAATGCTAGGGGCCCATGTCGAGATGATTGTTGTGGCAGCGAGTATTTCAACGCCAAGCACCATGATGAGCATGAACCAGTAGGTCCAGCCGATTGCAAACCCCGCCCAGTTTCCTATGCCTTTTTCTGCATATGTTGAAAATGCTCCAGACGAGGGCATCGCTGCCGCCATTTCACCGAGCAGTGACATGACAATAACAACGACAAGCCCTGCAATTGCGTATGAGATCAGAACTGCTGGCCCAGCTGCAGATATTGCTTTTCCAGTTCCAACAAATAAACCTGCACCTATTGCAGAACCAAGCCCCATCATGGTCAAGTGGCGAACTTTTAAACCATGAGATAAATGAGCATCAGCCATGTTGCTGCTCCAACTATCGTGTGCGTTGTATGTGGTTAGTTATTGTCCACGATGACAGATAGCAAGAATTTGGGCTATTCGAATGTGTCAACGTTGTGCGCGTGATGTTGCATAGAGACAAACAGTTGCTGCGGTTGCAACGTTTAATGACTCTGCTTTTCCGCGCAAAGGTACACGCACTGACGCGTCGGCTAATTCTTTCTCCTGTGCACTCAGTCCTGCTGCTTCATTTCCGAAAAGCCACGCTGTAGGAGCAGATAGGTTGGGCGCATCTGGTTCGTCTGCGTTATCAGTAAGTGCATGTGCGATGTCGAGCAGATCGTCCAGATCGTGTGTTCCATATCCGTCTGCGGCAAGAAGTTGTATTCCCGCAGCTTTCAGCGCCTGTGCTGTTTCTTCAATGGAAGCGTTGGTAATCACGGAGAGGTGAAATAAGGAACCTGCAGTTGATCGAACAACTTTAGGATTGAACACGTCAACGCTGTCTTCAGTAAGGATGACGAGATCTGCGCCAGCTGCGTCGGCGGCACGAATCATCGTTCCAGCATTTCCTGGATCACGAACCTGGCATAGCACTGCGACGGAACGAACAGTTCGCAGATATTCAGGAGTTAGATGCGTGAGTGCTGTTTCCGGTGTGCGCACTACAGCTAGCATTCCCTGCGCGTCCGTACTCATCGCGTGCAGGACTTCAGGTGTGCATGTGTGCACGAAGAGGCCATGGCGTCGAGCAGCAGAAAAAATATCTGGATAACGATCTTCTGCTGCTTCGGTGACGTAAATGTCGCGAATGCTTTCAGCAGCGTGATTGACTGCTTCGCGCACGCCTTGCGGCCCCTCTACAAGGTATTGCCCGTAACGTATACGAGAAGAACGCCCAGCTAACGCTCGAACTGTCTTTACTCGATCACTGCGAGGGTTAGTCAGTTCGGTCATGCTGGGCGTCCTTCTAGTAGTGAAGAGCCTTCAGTATTTACATGTGTGAAGGCGATTCCTGAAACAGAAATCAGGCAACTTCTTTTGGAGCGTTTACGTCAGCTGGAAGTGCAGCCTTTGCAACGCCAACAAGAGTGTTGAAGGTAGCAACATCGTTTACTGCGAGCTCTGCAAGAACACGACGGTCAACCTCTACACCAGCGGCCTTGAGACCTTGGATGAAACGGTTGTATGTGATGCCTTCAGCACGGGCTGCAGCGTTGATACGCTGGATCCAGAGCTTACGGAAGTCACCCTTGCGCTTCTTGCGGTCGCGGTAGTTGTATACGAATGAGTGGGTTACCTGCTCTTTTGCCTTACGGTAAAGGCGGGAACGTTGTCCGCGGTAACCAGATGCAAGTTCGAGCGTTGTACGACGCTTCTTCTGGGCGTTAACCGCCCGCTTCACGCGTGCCACGTGTTGCTCCTTTGTGTCTTAAAAATTTTGTGGGGTAATCAGCCGCACTGATGTGCAGGCATGCAGGTCACTTGCCGAGAGCTTTTTGATCTTCTTAGCGTCAGCAGCGCTGACTACCTGGTCAGCGGAGAGGCGACGGGTGCGGGTTGAAGACTTGTGCTCAAGTAGGTGACGCTTGTTCGCCTGCTCACGCATAACCTTGCCGCTACCGGTGATACGGAAACGCTTCTTAGCTCCGGAGTGTGTCTTGTTCTTCGGCATGGCTGCCGTTTCTCCTTGCTTTAGGTCACCACCAGTTGAGGCGGTAACGGTGTACGGACTGAAGTCTGTTGGACAACAGCTGCGCCGGGTAGCCCGACGAGGTTCGCTTACTCGCTCTTAGAAGCGGGCTTCGCGGAAGTCTTTTTAGCTGCTGGTTTAGCAGCTGGTTTTGGCGTTGCAGGCTTTGCTGCTGCTGGTTTAGCCGCTGCTTTAGGCTTCGCAGGTGTAGCAGGTTTTGGTGCTGCTGTTTCTTCTGCTGGCACCTCAACTACTACTGGTTCTGCAGCCTCAACCTGAACTGATTCTGCTGGTTCAGACTGTTCTACGCGCTCAGCTGCAGCAGCTTGTCGCTGCTGTTGACGCTCTGCACGTGAAGGCTTAGCGTCGTCGCGACGTCTACGCTGCTCGCTCTTTGCTTCTGCCTTTTTCTTGACTGGACCGAGCACCATGATCATGTTTCGACCATCTTGCTTCGGCGAGCTTTCGATGAAAGCGAGGTCTGAGACGTCTTCGGCAAGGCGCTGCAGTAGACGGATTCCCATTTCTGGGCGGGATTGTTCACGTCCACGGAACATGATCATGACCTTGACCTTGTCACCAGCACTCAAGAAGCGCTCTACGTGGCCCTTCTTGGTTTGGTAGTCGTGGTCGTCGATCTTGAGGCGGAAACGGATTTCCTTAAGCACTGTGTTTGCTTGGTTACGGCGTGCTTCACGAGCCTTCATGTCAGACTCGTATTTGAACTTTCCGTAATCCATAAGTTTGCACACTGGTGGGCGTGCATCCGGTGCGACCTCAACGAGGTCGAGGTCTGCTTCTTGAGCTAGGCTCAATGCAACCTCAAGGCGGACAACACCGACCTGTTCCCCGGACGGCCCGACGAGTCGAACCTCGGGAACGCGGATTCGATCGTTGATACGCGGCTCGCTGATGTGAAGCTCCTCAGTTAAACGTTGGTGAGACCCCGAGAAATGAGAATGGCCCCCATCTCTTGGCAGAGCGGAGGCCACACATGATCTGAGCACGCAAAAGCATGGCAGTTTTATATAACTGCAGTATCAGAACCGTTTACCTGGCCTCTGCATTCACTGCGAAACTCAGGTGGGAATCTCCACTTGCTACCTGCCCTACACGTGGCAGTTCAGGTCGGTCAGTTACCCACTGTACCACAGCGAAGCTTGTCGAAGACATCGCCGCCGTGTGAGGTGTGCAACCGCAATCACCTCTTAACTGGAACGTTTCCTAAACTTGAATAATTCCAGTTTAGATGTTTTGATGGGTGTCATGAACGGAAAAGAAGCCAGCACCCTTCTTCGCGAACATGGATTGCGAGTCACCGCGATTCGTTGTGCTGTCCTCGAAACACTGAACGAAACTTCGCACATCGGTGCAGATAGAGTCGTGGAATCAGTCCGATCAAAAATCGGTACAGCCTCTGTGCAAGCCGTATACGATGCGCTACACGCACTCGCTCAAGCACGCATCGTTAACTCCATTGAGCCCGCAGGACACCCCGCCCGGTACGAGCTGCGCGTAGGCGACAACCATCACCACCTCATATGTAAAACGTGTGGGCGCATTGAAGATGTCGATTGCGCAGTGGGTCACGCCCCTTGCCTTATCCCCTCACAGCACTACAACTTCACGATCGATACCGCAGAAGTAACCTACTGGGGAATATGCGCGTCTTGTTCCGCGTTGTCCTAAAACCAGCATCACGCATGTTTGGTTACAGCAACACCTATTTATCACAACATTTCATTTGATCTGCTTAGTGCACACCAGCGCTCATCAGCCCCCAGAAGAAAGAAGAGACACGTGACCACACAAAAGTTCACAACAGCTCAAAACGGTTCCCCAGTTGCGAGCGCTCAACACTCACTCACAACTGGGCCAGACGGCATTACCGCACTTCATGACCGCTTTCTTGTAGAAAAACTCGCTGCTTTTAACCGCGAACGCGTGCCCGAGCGTAACCCTCACGCAAAGGGCGGTGGCGCATTTGGAGAATTTGTTGTTACCGAAGACGTATCGGCCTACACCAAGGCAGCGCTTTTCCAGCCTGGTGCACGCTCCGAAACGCTTCTACGTTTTTCCTCTGTAGCAGGTGAGCAAGGCTCTCCCGACACTTGGCGCGACGTACGCGGGTTCGCGCTTCGCTTCTACACCACTGAAGGGAACTTTGATGTTGTAGGTAACAACACCCCTGTTTTCTTTATCCGTGATGCAATCAAGTTCCCAGACTTCATCCACAGCCAAAAGCGCAACGGAAAAGGTCTCCGCGATGCAGATATGCAGTGGGACTTCTGGACCCTCTCCCCTGAATCAGCGCACCAAGTGACCTACCTTATGGGTGACCGTGGGTTGCCGAAGTCTTGGCGCCACATGAACGGGTACGGTTCGCACACCTTCTCGTGGGAAAACGAGTCAGGCGAAAAGTTCTGGGTCAAGTACCACTTCATTTCGCGTCAAGGTGTCGAGAACATTTCCAATGAAGAAGGTGAGCGTCTCGCTGGTTCTGACGCTGACTTCTACCGCCGTGATCTGTTTGAAGCTATCGATCGTGGTGACAACCCAGTTTGGGATGTCAACGTTCAAGTTATGCCTTTTGAAGAGGCAAAGACTTACCGGTTCAACCCGTTTGACCTGACTAAGGTATGGCCGCACGCTGACTACCCGCTCATCAAAGTTGGTGAGTTGACGTTGAACCGCAACCCACGCAACTTCTTTGCAGAGATCGAGCAGGCTGCCTTCTCCCCATCAAACCTTGTACCAGGTACAGGTATCTCACCTGACAAGATGCTCATGGGACGCGTTTTTGCTTACCCTGATGCTCAGCGTTACCGCATCGGTTCCAACTACAACCAGTTACCTGTGAACCAACCGCATGCTGCTGAAGTTTTCAACTATCAGCATGAAGGCAACATGCGCTACCACTTCAACGACTACAACACCCCCGTGCACAACACGAACTCCTTCGGCTACCCAGCCGCAGACGAGGCGCGTGCTGGTGAAGTGAACTGGGAAACCGAAGGCGACATTGTTCGTTCGGCATACACATTGCGTTCTGATGATTCAGATTTCGGGCAGGCTGGCAGCCTTTACCGCGACGTGTTCTCTGACGAACAACGTGCACGTTTCGTGGAAACCTTGACCGGTCAAGGAAACAGCATCACTGTTCCTGAGATCCGTGAGCGTTTCTTCCAGTATTGGACTCAGGTAGATCAAAACCTCGGAGATCAGCTTCGTCAATCTGTAAACGCATGATAATTTGATGCACTTTTTGACATAAGCAGGGAGCGGGATGAACATTCTTCCCGCTCCCTGCTTTGTTTTTTCACAAGAACGATTCTGTATTCACAAGACTTGTTTGGAAGAATAAGACCATGAATTCATCTGACGAGTTGTCATACGAGGTTCCTACAGCTCAACACGACAACGCTCACGACAAAGTTCGCGACATTTCTGAGGTTGCTGCGGTGGAGGTCATTACTACTGCAGCCGTCCATCTCATGAGTGCTGCGGCGGTCAAGTGTGGGCTCGCTGACGAGCCTAACGCGGAAACCCTCAAAGACCTTGATGAGGCTAGAAAACTCATTCACGCCTTAGCAGCTCTTATTACTGCGTCTGCACCCGATATCGGTAACCAGCATGCTCGCTCGTTGCGTGATGGGTTGCGGTCGCTACAGTTGGCGTTCCGCGAGGCTTCTGTGATCCCAGATCCACTCGGTGAGGGCCCAGGCGAGAAATTCACTGGACCAGTCCAGTGACCGTTCCTTTTCCCCCAGATGAGCAGCCACCATCAATACCACCTGCCTCTCAGCACACGGTAAGCACTGCACGTACAAAGCCTCAGCGCACGACGTTGTGGTTAAGCATTGTGGCTCTTGTATTCCTTATCGTTGCCATCTACTGTGCTGTTTTGGCTGGTAGGTGGGCGTCGTACGGCCAAGAGATGGATGCCTCTAACGTTGTGCTTGGTGAAGAAATCTCGCGCACCAGAAGCGATTTATCGTCGGCAAAAGTTTCGCTGAAAACCACACGCGAACAGTTAACAACCGCACAAAAACGCATATCTGAATTGGCTCGAGAAAAAGCTCAAGCCGGTGACGACCGCGAAAACCAAAGAATCCGTGCTGAAGACACTGCCCAGCTTGCTACTCGCGCCTTTGAAGCAAGTGACGCTCTTGGTGAGTGTGTTGCTGTACAAACAGATCTTGTCGAGAGTTTGTCTGATCTGACAACTGCACAATCACAATTGGTGGTCGAACTCGCAAAAAGCCCTGGGGCACGTGATACCACATTGGTCACACAAGAAAACGAACGTGTTGGTGAACTGTCAACGGTGGTACGAGACGCTCAAGAAAAAATAGAACAGACCTGCACTGAAGCAATAAACGATTACAACACGCTTATAACAAAACTTGAGGAATCCTAAACGTGCGTACGCCTTTGCGCTCTGCGATAGCGCTTACTTGCGCGGTGGGGCTCGCCTGTGGTTTAGCTGCATGCGGTGCTGTCCCTGCGATGCCTCCTAGCGCACGAACAGACTACATCCCTGCTGATGCGGAACCAGCAACCATTGAAGAAGCTCAAGGAAACCTCACAAAGTATGGTTTCAGTGAAGCTCAACGCATGGCTGTTCGCGTGCGTAATGTCGGATGTTCAAGTGTCACGCGCGGCACTGGGTTCGCTATCGATTCCCGCACCTTAATCACAAACAAACATGTGGTTGCGGGAACCGAGCAATTACAGCTCAACAGTTTTGATGGGCGTGACATTGCAGTCACTAACTCATCTGTGGCAGCGATCGCTGACCTTGCTTTGGTACGTACCGAAGAAGACCTTGACGCTTTCCCTGTAGTTGCAGAGAAAGACCCAAAAATAGGCGATTCACTCACCATTGTCGGGTATCCCAATGGAGGCGCGTTAACTGTTACTTCTGGAGTGGCACTGGAATATACGGAAGATCCCCTCAACGAAAACCTTGGTGAAGTTCTTCTCTCTGATGCGCCTGTCGAGTTTGGCTCTTCTGGGTCTGCTGTTCTTGACGACGAGGGACGTCTTGTCGGCGTGGTCTACGCCAAGAACTCACAAAACCACAGTTACATCATTCCGCTGTCAACTCTCGAAGACATTCTTACCCAAGACAAAGGATTCCAACCACAAAAAGCAGCAACATGTGACAATCGTTAAACGTCGGCTAAGCACGCCCAACTCGGAGCTCTAACGAATCTACGCGCTCAGACACAAGCGTGCTTGCCGCCAAAGCTGCATTGACGTGCTGTAAAACTTCGTTCAGTTGTGCCCGCGACAACCCAGGATTGATCCCTAACGTCACGGCCACTTCTGCGCTGCGTCCAGGCTCTGTTCCAACCCGCACGATGTGTTCAATCGGCGATACGCGTTCAACAATGTCAGCGGTTATGTCACTGTGCACGGTTTTATCAGAGAGAACCGCTGGCTCCCATTTTTTCTGTTGCGCAATAGCCCATACCGCGGGACGAGGAACGAGCACACTGTTGTCACTGCCCGGATCAACAATAAGTAGCGCCCAGTCTTCCGAGACAGCTGATAAAGCAGCGCGCACAGCGTCGACAGGTACGGGGCGCGCATCTGTACGCCAACGGTTCATTGACGCAACGGAAGAAAAAACTGGCAGTGCTTTTCGGCCGTCGGGGGCCTCTAACGCAACGATCCCCGCTGATGCTTCTTTATCGTAAACATGCCCGTCTTCAGTAACACCCTCTTTATCGAGTGACGCAAGTACCGGAACAAGCACTCGAACCTCAGCTAAACGCGCAACAACCTCAGATAGAGACACAGTTCCGGTAGTGTATCCGGTCATCAACTCGTGTAAACGTGTATCTGCAGATCCGTCATCCCCAGAAAACGCAGAACCTGGAGGGAGGTCTTTTCCTGTCATAGCCGTCCTACGATATCGAGTGCTTGCGGGAGCGTGAAAGCACCGGTATATAAAGCTTTTCCAATAATGGCGCCTTCTAGCCCCTCTGTAACAAGAGTGTTCAACGCAATAATGTCGTCAAGGTTGGAAATCCCACCTGATGCCACAACTGGTGCTTGAGTACGTGAGCACACCTCACGCAAGAGAGAAACATTAGGGCCTTGTAGTGTGCCGTCTTTTGTTACATCCGTGACAACATAGCGAGAGCAGCCTGCAGCATCAAGCCGTTCCAAGACTTCCCACAGGTCTCCGCCTTCTTTCGTCCACCCACGAGCAGCTAAAGTTGTGCCTCGCACATCCAAGCCGACAGCAATTTTGTCACCGTACGAGTCGATAACTCGAGCAGTCCAGGCAGGGTTTTCTATAGCGGCTGTTCCCAAATTAACTCGAGTGCATCCTGTTGCGAGAGCCTTTTCTAGTGACTCGTCGTCACGGATGCCACCCGTCAGCTCGACTTTGATATCGAGTTTTCCAACAACCGTTGCCAATAACTCTGCGTTGCTACCTCGTCCAAAAGCAGCATCTAAATCGACGAGGTGAAGCCATTCTGCTCCCCCGGCTTGCCACTCTAAAGCAGCAGTCAACGGGTCACCATACGAGGTTTCTGAGCCTGCTTCGCCTTGTACCAGACGCACAGCTTCACCATTGACAACATCCACTGCTGGTAAAAGTTCTAAACGTTGAGTCATTATTTTTCCTTATTCACAAAATAAGCTGCCTGGAACTCGCTTACAACGAGTTCATCCAGTTACGTAAAAGTTGTGCACCCGCATCAGCAGATTTTTCTGGATGGAACTGGGTTGCAGAAAGTGGCCCATTCTCAACGGCGGCCACAAATGGTGTTCCATGCGTAGCCCACGTCACCTTAGGCGGAGTAAAAGCAGTATCTTCTGGCTCGTCTGTACCTAACGTAAAAGTTTGCGCCCCATAGGAGTGCACAAAATAGAAACGTTGGTCTTCGATACCGGCGAAAAGCGTACTGCCGGTAGGCACATCAACAGTGTTCCAGCCCATGTGTGGAATAACGGGTGCTTGTAAACGTTCAACAGTTCCTGGCCATTGGCCGAGTCCTTCTGTCCGCACACCGTGCTCTAGGCCTTCATCAAACATCACTTGCATGCCGACGCAAATACCCAGTACAGGCCGTCCTCCAGCTAAGCGACGCTCAATGATGCGTGGTGCACCAACTTTATGTAAACCAGCCATGACAGCACCAAAAGCGCCAACACCAGGAACGACTAACCCGTCTGCTTCTGCGGCAATCCGAGAGTCAGAGCTCAAAATGACGTCTGCTCCCACATGCTCTAATGCCCGCACAGCAGAACGAACGTTCCCAAAGCCATAATCTAAAACGCACACTCGAGTCATTACTGCGCCTTAGCTTTGTATTGGCGTGCTGTGGCTGCAAGGATACGCATTGCTTTAAATCGACTAATTTTTGCAGAATCCAACGAACCCTCAAGTGATTCAGGCTCGACGACCCCAAAGAGAACATCTTCAAGTTCATGAGGTGCGCCATCCAACACGAGCGCAGGAGGCAACGTTCCTTCTTCAACACCGCCTTGCCATTGCGTGGCGGTCATCTGACCTTGCGTACTTTGAATCAAAATAGCTGGAACAGTCTTCACCAACGACGAAACTGCTTTCGCTAAATGCGCTGTAGCTGCAGGGCTCACATCATGCGCAACCGCATAAGCGCCAATGGGTGACGGCACAATCGTGGCTTTAACTTTGTTTAAAGCACAGGTTGCTGCGAGCGCTTGAGCGGTTGCAACTTGAGTGAGAAGAACTGCTACGGTCTTTGGCGCAGTTTCATCCTGGCTCATAGCGCTCCCTTTGTTGATGGAATTCCTTGTACGCGTGGGTCTGGTTGCACTGCGGTACGTAGTGCGCGTGCTAAAGCTTTAAATTGGGCTTCAACAATGTGGTGAGGATCGCGTCCGCCAAGAACACGCATGTGAATACAAATACCTGCATGTAGTGCGATGGATTCAAGCACGTGGCGAGTCAGCGAACCAGTAAAGTGCCCACCGATGAGGTGGAATTCTTGTCCGGCAGGTTCACCTTCATGGACACAATAGGGGCGTCCCGACACGTCTACTACGGCTTGGGCAAGAGCTTCATCTAACGGCACGAGGGCATCACCGAAACGTGCGATGCCTGCTTTGTCTCCGAGTGCAAGGCGCAAACATTCGCCAATAACGATTGCAGTGTCTTCAACGGTGTGGTGCGCATCAATGTGGGTGTCCCCTGTTGCGCGAACGGTCAGGTCAATTAAGGAGTGCTTACCTAATGCAGTCAGCATATGGTCGTAAAAGGGAACTGTCGTTGAGATATCAGTCTTTCCAGTGCCATCCAAGTTCAACTCAACGATGACGGATGATTCTGAAGTTACTCGTTCAATGCGGGCAACTCGAGCATTTTCTATAGTGCTCATTGACTTAACTCCTTGACTAGTGCGCTCTTAAACGCTGTCATTTCTTCTGGCGTCCC
Source organism: Timonella sp. A28 (assembly GCF_051200815.1). Classification (GTDB taxonomy): domain Bacteria; phylum Actinomycetota; class Actinomycetes; order Actinomycetales; family Cellulomonadaceae; genus Timonella. The sequence goes on along the minus strand of NZ_CP195159.1, from coordinate 474,586 downwards.
CACGGTGACTCGCAGCCAACCTTCAGGTCCACTCTCGCGTACTAAAACACCGTGCGAAAGCAACGCAGACCACAACGCATGACGGTCATCGAACTTTCCAAAAAATACAAAGTTTGCATCAGAATCTGAAACAATCAAACTTTTGTTTTGATAAGACTGTTCGCGCAGCCAACGCACAAGTTCATCGCGCTCTTGACGTATTTGATCAACTTTACCCAGCAAAACATTTGAATGTGCAAGTGCGGCACGCGCGACTGCTTGTGTCACTGATGACAGGTGATAGGGCAAACGCACAACACGCAGTGCGTCGACGAACTCTCGTGATGCAGCAAGATAGCCTAATCGTCCGCCGGCCAAAGCAAAAGCTTTTGACATTGTTCGTGTTACAGCCACGTTAGGGTATGTCGCAAGCAGTTCAAGAGCTGAAGGGGTTCCTGCACGTCGAAATTCAGCATATGCTTCATCAACAATCACAAGTGCTGGTGCACCATCAATAGACACGCGAAGCGCAGCATCAGCGATTGTTTTGATCTCTGCAAGAGTCAGCGCTGTGCCTGTGGGATTGTTGGGGCTGGTCAGGAAAATAACGGCCGGCTGCAGTTCTTCAATCGTGGCAGTAGCGTGTTCGAGGTCAAGCGTAAAGTCATCGTTGCGTTGGACTTCAGCCCATTGAGTAAGTGTGTTTCTCGCATATTCGCTGTACATCGCATACGTGGGGGTAAACCCCAACGCTGTGCGCCCTGGACCGCCGAACGCCTGCAAAATATGTGACATTACTTCATTCGAGCCGTTGGCGGCCCATATATTTTCCGCTGCCAACGTAACGTTCGATTCGTGTGCCAAGAAATCGGCAAGATCAGTACGCAAGTCGAGAAAATCGCGGTCCGGGTAACGGTTCAAACCCGTTGCTGCTTGAGTAACTTCATGCACAATCGATGCAACCACTTCCGGTGGTGGTGCATACGGGTTTTCGTTGGTGTTCAACAAATACGGAACATCCAGTTGAGGCGCCCCATACGGAGATTGACCACGGATTCCTTGCCGCACAGGCAAGCCTACTGATTGTGCGTGAGGGTTGGTTGAAGTCACCTTAATATTCTAAGTTGTCAACACTTTCTAACTCATCTTCGTCCACGTGCTGGTTTCACCAACATTTCACCGATGTGGCAAAAATAAAATGTGGATTACCCAAGTTCGTCAGATTACCCCCTTACCCTTGTTGTATGACGGACCCGCACACTCCTGAATCTGCCGACGACCACACCGAAGGGAACTCTGCAACACCTCATCAGTCAGTCCTCGGCCCAGTGGCCGCCAAAGGACCCAAACGTTTTGCCGCAATCCCTGATTTATCTCAGTTGCCTGCGAGTGCACGTGAACGTATGCGGTCCTTCGTCGACGCCGATTCACAATGGGGGGCGTCAACTACAGACGCACGCAGTTTGTTCTCACCAGCTGAGTTGAGTCCTGAATCGACAGCGCCACCCTCACCAGCCCAGTATCCCGATAATGAACAGGTACACGAAACACATGAAGAGCACATTGACGAGAGTCATGTCTCCGCACCAGAGTCGTTGTATGAGCAAGCAAACGCTGCATTAAAACGTTTAGTTGGCCGCGACGACTCGTCCTTACGAGAGGATCAGTGGAAAGCGATTCACTCACTTGTTGAGGAACGCCGCCGAACTCTTGTCGTGCAACGCACCGGGTGGGGAAAATCTGCTGTTTATTTTGTAGCTACCGCACTGCTGCGTGAACAAGGAGATGGACCAACTGTCATTATTTCTCCGCTCTTAGCTCTTATGCGCGATCAAATCGCTGCAGCGCACCGCGCAGGAATAAAAGCCGTCACCATTAATTCTTCAAACGTTACGCAATGGGATGAGATCCATCAACAAATTCTTGCTGGTGACATCGACGTTTTGCTGTGCTCTCCAGAACGCCTTAATAATCCGCAGTTCCGTGAAACAGTATTGCCTAAATTAGCTCAAGAAGCGGGGCTCATCGTTGTTGATGAAGCACACTGCATTTCGGACTGGGGACATGATTTCCGTCCGGACTACCGACGCATCCGCACCCTTTTACACGAACTGCCTACCGGCATTCCTGTCTTAGCTACTACTGCAACAGCAAATGAGCGTGTGTCTGTCGATATAGCTGAACAACTAGCCGGGCACGACACTCAAGAAGTTGTTGTGCTCAAGGGTTCGTTAGAACGCGACTCCTTACATCTGTCCGTCGTGAAATTAGCAGACGACACACACCATATTCCCTGGCTGATTGACGCGATGAACAATCTTCCAGGCTCTGGAATTATCTACTGCTTAACGGTGAGCGCCGCCCACGAAGTCAGCGAACAGTTACGCAATGCTGGAATTGATGCTGCACCATATACAGGGCAAACTGAACCGGCGGAACGAGAAGAACTTGAACAAGCCCTAAAAAACAATGCGCTCAAAGTACTCGTGGCTACGTCCGCCTTAGGCATGGGATTTGACAAGCCTGATCTCACCTTCGTTATTCATTACGGCGCCCCAAACTCCCCTATCGCCTACTACCAGCAAGTTGGACGTGCTGGACGAGGCGTAGCACAAGCAACAGTCGTACTACTCCCCACACGCGATGATGAGCGCATTTGGGAATATTTTGGTTCTCTTGCTTTCCCCAGCCCCGAACAAGTTTCTGCAGTGCTACATGTTCTAACTACGGCTGCCGAACAAGGTCAAAGTCCCGTGTCTATTCCTGCATTAGAAGCGCATGTCGATTTAAAGCGCTCGCGGCTTGAAATGATGTTGAAGGTGTTAGATGTTGATGGTGCGGTAACACGTGTTTCTGGTGGCTGGGAAGCAACGGGCAATCCGTGGACGTATGACGCGGAAAGATATGAGCGGGTAGCTCGTGCACGTGCCGCTGAACAGCAGTCGATGCTGCAGTATGTGTCTTTCACTGGATGTCGAGTTCAGTATTTACGCAAGCAACTCGACGACCCGTTTTTGCCCACGGATTATCGTTGTGGACGCTGCGATAATTGTGGCGGGGTCTCGCTTCCTGATGTGGTCTCGCATGAAGCGCTTGCGGCAGCACAAAAAAGTGCTTCTCGTCCGGGTATTGCTATTCCTGCGCGAAAAATGTGGCCTACTGGAATGAGTGCGCTGGGTGTCACTTTATCTGGGCGAATCGCTGCTGATGAGATGGCTGAAGAAGGTCGGGCTGTGGCACGCATCGATGCTCTTGGGTGGTCGAATATGTTGCGTGAACTTTTTGATTCGCGCACCCCTGATGCAGAGACTCCCCTGCCCGTACGTACTGCTGTCGCTCAGGTTCTTGATGCGTGGCCAGAAATGGCACATGTTGAAGGGATTGTTGGAATTCGTTCGGATTCTCGCCCGCTTCTTAACCAGCATCTTGCGCAAGGCGTTTCGAGATACATGAAAAAACCGTTCATTGGCACAATAGGTCCGTTATCGTCGGGCGGTGTGCAACGGCACGACATCAATTCTGCTTTGCGTCTTGACGCTGTACTGTCTCGGTTACGTCTAGAACTTTCTGAGCCTGCTTTAAACGGTTTGCCTGGTCGAACGATTCTTTTAGTTGACGATTATTGCGATTCAGGCTGGACGTATACGGTTGCGTCGCGACTCCTCAAACAGGCAGGTGCCGCGACTGTATATCCCTTTGTCTTAGCTCAGTATTAATTGTTGAGCCTAGATTGCGCAGCCTTGCACCGCTTATTGGGTGGGAGGCTGCGCAGTAGATTCGCGTACGTACAGTTCTCCAGCAAACACTTCGTGGTGCACTGCCAAAGTCTTTCCATCGATCATAGTAATTGCGTGTGCTGCAGCGGCGCGGCCAAGTTCGTGCGAGGGCAATTCAACTGAGGTGAGGCTCGGGGAGGAAATCGCCGAGTATGAGAGGTTGTCGAAGGAAGCAATGGACAAGTCTTGTGGAATTGAAAGGCCCAAGTTTTTCGCTGCCTTGATAACTCCATATGCTTGAATATCTGTTGCGCAAATAACGCAGGTTACGCCGTCTTTTTGCCATTGTGGCCATGCTTTAATGAATGCTTGTTCAGCAGCGTTTAAATCAACATATGACATGGCATATTCAGATTTTGATTCGCTTCCACCTGCTGCGTCGATAACTTCCATCAAGGTTTCTCTACGCAGTTTGAATGTGCGTGTTCCGGTCTTTGAATCCAGATATCCGAAGGATGTATGGCCAAGACCGATGAGGTGGTCTCCAAGGAGTCGTGCACACGTATCGATGTCGATGTTTATTGTAGATCCGAATTGCTCAAAGCCAGGCGCATCGATAAGAACCATGGGTGCGTGTCCGCGTAGGTCGTCAACGAATGCTTCGTTTGGCGCAAAAATCAGCAAAGCTGCTGGCCGAAATTCTAGTGAGGCACGGATTTCTTGTGCCCGGGGTAGGTTTCCTTCTCCCGTGACAGATACTAAAAGTTGGTATTTGTCTGACAGAACTTCTTTAATGCCGGCAATGACACCTGCAAAAAACGGGTTTGAAATATCTGGGGTTATGAGGATGACAAGATCGCTTGAACCCTTCGAAAGGGAACTTGCGACCCGGTCAACCACATACCCTAGTTCAGATATTGAATCACGAACTTTTTTGACGTTTGCTGGCGAGACTCGGCCTCTGTATTTGTCGTTGACTACGAGCGATACTGTTGCCACGGATACGCCTGCATGTTTTGCAACCATTGTTGCAGTGACACGACTTGTCTTCCGGTGTCGTAAGAATTCGGGATTCATACTGTAATGCTAGTACGTTACGTACACTACAACCGGACTTTCATTGCGCGAAACGCGCGGTAACTGCTTCCCCATGGGCTGGGAGGTCCTCAGCTTGGGCGAGTGCAACTATTCGTGTCGAAAGTTCATTTAACGCATTTTCGTCATACTCGATCACTTGTATTGCTTTGATGAAGGAGTGAACTCCCAATCCTGACGTGAACGCTGCGCATCCTCCAGTTGGAAGCACATGGTTAGACCCTGCCATGTAGTCCCCTAAAGACACTGGAGAAAATGGTCCAACAAAAATTGCACCAGCGTTAGAGACTTTATCTGCCCATTCACGCGCGTTTTGGGTTTGAATTTCTAAGTGTTCAGCGCCGTATGCGTCTACGACGCGTAGTCCTTGGTCCAAGTCGTCAACAAGCACAATGGCAGACTGCGGCCCTGATAACGCTGTCGCAACTCGTTGCGCATGTTTTGTGTGTGCCGCGACGTCCACGATTCGTGTCGCAACAGCGTCAGCGAGTTCTTGACTGTCAGTAACCAGCACGGACCCTGCATTTGGGTCGTGTTCTGCTTGGCTGATGAGGTCATATACGACGTGGTCTACATGCGCGCTGTCGTCTGCAAGTATTGCGATTTCTGTTGGGCCTGCTTCAGCGTCAATGCCCACTTTTCCTTGCACGATACGTTTTGCGGCAGCCACAAAAACGTTACCGGGCCCGGTGATTACGTTGACGGGTTCGCACAACCATGTGCCGTCTTGTGGTTCGCTTCCGCGCGCACCATATGCCAACATGCCAATCGCTTGGGCGCCGCCGACTGCATATACTTCGGTAATTCCGAGCAATTCACAGGCAGCAAGAATTGTAGGGTGTGGCAAACCGCCATTTTCTTTTTGTGGCGGGCTCGTAACTGCCAACTCTTTTACGCCGGCTTCTTGTGCAGCTACGACGTTCATAACAACAGAAGATGGATAGACGGCCAGCCCGCCAGGCACATACAGCCCTACTCGATTAACTGGCACCCAACGTTGGCGCACAATTGCGCCGGGGGCTAGTTCAACGGAGAAATCTTGGGGTACTTGTGCAGCGTGGACAGCACGTACGCGAAGAATCGCTTCTTCTAAGGCTGCACGCACCTGTACATCGAGTGTTTCGAGCGCTTCGGTAAGGGCTTCGTGTGGCACTCGTAGGTGATGAGGCGTCACACCATCAAATTTTTGTGAGAGTTCACGTAGATGTGCCGCACCATGCGTTTTCACGTTTTCAAGGATTGGAGTAACTATCTTCGTTGCGTCTTCTACGCTTACTTCTGCTCGTGGCAGGGCTTCAAGAAGGTCGCGTGTTGATAGGTCTTGGCCGCGAAAATCAAGTCGTTTCATCACAATGCCAGTGTAGTAGGTATCAACACATACGATGTGGTAGTTCTGCCAACTGGGATGCGTGTACGGGCGGGTTTCCACCCGTACACACATCCAAGAGTTTAGTTTCCTGTATGACGACGGAAAACGTAATGGTTAATGAACCCAACAAGCAGCAGCATGATAGTTGCGGCAAGAGGGACAAGAAGCGCAGCGGATGTGCCCTGCGCATCAACTATGACACCGGTAATAGCGGTGAACGTTGACTGGCCGATGACGATTGCGCTCGACAGTATTGTCATGACGGTTGCGGAGCGCCCGTGTGGTGCCCGAGCAGAACCCAAAGAAAATATTGTGACAAGGCACGGCCCAAGTCCTACGCCTAACCCAACAAGTACAACGGTAATCGCGGGAAGCGTGGTTACATATGGCAAGAACACTGCAGAAAGCACCGAGATTCCAGCAAAGACAAGCCAGCGTGCAGATTGTGTAAAACGTGCAGGGAAGAGCACAACTGCTAACGCAAATACTGCTGAACCGGCACCCATCGCGGCATAAATAATTCCTGAAGATTCGGCAAGACCTAACTCATCCATAAATGATGTGAGCGAGGTGAACATTCCACCGAAAAACATTCCTACGGTGAACATAGCTGCGGCAAGAACCATAATTTTTCCAGAGAAAACTTCTGCCAGTGCTGGTTTCTGCGCATGCTCCTCCCCTGCTGGCTTAACAGCAAAACGTGCAGTTTTGTGTAATGCAAACCCGCTCACAAACACAGCGGTCAAAGCCGCGGCAGCAATAAGCGGCGACCATGGCCCAATCTGTGCGGCAAGAACACCAACAGCCACGGGACCGAAAACGAATACGAGTTCGTCGGCTACAGACTCGACGCTCATAGTGCGGTTGAGTGTTTGAGAGCGCCGTTCAAGTGGAAGCGCAGAGTTAATGGCGTTAAGCAACCGTGCTCGCGACATTGCCGCAAGTTGTGGTGCGCTAGCACCAATAATGAAGGCCGAAGCCATAAGTACGGGTAGGTGCGCATACGTGTATGTGAGGACTGTGAGCCCCACCAACGCGAGTGTGTGAACTGCTGTACATGCAAGCAAAACAATTTTTTGCCCGTATTTATCGGCAGCAACACCTAAAAATGGTCCTGCTATGGCAGTACCGATTCCGACGCTTGCAGAAGTTAAACCTGCGTCTGAAAACGAATCTGTCACTAAAACAACGAGAGTGAACACTCCCACGACAGTCATTGCAAATGGCATGCGCCCCACGAGCGCTAAAAGATAATAATCTTTTCCGACGAGGTCTATCAGACGTGTTGTCGACGTGGACATAATTCAACCGGCCCTTGGTAGGTCCGCAGCACGGCACGGGGGAACGCGTGCGAAAATTATTGTGTGAACGAAGTTTTTATTAGAGACGACATGATTCGCCTCGGCCAATTCCTTAAACTCGCTGACTTTGTCGATAACGGAGCCGACGCCCGTGAAGTGATCTCCGCTGGTGAGGTCCGCGTCAATGGTGAAGTCGATCTGAGACGCGGACGCCAACTTGTAAAAGGTGACGTTGTCACACTATCAACCCCTCAAGGGGAGATCAGCGCTACTGTTGCCTGAGTGTCGAACGCAACAGGGCTTTTGCCAGAATTGCCCTGATGCACGGCACTGATCTGATGGTGAGTTGTCTCTCAACGTGCCATATACGTTGAACTCATAACCTTGTCTGCTGTGATTTCTATGAGGACTCGAACGGGATCTTCTTCAAGCGTTCGATAACGTTGTGCATAACGTTTTAACGCATGAGCAATTTCGTTCGGGTCCTCACTTACACGTGCGGTCCCTTCAATGGTTATCCATCGTCCACCATCTACCTGGCACAGCACAGCTCGTGGCGGTACCTCAGAGTACCCGCGAGCGTTTCGTGCTTTTACAGAGCTCTTTTTTGTGGTGACACGAGCGATTCCACGCTCTGGATCCCATGTAAACGCGACGGGAACGACATGAGGTGTTCCGTCTGCTCGTAGAGTCGTCAACGTTGCTAGGTGACGTTCTGTGACGAACACTCGTTGTTCAGGTGTTAGGTGAATCATGTATTCCTACGTGTTGAGGCATTGCGAGCCTAGTACCGCTTTTAGTTCGCCATAAAGTGCAGGGTTTTTCTCTACCCGGTATTTGTCGTCGAGGCGTAATACGGTGGCTCGTCCTGGGCTGGTTACTTTCAAACGTACTTCTGATTTCCCAGGGTGCGTTTTTAAGGTGTCACGAAGCTGCTCTACTAAAGGTTCAATACACCGTGCGGCTGCAACGGTTATCAGCATAGGTGATTCTTCTGTCCCGCTCAGGTCCGGGATAGTCACGTCCATAGCTTGTAGTTGCATAGTGTCGTCACGACGACGAATACGTCCTTTACACACAACCACTTGGTCTTCGGCCAACATCGCAGAGTATGCAAGGTATGTTTCACCAAAGAACATCACTTCGACAGAGCCGTCAAGGTCCTCAATTGTGACAGCAGCCCACGGGTTTCCTTGCTTCGACATTTTTCGTTGCAGTCCCGTGATCAGTCCTGCAATGGTCACTGTTGAGCCGTCTGGTCGTGCTTCGTCTGCGACCAGTGTCGCAATGGATAGGTCAGACGACTGAGTGAGTACGTGCTCTAAGCCGGAGAGCGGGTGGTCGGACACATATAGTCCAAGCATTTCTCGCTCAAAAGTTAGCCTGTTTTTCTTATCCCAGTCCGGGAGGGTGGGGATATCGATGTGGAATGACATTGCGTCATCGTCGGCTCCCCCAAAGTCAGCAAATAAGTCGAACTGACCTTCTGCTTCTTTTCTCTTCACCCCGATCACTGAATCGACGGCTTGTTCGTGGATGAGGTGCAGGCCACGACGTGGGTGCCCTAGTGAATCGAAAGCTCCTGCTTTAATGAGTGATTCAATTGTTCGCTTGTTGCAGACCACTGCTGGGACTTTGTCGAGGAAATCAGTAAACGACACAAAGTTTGTTTTTTCTTCGCGGGTTTTAATGATTGCTTCTACAACGTTCGATCCGACGTTACGCACAGCTGTCAAACCAAAACGAATGTCTTTATCAACAGCGGTGAAGTTCGATGCTGACGAGTTCACGTCTGGCGGTAACACTGTGATGCCCATACGACGGCACTCGTTCAGATATAAAGCAAGCTTGTCTTTATCGTCTTTAACTGAGGTGAGGAGCGCTGCCATATATTCGGCCGGGTAGTGGGCTTTGAGGTATGCCGTCCAATATGAGACGAGCCCGTACGCTGCCGAGTGTGCTTTGTTGAAGGCGTACCCTGCGAATGGCACGAGTACGTCCCACACCGCTTGGATTGCTTTATCGGAGTATCCGCGTTCGCGCATTCCGGCTTGGAAGGGCACAAACTCTTTATCAAGGATTTCTTTCTTTTTCTTACCCATTGCACGACGCAATAGGTCTGCTTGACCGAGAGAGTAGCCTGCCAAAATTTGGGCAGCTTTTTGCACCTGCTCTTGGTAAACGATCAAACCGTATGTTGTGTCGAGGACTTCTGCTAACGGTTCTTCAAGTTCAGGGTGGATCGGTTCAACGGTCTGTAACCCGTTTTTACGAAGCGCATAGTTAGTGTGCGAGTTCATACCCATGGGGCCGGGACGATACAGCGCAATAACAGCAGAAATGTCTTCGAAGTTGTCGGGGCGCATCTGTCTCAGCAGTGAACGCATAGGTCCGCCGTCAAGCTGGAACACACCTAGGGTGTCTCCGCGGCCCAACAGTTTGTATGTCTCAGGGTCGTTAAATTCAAGTTCTTCAAGAACAACGGATTCTTTACCGTTTGCAACAATATTTTCGAGTGCATCGGAAAGGATTGTCAGGTTACGCAACCCAAGGAAGTCCATTTTGATCAGGCCAAGGCCTTCACAGGTCGGATAATCAAACTGGGTAATAACTGCACCATCTTGTGGACGACGCATAATCGGGATGATGTCGATGAGCGGCTCACTCGACATAATCACGCCGGCAGCGTGAACACCCCACTGCCGTTTTAGCCCTTCAATACCCTGAGCAAGCTCGACAACGCGTTGTGCATCAGGATCTGTTTCGTGAACTTGACGGAATTCTCCAGCTTCTGGGTAGCGCGGATGCTTAGGGTCAAAAATTCCGCCCAGCGGAATATCCTTGCCCATAACTGCTGGCGGCATAGCTTTTGTGAGCTCTCCCCCATCGCATACGGCATACCCAGCAAGCGAGCCGAATCTTTAAGCGCCTGCTTCGCCTTAATCGTTCCATAGGTAACGATTTGAGCGACGCGATCTTCACCATACTTCTCTGTGACGTACCTGATGACTTCCCCGCGCCTACGCTCGTCGAAGTCAACGTCGAAGTCGGGCATCGACACACGTTCAGGGTTCAAGAACCGCTCAAAGATAAGCCCGTGCTGCAACGGGTCTAATTCCGTAATTTTCATAGCATACGCAACCATCGACCCAGCACCAGAACCACGGCCTGGCCCCACTCGAATCCCATGTTCTTTAGACCAGTTAATGAAGTCTGCGACTACAAGGAAGTACCCAGGGAATCCCATCTGGGTAATAACCGACACTTCATATTCTGCCTGCTTACGCACATCATCAGGAATTCCCTGTGGGAAGCGCTCATGCAAACCACGTTCCACTTCTTTTACGAACCACGAAGTCTCGTCTTCTCCTGGCGGGCAAGGGAAGTTAGGCATGTAGTTTGCGTTCGTATCAAAAGAGATATCGCATTGTTCAGCAACAAGAAGAGTGTTGTCGCATGCTTCTGGGAAATCACGCCACACGTCACGCATCTCTGCAGCAGATTTAATGTAATACCCATCGCCATCAAACTTAAAGCGATCAGGGTCAAGCAACGTCGAGCCAGAGTTAATGCACAACAATGCCTCTTGCGAACTTGCGTCGTCTTTACGAACGTAGTGCGAGTCATTTGTTGCGATAAGCGGGCCGTTAATCTTTTTGGCTATCTCAAGGAGTTCCGAGCGAACCCGGTTTTCAATCGACAACCCGTGGTCCATCAACTCGACATAAAAAGAGTCACGACCAAAAATGTCTTGGAATTCACCAGCAGCCTTCAAAGCCTCATCAAACTGCCCAAGACGCAAACGCGTTTGAATTTCTCCCGAGGGACAGCCTGTTGATGCGATCATGCCCTTGGAGTAGGTCTGTAAGAGTTCACGGTCCATGCGCGGCCATTTACCCATTTGACCATCTAACGACGCGAGCGAGGACATCCGAAAGAGGTTATGCAACCCCACGTTGTCTTTAGCCCACAACGTTAAGTGTGTGTATGCTCCACGTGCTGAAACATCATCCGAGCGTTGGCTGGGATCTCCCCACAACGTACGAGTGTTGTCGAACCGGCTCGTTCCAGGCGTGACGTATGCTTCCACACCAATAATCGGTTTAATGCCGGCCGCTTTAGCTTTAGACCAAAATTCAAAAGCACCAAAAATGTATCCGTGGTCTGTAGTTGCTATCGCTTTTTGACCCAACCTAGCTGTCTCTTCGAAGAGGTCCCCTAGTCGTGCCGCACCATCCAACATGGAGTACTCGGTGTGAACGTGTAAGTGGACAAAATCAGATTGAGAAACAGCCATGGAACGAGTCTAGAACGTTTCAGTTAGTTTCTGTAACAACGCAACTATGAGATTAATTTACGCATGTCACGATGCCAGATATCAGCGTCAAGATAACGCCGACCGTCAACCTCGACATACCCCAGTTTTCGATAGAAATCGAGAGCTTGCTCTTGCGCAGACAACTCAACGACCGCCCCATGCGGTTGTAAGGACCGTGCTTCGTCTTCTAAAGCGGTTACGAGTAAGGACCCAACGTTTTTCCCCCGCGCTGCGGCACGCACTGCAACACGTCCAATATGAAACGTTGAACCTTGAGATACGGGAGGAAGTAACCGCGCCGTACCAAGAATTGTTTCTCCGTGCTCAGAATGTTCAATAGCAACAACATGAACGGTGCTTGAATGTGCATCGTAGTCATCTACTTCTTCTTCAAGCGGAACGGCTTGCTCGTGAACAAATACTTCTACACGAACTGCAAAAGCTTCTTGGAGCAATTCGTCTGTTACTACTCGACGGACAACAATGCTGGACTCTGATCCGTTATGCACACTCATTACTTTTCTTGCTCTGTTTTTCCTGTTTTAGGCGTACGGATTGCGCAGCACATCTAAAGCGTGGGCCAGGTCCTCAGGATATTCACTTTCCACTTCAATCCATTGCCCAGAAGAAGGGTGCGTGAACCCTAAACGCATGGCGTGTAACCATTGTCGAGTGAGGTTGACCTTTTTTGTCAGTTTCGGATCTGCTCCATACATTAAGTCGCCCACACATGGGTGCCTCATCGCCGAAAAATGCACTCTGATTTGATGCGTGCGCCCAGTTTCTAAATGGACTTCAACCAAAGACGCTGCCGGCAACATTTCTAACACTTCAAAGTGCGTAATGGAACGTTTACCATCAGGCATAACCGCGAATTTAAACTCTGATTTTGGGTGTCGGCCGATAGGCGCATCAATAGTACCTTTGGTCGGTTCTGGATGCCCCTGCACTAAAGCGTGGTACACCTTTTCAACGGTCCGATTGCGAAAAGCGCGCTTCATCACCGAATAGGCATACTCAGATTTAGCCACCACCATCAAGCCAGACGTGCCGGCATCAAGCCGATGCACAATCCCTTGCCGTTCAGCAGCCCCCGAGGTGGATATACGATAGCCTGCGGCAGCAAGAGCACCCACGACTGTTGGACCAGTCCAACCGACAGCAGGGTGGGCCGCTACACCTACAGGCTTGTCAACGACAACAACATCGTCGTCGTCATACACAATGCGCATACCTGCAACTGGTTCAGGTTTTACGTCTAGTGGTGAAGGCCGATTTGGGTCGGGCAATGTCACTTCGACCATTGCATCAGCGACAAGCCGGTCGCCCTTAGACATAGGCCGACCGTTCATATAGATGCCACCGGAATCTGCGATTTCAGCGACCGAGGTTCGTGACAGGCCAAGCACACGAGCTAATGCAGCATCAACGCGCTCACCGACAACCGCATCGGGCACCGGGAAAGTGCGTACCTGATTCACTGGTCCGCCACCTGAGGAGCATCGTCCTCATCGTGCTGCTGCTCGAATGGGGGTATTCCAATAAGCGCAAGTAAAGCAATAAGAATTGCCGCTGTAACAATCGCTATATCGGCAACATTTCCCACAAAGGGGCCGTAATCGATGAAGTCCACGACATGCCCGTTCGGAAAGCCAGGAGCCCGAAAGAGTCGATCGATCAGGTTTCCTATCGCACCGCCCAAAAGAAGAGCTAAAGTCACTACCCATAATTTCGAAGACACTTTACGAGCAATATAAAAAATGTATACAACTACTGCGGTACTCACGATTGTTAAAATCCACGTCATTCCACTGGCCATGGAAAGTGCCGCACCAGGGTTATAAATCAATCGGAAAGATATGAAATCACCGATAAAAGGTTGGGCTGGCCCACCCTCAGACAACGTGTTTTGTGCCCATATTTTCGTCAGCTGATCAAAAGCGATTATCACAAGCGAAACCGGTACCAGATACATTAGCGCGGTCTTCAAACCCAATGCCTCACGCGGGGTACCTGTCATTATGTGAATCAACTCCTTGGCTGAACAAAATAATATGATGTCGAAACGTGCTAGCGCTCGAATCTGCGCCTAACCACTAAAGAGTCTCCCATGAGTCAACCGTTCAACGGAAACTGAACAGCACACAGGAGACCCTCAAGTGTACAAACATCATGCAGTGAGCTGCTTAACGGCGTTCTTCACGCTGCTTGCATGAAACACACAGTGTGGCACGCGGGAATGCCTGCTGACGTGCTTTACCAATCGCGTTACCACACGATTCACATGTGCCAAACGTACCTGCTTCAATGCGCGTCAATGCTCTTCTGTTTTGCTCCAGCACATCACGGGTGTTGTTCACAAGAGTCAGCTCTTGCTCACGTTCCAGAGCTGAAGAACCATAGTCGGCTTGGTCGTCGCCCGAGCCTTCGCCAGAGTTACGCAAGAATTCAGTAAGATCAGCGTCTGCTGCTTCAAGCTCTTGTCGTAACCGTAGATCATCTTCGATCAGAGCTTCAGCAATCTCAAGGACCTCTTCTGTAGTCCATGGATCTTCGCCTTGGCGCACTGGAAGCTGCGAAACACTATTCGCGAGTGTTGGAAAGTGTTCAAGCGCTATCGAACGCGGGGTTGCGCTGCTAGATGCCATGTCATACCTCTCTCACGGGGTGGATAGCCGAATATAAACACACTGACCGGCACACACAAACATCCCACGCTTCCGAAAGCGGGTGAATTGTGTGCGCCGGTCAGCGCAAGTGGTCTGTATGGGACTACATCAGATACCTGATGAGTCGTTAGATCCAAGTCCAGACGCACGCTGGTCCAGATCGCCCAGCAAGTTTTGCAGATACGACTTGAGGCGCAAACGGTAGTCGCGCTCAAATGTACGCAACTCGTCGATCTTGGTTTCCAAGACTCCACGCTCTTGCTCAAGCTGGTTAAGCGTACGTTGAGAAATCTCTTGTGCTTCGCGAACGATCCGATCGCCCTCAACACGAGCTTCAGAAACGAGGCGCTCGCCCTCTTCTTGCCCAGCACGCACGTGATCATCGTGAAGTTTTTGAGCCATCTGGATAATTCCAGTAGCCATCTCAGGTTCACGTGGTGTAAGTCCTGAAGCTTCAGTAATTCGTGCTGCAATATCAGGCTCAGGCGCCGCAACAGGCTCAGGCGCAACTTCTTCTTTTACTTGCGTTTCCGCAGGTGAGTCTGCAGTTGCACGGCTCAACTCGCCAACGCGAGCTTCTGCCATTTCAAGCTTTGCTTTAAGCTCGTCGTTCTCCACGTAGACCGCACGAAGTGTTCCAAGAACGAGGTCAAGGAAGTCGTCGACCTCGACCATGTCGTAACCTTCACGGAACTTGGTTACTGAAAACTTCTTATTAAGGACTTCGTCTGGTGTAAGTAATTCCACCGTAGTCTCCATCTCGATATTTCGCTGGTCAGTCCGGCCGCCGTAAGCAACCTTCCGGATTCAGATCGACACCTAAGTGTAATTCCTTAGGTGTAAATTGCCCGCACCGAAAGACAGTACGGCTCAAATTCCACCCATCGTCTATGGCTGTATAGCCGCCAAGAAGGCGAACCACTGGGCAAGTATGCCAACGACAATGAACAAAATCATGAAACCTATGTCGAGAGCAAAGGACCCAATCCTAAGCGGCGGAATAAGCCTCGACAAAAATTTCAAAGGCGGATCTGTCACGGTATAAATCGCTTCCGCGATCACCAAGACGAATCCAGTAGGGCGCCAGTCACGAGAGAAAGCTTGGACCCAGCTAATGACCATACGCCCTATAAGTGCTATGAGGTACAAAGAAAATATAAGAGCTAAGAGGCTCCAAATTAGGTTCACGTTCAACTCTGGTTGTAGAAACTTTGGTGGCTCGACGAACCACTTGCATCGGACGAGTCTCCCGAGATCTCCACATTAGCTGGAGACAGCAAGAAGACTTTGTTGGTAACTCGTTCGATGTTCCCACACAATCCAAAAATCAGACCTGCCGAGAAATCAACCAACCGCTTTGCGTCGGCGTCATCCATATCTGACAGGTTCATGATGACAGGAGTGCCAGAGCGGAACGCCTCACCAATTACACGCGCATCATTATACGAACGTGGGTGGACAGTCGTAATACGACGTAGTTCTGGACTCATAAATGAAGCATTTTCTTGATGAGACATTGCCTTCGAGATCGGAGTCACTTGCGCGTCATACGGTGCCATAGTTTCGTCCACCGATTCATCGTAGTCGGAGTACTCATCATACATTTCACCTTCGTATTCGCCGTTTTCCTCAGCGATACCAAGGTACTTCATCGTTCTACGTAGGGCTCCTGCCATCACCCTTCTCCGATCTGTCTAGGTTCGTTCTCGTTTGATCCACACGACCAGCTCATTTGTGGACCGCAAAAAACGAACCATATGGCTGTCAATTTTGGCCCTTACATCACTGCACCCCTAGTCGCCAATAGGGACTAGTTACACTGATGTCACTTGACAATAAATTCACGCTAGCGCAGTATCAGCCGCGGCTAAAGCGACACGCCCTATAAACACCTAGGATTCACCACCTAGCAGTAGGTTTTAATCCGATTTGGCCGGATCTAAGGACTCGGAGTCGACCGCGTGATAACACCAGCAAAGCGCCCCGATTTACCCTCTGTGATGTTCACCTCATGGGTTGCGCGCCTGTGCGAGAAGTACCCATCATCCTCATATGTGCATCTCACTATGTGTTCAACTTTTGTAACCCCCGCGGCAAAAAGTTCATTTTCTGCTGCCGCACGCAATGAGATACCCACTGTGTTCCACCGTGTTTGTGATATCTCAGTACCTGTTACCGCAGCAAAATTACGAGCCATAACTTCAGGAACTTCATAACAGTGGGCACAAATACAAGGACCCACCGCCGCTTTAATCCGCCCCATATGTGCACCAGACGCACACATGCGTGTAAGAGTTGCAGAAATAACCTGTGCTTCAAGCCCAGGGCGCCCCGCATGAGCAGCAGCAATTACTCCCGCTTCTGCGTCAGCAAGCAGCACCGGCACACAATCTGCAACATACACACCTACTGGGGTGTCTTGAGCGACAGTAACTACCCCATCAGCAGAAAATTCAACCGTTTGTGTTGCCAACATTCGCGGATTTTCACGTTCATGTTCAGCATACGTGGCGTCATCCAACACTTCGCAGTCATGGACTTGCCGAGAAAAACGCACCGGTCCCCCGGCAATCTGTGCAAGAAGTTCACGATTTTGTTGTACCGACACCACATCGTCGTGAACTTTATCGCCCACATTAAGCCCATTAAAAGGTGGCGCAGAATACCCACCTACACGACTCGTAAAAAATGCAAGAATCCCGGGACCGAGATCTACTTCGGTCACCGGGATTTCAAAGCCATCTGTCATTTCAAGAAATCTGGAACGTCAAGTTCTTCAACTGGACGACGTCGCACAGGTTCTTCATCAAAGATGCGAGGAACCTCAAACTGCGACTGGGTCGGTGTTTCATTCGGTGAACGAACGCCGTCATGCTGTTCGCCAATAAACGGCGGCACCTGCTGCTCGTTAAGGTGCGTTACATAATGAGATGGGGTTACCGGCGGTAAAGACTCCCGTGGTTCTTCCAACGGCACAACCGGACGGTTTAACGCGCGAATGCCACCTGTCATTGGAGCAGGCTCGTCGACTCGAGGCGCATTACCAACTTCACGTGGGGCAGCCGCAGGAGATTGTGCACCCGCACCAAACCCACGAATATCAGCACGCGGTTGAGGATTACCCCCATCAAAGCCGGCAGCAATAACAGTTACACGCACTTCGTCGCCAAGAGCATCATCAATAACGGTACCGAAAATGATGTTTGCTTCAGCATGAGCAGCCTCATGCACCAAGCGAGCAGCTTCGTTGATTTCTTGCAAGCCTAGATCCGAGCCACCTTGAATCGAGATCAAGACACCATGAGCACCATCAATCGACGCTTCAAGAAGCGGAGAAGATATAGCCAATTCTGCTGCTTGGACCGCACGATCATCACCACGTGCAGAACCAATACCCATCAAAGCTGACCCTGCACCCTGCATTACAGATTTCACATCTGCAAAGTCAAGGTTGATCAAGCCTGGAGTGGTGATCAAGTCAGTAATACCCTGCACACCGGACAGCAAGACTTGGTCTGCTGAATGGAACGCGGTCAAAGCGGAAACCGAACGATCAGCCATGGAAAGCAGTCGGTCGTTCGGAATAACAATAAGTGTGTCAACTTCTTTACGCAGGGCCTCAATACCCGACTCTGCTTGGTTAGCGCGACGACGACCCTCAAATGAGAACGGACGTGTCACGACACCAACAGTCAAGGCACCCAAAGATCGAGCAATACGGGCGACGACCGGCGCACCACCAGTACCGGTACCACCGCCTTCACCAGCGGTAACAAAAACCATGTCAGCGCCACGAAGGACTTCTTGAATTTCGTCTTCATGGTCTTCAGCTGCTTTTTTACCGACTTCGGGATCAGCGCCAGCACCCAATCCACGAGTAAGCTCACGCCCGACATCAAGTTTGACGTCAGCGTCAGACATAAGAAGGGCTTGAGCGTCGGTGTTGATCGCAATGAACTCAACGCCTTTGAGTCCAACCTCAATCATTCGGTTGACGGCGTTTACACCACCACCACCGATGCCCACCACCTTAATCACTGCGAGGTAGTTCTGCGGAGTTGTCACGCTCTTGCCTTCCGATCTTGGATTACGATCCCAAACCAACAACCTTAAACCTCAGGTTGAGGGTTAAAGAATTGTCAAGTACTGCTATCGAAACGTTATGTTGAACCACGACTGCTATCAACGTTATTCGTCGTGTGTCGCTATAAATAATCTATGTGAGCAGGCCGACTCAAGCACCATACAAACGCTTAGACACGCCAAAGTTTCGCCCGATATTGGCAAACCCAGCAACTTCACAAGAAATATGTGTGGTTAAGAACAACCTGCCACAACATAATCGGCAAGAAAAGACGAAATATGACTAACGAATGATAGGAAAAGTTGGAGCCGAAAGATCTATCGTGCTTTTCTGCTCCTCAAGTGCTGTAGGCATCAACGCACGCAACACTTCAATCTTCAAAATCGTCTGCGCTGAGTTCCCCCACTGCACCGCAATCCCATTGCGAAGCGTAAACACAATGTTGTCTTGAGACGACGCCGTAATCGAAGCGATATCAGCCAACAAATCGCTCGGCAACGCATCCAAAACTTCTAGCGCAGTAACCAACGTACGTTGATTATCCGCAGTCAACGGGATCTTCATAATAGGCAACCCCTCAGGGGCCTTTTTAACAACAGCGACTTCCACAGCATCAATGTCAAGCAACACATATTTTTTGTCTCGTGATACCGCTGCAACCGGCGCCCGTTCAACGACAGTTACAGAGACGCCGCGAGGCCATCTGCGTGTTTGCGTAGCAGATTTAACGTTAGGGATTGCCGCAACTTTGTCATGCAACTCCCCCATATCAAGCCGTGACAAAGGCGTCCCAGCATCTTGCTCCAAGGCTTGGACTACTTCTTCTGCCTGAACGTACTCCTGAGCTCCCGAAACCCGCACCTCAGCCAAATCAAGTGAGAAAATCGACGAAAAACCAAATAACCACACCACTGTCGCAAGGCCTAGAACAACCGAGGCAATAATTACTCGTTTACCCCGACGCGTTTTGCGTTCAATAGCTTCTCGCTCAGCTAACCGATCAGCAACCCCCGTCGACAACACGGCAATTTTTGATTTGTTTGTCGAGGGACGACCTGCAACAGTTTTGCCAGCACGAGTAGTTGGTTCAATCGCCGAAGACGCAGAACGCTGTTCAGGTCGCTTCTTGCCGTCGCTACTCTGCGAAGAAATCCTTTTACGAGGTGTCGATGTCGGTTGAGCCGACGAAGGAGGCCTCTGCTCTTTTGACGGGGCCACATCACTATTCGTTTTGTTAGGGCGCCGGGGACGAGCAGGCTGCTTCATCGCGATTAATCCTTTGCTAGCCGATCAAGAATTACTGCACCAAGTTCTGTGACGTCTCCAGCACCCACAGTCAGGACCAAGTCGCCTGGTTGCGCCCAGTCAGCAAGAGCATGAGCGGCCTGCGTTTTATCGAGAATCACCTTAACTGGGGAATTCATGTGCTCGGCAATCATATGCGGAGTCACCTGAGGGTCGTGGTCTTCACGCGCCGCATAAATATCACACATCACAGTGAAATCAGCAAGGTCGAAAGCTTGAGCAAACTCTGTCGAAAAAATTCGTGTACGTGAATACAAGTGCGGCTGAAACACGACACCTACTCGACCGTTTCCTGCGCTTATGCGAGCAGCACGCAAAAGCGCAGCGACTTCAGTGGGATGGTGAGCGTAATCATCAACAACACGAATGGAACGGACCATTCCACGTTCTTCAAAGCGTCTTCCGGTACCCGAAAACTGTTCTAAAGCGTGTGCCGCACGAGTGGGATCAACACCAAGATACAACAACGCTGCGAATGCGCCGGTGGCATTTAAAGCGTTGTGCAGGCCGGGTGCCGCTATATCGAATTCAGCGTGCCCTTGAGGGACATCCGCTGCACTAGTTTCTAGTGTTTCCCAGGCTACGGAGAGCCTCACTTTGCTTGTGCCAGCTACCTGTGTCAGGTCTACCAGACGAAGAGAGCTCGTGGGGTCTTGCCCATACGTCCACGTTCGTTTGCCATTGTTGACGTGGGCTGCTGCTAGCTGTGCAGCGCCGGGGTCGTCAGCACACGCAATCAGTACACCGTTTGCTTGGATGTGGCCTGCAAAAGATACAAAGGCCTGCTCGAAAGCTTCTTTTGTTCCGTAATGATCAAGGTGGTCTGGCTCAACATTTGTTACAACAGCGATGTACGGTTCGTAATTTAAAAAAGAACCGTCAGATTCATCAGCCTCAGCGACAAGTACGTCTCCGGTACCAACTCGGCCGCCTGACATGGGGCCGTCTGTCGTGTGTACGGAACCACCAATAGCGAAGCTGGCATCAAGTCCCGACATCATTGATCCCACAGCGATCATGGCTGATGTTGTCGTTTTTCCATGGGCTCCCGCAACTGCAACGGCCTTTCGGTCTCGCATCAGCAAGGCTAAAGCCTGTGACCTGTGAAAGAGCGGAATGTTTCGTTCCCGCGCTTCAACAAGTTCAGGGTTGTCATCGCGAATCGCGGAAGAGACAATGACTGCGTCCGCTTGTCCGACATTGTCGGCGCTTTGTGGAATCTGAACGTTAATTCCCTCTTCGCGAAGAGCACGAACAACCTGAGTTTCGAGCGCATCAGAGCCAGTGACTGTAACGCCTAAGGCAGAAAACATGTGCGCTAACACCGACATTCCTGCTCCACCAATGCCAACAAAATGGATAGTGGAAAACGACGAAGGCTTCATGTCAGGTTGAAGAGTTGCATATCGAGAAGAAGACACAGTTAAGCCCACTTTGCTACAGATTCAATAACTTTAAGAACGTCAAGGGTTGCCTGAGGTTTCCCAACTTGCTGAGCGCGTTGTGCCATATCGTGCAAGCGGGCACCGTCTGTTACCAGCGGCACAATATGTGTTGTCGCCCATTGCTCCGTAAATTGTGCGTCGTCTACTATCAGCGCGCTATGTACGGAGACCATCGGTTCAGCGTTAAGTTTTTGTTCCCCGTTACCGATTGGGAGGGGCACAAAGACAGCAGGAATACCTAGTGCAGCAAGTTCACATACGGTTCCGGCGCCGCTACGGCACACAACAAGATCTGCTACAGCATAAGCAAGATCCATACGCGTTAAGTATTCCATGACGTGATAGTCAGTACGGTCCTCAGCCGGAACAGATTTTAGGTCCTCAATAACTTGAGCGCTCTTACCTTTACCAGTGAGGTGTAATACTTGTATGCCCGTGCTCAAGAGCTGTGCAGCGACCTGTGTCATAGTCATGTTGACGCGTAATGCGCCAAGTGAACCACCGGTCACTACAAGCACTGGACGTGAGGGGTCTAAGCCCAGTTCGTGAGCGGCTGCGGTACGAATTGCACTTGGTTGAGCTGCACGGGCCGCTATGAGACGAGAAATCTCTGGGCGCAACGGCAAGCCTGTGACGTGTGCCTGATCTAAAAGTGTGCTTTCAAATGTTGTTGTCACTGCGCTGGCCCAGCGCGCGCCAAGTTTATTGGCAATGCCCGGCCGCGCATTTTGCTCCTGAACCACAATAGGAACGTTAAGTTTACGTGCCGCTAAATATGCAGGTGTGGACACGTAACCACCAAAGCCGACAACCACGTCGGCGTCGATTTCTTTGATTGCGTCGCTTGCTGCTTTTACTGCTGCTTGCAATTTTCCTGGCAAAGTGAACCATTGCGGGGTTGGACGACGAGGCATCGGAACACGTGGAACGTAACGAAGATCAAAACCGCGTTCAGGAACAAGTGTCGCTTCAAGGCCTTCTCGCGTACCAAGCACGGAGATACGCGCATCAGCGTGGTATTCCCGGACAGCTTCTGCAACCGCTAGCAGGGGGTTTACATGCCCCGCCGTGCCACCGCCAGCTAGAAGTATGGATTTTGACATCGATTTTCTCCCTAAGCACCACGGGTGCTGCGTCGATTTGAACTAGAAATGACCGCTATCGTTTTTCGAACCATGGATGGTCGTGTTTTAAAAGCTTTCTGCGCGCCCGGTTCGTTTCGCGCAAAAGCTACGACGACACCCAACGCTAGCAATGTTGCAATCAGAGCAGAACCACCCGCAGATACCAGAGGTAATGGGACTCCGATAACTGGCAGCACACGAGTAACAACTCCAATGTTGATCATGGCTTGCCCTAAGATCCATGCTGCGATACCTGCCGTCGTAATCTTGACCATAGGGTCTGGGTGACGCATGATCACGCGCAAAAACCCTAATCCAAGGATTACGAACAAAAGAATCACAAGTGTGGTGCCAAGGAAACCAATTTCTTCACCAATGACCGAAAAAATAAAGTCGTTTTGTGCTTCTGGTAGGTACTTCCATTTTTCTGCGCCTGAGCCCAGTCCTACACCTGCGAAACCACCCGATCCGAGCCCTTCCATACCTCGCACAACCTGATAGCACAGTTCGTCTGCAGCACAGTTAGCGTCATAGGTGCCTAAGATTCGAACCATGCGGTTACCGCTAAATATCACCATAAGAGTGATAAACACGGCGCCGAGGGCCCCAAAACTTGCGATCCATTTAAACGGCAGCCCTGCCACAATAAATGCAGCAGCGATAATCAGGCAGAGCACGAGTGAGGTACCGAGGTCGTTCCCTGCCATAACAAGCGCGATAGCAATTGCTGAAGCAATCATCGTGGGGATGCAAATATGTAGCCACCGAGAAGAGGTAGCGAGTTTTCGGCAAATGACTGTGCCTAAGAAAATAGCTAATGCTACTTTCATAAATTCAGAGGGCTGTAAGGAAATACCGCGAATATAAATCCAGTTTCTATTTCCGAGCGCGTCACCACCCAGCCCAGGAACAAAAACTAGACTCTGTAGCACAAAGGAGCCAACCAAAATCGTCCAAGCAAATTTTTTGTACACCTCAACTTTTATTCGAGAGGCAACAAAAAACGCAATAATTCCGATGACTGCGAAAATGAACTGTTTAGAAAAGATTTTGTATGCGTTACCGCTGTGCGAAATAGACTCAACGGACGAACTCGACAAAACCATGATCAGGCCTAACACAACCATGGCTGCCGTCGCACCAACAATAAGGTAGTAACTTGTCGTAGCCGAATTCCAAATTCCGGCCCAGTTTACCTTTTTACTCGATGCGGTCTCATCGATCCGGCGCACTCTACTGCTCACACCGCTCCCCGCCTTAATTCTGGTTTGCCTCTGCGACCTGTTGAGCGCACCGTGTAAATTCCAGTCCACGCTCAGCATAGGAATCAAACTGATCCATTGAAGCGCAAGCTGGAGCTAACAGTACAACGTCTCCATCACAAGCAATTTCATAAGCGGCCGCTACAGCACGCTCCATAACAGTTTCAGTTTCCCGAGAATCAACCAATTGGATGGGAACTGTTGGGGCGTGTCGTCGAAAAGCATCGCGTAAAGGTTCTTGATCCACACCAATGATCACTGCTGCACGCAATGTTGATGCATGTGCCGCAACGAGATCATCAAAGCGGGTTCCTTTAGCAAGACCACCGGCAATCCACACGATACGAGAAGCAGAAAATGATGTCAGTGAAGCAGCAGCAGCATGCGCATTCGTTGCTTTCGAATCGTTAATAAAAGCGACCCTGCCAGGTGTTCCATCGAAAAGCTTTTCTGTTGTTGCAACATGAGCCATACGGTGTTGGCCCGGAACAAACAACCGCAAACCCTCTTTGACAGATAACGCAGAAACCCCAATAGCACGGGCTACAGCACTTGCCGCGAGAGCATTCGCTACGGCATGCGGTGGAACAGTTCCTGCCGAACCGGCAAGATGAGCCAAATCGTCGAACGTGGCAAGTTCATCAGCGCTATGGTGACGTTGTGCATCGTCCTGAGGCAAATGAAATGCCCTATCGACGATAACATCCTCAACTAACCCGATTTCACCACGCTGTGGAGCCCCAAGGGTAAACCCGACAGCGCGGGCACCATCAGCAACATCCGCCTGTTCGACGAGTGAGCGAGTCAGGGGAACATCAGCGTTATAGATGCAGGCAGTTTTAACACGTGAATAGATACGAGCTTTATCGCTCACATAGTTTTCGAAAGATCCGTGCCAATCCACATGATCTGGTGCAATGTTAATAAGTGCAGCAGCTTCTAGTTCCATAGAATGTGTGAAATGTAGTTGAAAGCTTGAGAGTTCAAGCGCAACCACATCTATCTTTGGGTCCTGTGCCACTTCAATGACAGGGCGTCCGACGTTACCCACAAGCGCCACGTTTTTTCCATCAGCAGCACATATAGATTCAAGCATCTGTACGGTAGTTGTCTTACCGTTTGTTCCAGTTACTCCAACCCACGGCGCTGGATCAGTTGTTCCGGCTCGAGGCACCCGCAGGTTCCAGGCAAGTTCAATCTCGCTCCAGATGGGTATTCCTGCGTGCGCTGCGTGCACAAAAATAGGGTTATGCGGTGCCCACCCTGGCGATGCAATAACCAGATTGAAATCAGAGATCTCGATGTCCTGCACATCGTGAAAATCTGCGTTCGGGTTGTGCGTGTCAAAAGTAGCAATACGAGTAGGTCGCACTGAAGTATCAAGATCAGTTAATGCTGCCACGACAGCTTTACCGGTAACACCTAAACCAACGACAAGAACGCGTGCGTCCTCAGCGAGTACGTTCACAGTCGGACAACCCATTCAGCGTAGAAGATACCCATACCGAAGACCACAAAGATTCCAGCGATAATCCAGAATCGGATCACGATTGTTACTTCGCCCCAACCAGAAAGTTCAAAGTGGTGGTGTAACGGTGCCATTTTAAAGACACGTTTACCCGTAGCTTTAAAGAAACCAATCTGAATGATGTCAGACAACACGATGATGACGAACAGACCACCAATGATTACTGCAAGGAATTCAGTTCTCGTCAAAATGGAGATTCCTGCGAGTGCGCCACCGAGCGCAAGAGAGCCGGTGTCTCCCATAAAGATTTGTGCAGGCGAGCCATTCCACCACAAGAATCCAAAGCAGGCTCCGACAATAGCCGCCGCGACGACCGCCAACCCTAATGGGTCTCGCGTCATGTAACATCCTGTTTCTTGCGAAAACCCATACACACAGCTTTGGTTGTACTGCCATATCGCAACAAATAAGTAAGCACCGAAAACGACAAGTGACACACCTGTGGCTAAACCATCTAAGCCATCTGTGAGGTTCACTGCGTTAGTCCACGCCGTGATCAAAAAGTTTGCCCAGATGACAAACAAGATGAGTCCTACCGTTGCTCCAGCAAAGGCAAGGTCAAGTTGTGTGTCACGTATAAAAGAAATCTTTGTTGATGCAGGAGTGAGCCCAAACCCGTTCTCAAATTGCAAGGCAAGAACAGAGAAAGCGATTCCGACGATTCCTTGGCCAATGATTTTCCCGCGTGGAGAAAGACCTAATGAGCGCTGTCGTGAAATTTTGATGTAGTCGTCAAGAAACCCGACAAGGCCCATTCCCGTCATCAGGAAGAGCAAAAGCATCGCAGAGGCCGTTGGTAATCGTCCGGACACCACAATGGAAGCTAGCCACCCTAGGATGGTCGCGCCAATAATGACTACACCACCCATTGTTGGGGTTCCACGTTTTGTAAAGTGTGCTGTCGGACCGTCTTGCCGAATAAACTGCCCATAGTTTTTATGCACAAGCAGCTTTATGAACATTGGCGTCCCGATGAGGGACACGATAAGTGCGACACCTGCGGAAACTAATACTGCAATCATGGTGTGTTATGCCTTTCCCACGAGACGGTCAGCTAACTTCCACAGGCCAGAGCCCTTCGAAGATTTCACAAGGACAACATCACCTTCAGTAAGATATTCAGTTAAGAAAGTCTCTGCTTCTTCAATAGTGGGGACCTCAACGACTTCATCGCCCCATGAGCCTTCTTGCATCGCTCCATCGGCGATACCGCTCGCACCAGCCCCAACAACGACAAGCAGCGAAATATTTAACCGTACGACGATCCGGCCTAAATCATCATGCTGTTCGCGGGAGTTCTCCCCCAGTTCTAGCATTTCGCCGAGCACAGCAACGGTACGGCGCTTGCGTCCAGCAATGACGGCAAGAGCCTTCAACGCAGCACGCATGGAATCAGGGTTGGCATTGTACGAATCATCAATGATAGTTATGCCATCTGGTCGTTCAGTAACATCCATGCGATGTGGGCTCAACGCGGTGGCATTGTTCAAAGTGCTCACAGCGGCGTTGAGATTAATGCCAAGTACGGTGGTGGCCGCTAATGCAGCTAACGCATTTGTCATATGGTGTTCACCCACTAATTGGAGGTGAACTTCTTCAGTTTCAGAGGTGCGAGTGTCTGTAACAGTAAAGCGTGAGCGACCCAGTGCATCAATGTGGGTTTCTGTGGCGTGGAAAGTCGTATCGCGCACCACACCATATGTCAGCACTTCTTCACTGGCTTGGTCTTTCATCGCGATGACTCGTAAATCATCCGCGTTGAGGATTACAGTTCCCCCAGCAACCACGCCCTGTACTAATTCTGATTTGGCGCGAGCGACATCATCGATGCCCCCGCCAAAGCCGCCAAGATGTGCCGAGCCAACAATAAGTACTACTGCAACGTCTAGCGGAGCTATATGCGTGAGATAGGTGAGATCTCCAGGCGCTGAAGCTCCCATTTCGAGCACTAAGTATCGTGTCTCAGGTGTTGCCCGTAAAACGGTAAGGGGTAAACCAAGTTCATTGTTAAATGAACCAGCAGGAAAAATTGTTGATCCGTGTTCACTAAGAATCTGACCAATGAGGTCTTTCGTTGTTGTTTTCCCAGCAGATCCAGTTATGCCAACAACACGGATATCACCTTGTTGCCGTAGGTTGCGCAAATGTGCTTGGGCAAGGAGCCCTAAAGCTTGTTCAATATCTTCAACGACGACGACTGGAACTCCCTCGATGGACCGAGTTCCGAGCACGAGTGTCGCACCGTTCTCAAGCGCGCCACGTGCATAATCGTGCCCGTCAACGTTTTCGCCTTGGGCTGCAACAAAAAGTGAGCCGGGTTGTGCCGCCCGAGAGTCAAGAACTGCCTGTGCCGTGACCTTAATTGTTGGGTCTGCTTCAAGTCTTCCGCCGGTGATTGAAGCTATCTGCTCCGCTGAGAACACGTTTGGGCTACTCCCCTGTACTTGTAGGGCACGCATTGTGACTATTAGTCGACTTCTTGTGCGAACCTGTCACTAACTTTATTTTGATACTTCTTTTAAGATTCACATCGCACATACAACTTATCTATTGAACCATTCAAAACATACGACATAGTTCAAGAAGCTATGTGCGGCCACAATATCCTACGTTACCTTCACATATTTCCGCTGGTCTGACGTATATGTGCGAGCACAGCACGAGCTTCGACACGATCGTCAAGCACGTGTCGCACTCCCGCTATTTCTTGAATAGTTTCGTGACCGCGCCCGGCTAACAACACGGTGTCGCCTTGGTGTGCTTCCTGAATAGCATATTTAATTGCGTCTTCACGCAATCCAATATTTTTAATGCGGGCAGAGCGTTCTTCCTCTGAGAGCTGCGCATAGGCTGGAGTCTGTTCGATTCCCTCAATAATTTGGGCTCGTATCGCTTCAGGGTCTTCGCTGTAGGGGTCATCGTCGGTAACAATAAGGACGTCAGCGTACTGCATTGCTGCGATGCCCATAAGAGGCCGTTTTGTTGCGTCACGGTCACCGGCTGCGCCAAAGACCGCGATCAGCTTTTCCTTGGTTTGTTGCGTGATGTGTGTTGCGCAGTGAAGCCAACGCAAAATCTAATGCTTCAGCGGTATGTGCATAATCGACGATGACCAATGGTTCATCGGGCTGCGAGACGACTTCCATCCGTCCGGGGACTGCAGCGAGGGTTGTAAGCCCCTCAACAATAGTTTTCTCGTCAATACCCATCCGCAAAGCAAGCACAGTCGCTAATGCAGCGTTTGAGACGTTGACGTCCCCTAATAACGGTGAATGTGATGACACTGTTGTTCCTGAACGATGACGTAACACAAAGTCCACGCCCAGCCCCTGTGGGCTCACAGAGGTTTCTGTAACTGTCCAGTCTGCGTTGTATGTGCTGTCGTCGCTCAGTGACGTCATAATCGATTCGACTGGAATAGAAGCTGTCTCTACAAGTTTGCGGCCCCACTGATCATCAACGACGACGACTCCACTGCGCGCATATGTTGGAGTAAATAGTGCTGCTTTTGCTGCAAAATATTCTTCCATCGTGTGGTGGAAATCTAGATGATCTTGTTGCAAGTTGGTAAAGCCAACAGCTTCAAATGTGGTTTCAGTTATTCGATCCAAAGAAATCGCATGTGATGAAACTTCCATCGTCACAGTCAAGGCTTTTTCTTCGAGGCATCGCGAGAAAAATCCTTGCAAGACCGGAGCTTCAACAGTGGTACGTTCCGACGGAACGCTCACCTCACCAAGACGCATCTCGATCGTTCCAAGCAGTGCAGTTGACTTGTGTGCAGCCCTATGAATTGCATCCAAGAAAAACGCTGTCGTGGTTTTTCCGTTAGTTCCTGTGATTCCCGCGATCTGCAAGTGTTGTGCGGGTCGTGAGTAAATGTATGCTGCACACTCTGCCATCGTGCGCCGTAACGACTCATTATGAGATGAAACAAGTACAGGGATTCCTGTATCAAGGACACCTGATGCAGAAAGAACTTCTACGCCGGCTTGATCTGTAAGGATTGCTGCCGCGCCACGTTCAATTGCGTCTGGAGCGTAACGTGCGCCATGTGTTTTTAGGCCATTGAGCGCAACAAAGATATCTCCTGGCACAACGCCGTGCGACGTCACGGCGACGCCCTCTACCGATATATCGTTCACTGCACCACCTGCTACGACTTTCACATCACAGGCATGTTGCAGGTCATGCAACGCTACGTGTGGGCGTGAAAGGGGCCGAAGTAAATCGTGCTGAGAACTCATAATTAACAATTTAGCGGGTAGCAGGCAAAATATTGAGGACGAATGTGGTGACCAATATCGCTAGGGGAAGATTCACCATACAAAAACTGTGGGTTACTTCCACGTGGTCGAATATAAATCTGGTTTACTTCCCGTTGGCTCGACGCCCAACCGTTGTAATGAATAGGCCATCACATCTGCAAAAACGGGTGCAGATACTTCTCCACCCCACACACCTGAGCGTGGGTCACGAATCACCACGGACACCGCAATTTCTGGGTTGTCTACCGGTGCAACGCCAATAAACGACGACACGATACGAGTCAGTTTTCCGTTCTCGTCAGGGGCTTGAGAGGTTCCTGTTTTTCCTGCAACACGGTAGCCGCTAATCGCTCCAGCTTTTCCAGATCCCTCAACGACTACAGATTCCATCATTTTAAGAACCTGATCTGCCGTTTTCTTTGACACAGTTTGTGTTGTCTCAGATTTTTCCGATTCAACAAAAGTGCCGTCAGGTTCTGTATAGCCTGCAACTAGGTGCGGTTTACACTGCTTACCGTCGTTGGCGATGGTGGCAAAAACATTTGTAGCTTGCAAGGCATTACCTGCCATACCTTGCCCGAACAAAACACCATATTTTGTTCGTCCATCCCAGTCGTCAGCTTTATGCAAGATTCCGCGTGACTCTCCGCCCAGCTCTATTCCGGTTTTTTGCCCAAACCCGAATTTATAGAGGTAGTCATAACGCACTTGTTTCGGGAGTTTTTCTCCTACTTGCACCGTTCCGGTATTCGAAGAGTCAGCGAGGATGCCCGTTAGGGTTAACTTTTGCGTGGGATGCTCGTGTGAGTCCTTAAATACTTGACCGTTATCGGTTGCGTACTGATATGGGACACGAAATTCTGATAGCGGTGTTACTTCTCCACGTTCAAGAGCAGCAGCCATAGTAATAACTTTTGCTGTTGATCCGGGTTCAAAAATGTCTTGTACAGCACCGATACGTCCAGTAAATGCTGTGTTGCCGTCAGCAGTGGTTGACCGGTCTGCCAGCGCAAGGATCTCGCATGTTTTTACGTCTTGCACGATAACAGACCCTGCGGCTCCCCCTGTTTTTTTCAATTGTTCATCTAGGGCTTTTTCAGCATGCCACTGAATATCCATGTCAAACGTTGTTTTAATGCCTTTTCCAGGTTCATTGGGTTCTTCAACGACGCTCCCAGAAGGCAAAACATATCCATCGAGACTACGTTCATACTTTAAAGACCCTGCTTTTCCTTTGAGCATGTCTTCAAGAGTGTATTCGAGGCCAGACAATCCACCGTCTTTACCAACAACACCAATAATATTTTTTGCTGTGTCACCTGATGGGTAGATACGTTTGTTCAAGGTTTCAGGGAAAACACCAGTAATTTTTAGTTGTTTTACCGCTTCCCACGTTTCTGGCGGTACTTCAGTCACCAAAGTTTGGTATTTGTTGTATTTTTTCTGACCTTCTGGTCGAGTCAACAATGTTTGTAATTTTTGTTCGCTGAGCCCCAACACTGGAGCAAGGATCTGCGCAGCATAATCGGGGCCACCAACAATATTGCCTGCATCGTCTTTTGTTTTCCACTGTTGAACGAGTTCTTGATCTGCAAAAATCTTGTAACGAGTTACCGACTTCGCAACGGGGTTTCCGTTTCGATCAGAAATATCGCCACGCTCAGCAGTTAATTCAATTTCTGTGGTCCGTAATTCTTTTGCCCGCGCAGCAAGCTCTGCCCCTTGCACAAGTTGAATATCCGCTAAACGGACAACGTACCCCACGGCAAGAAGAACAAACACGATAGCGCCGCTTAACACTCGTGTCCGAGACAAACTAAAACCTATCGGCCCTGTATTCCTATTCCGCTGTGCGCGCTGTTTACGACGTTGTTCACGCGCACGTTCGCGTTCTTTCCTTTGGATTTCAGGCGACCGACCACGAGCAGGACGAGAAGCTGTCACCACAGGTGTTTTTTGCCGTGGGCTGTTACTACGCACCCTCACCTGTTCGCCAGATCGGGGCTGTTGCCGTACGTGTGCCTTACCTGAACGAGATGCTTGTGCAGGCTTTTTTGACGCGGGAGCCCGCTGGGGGTTTTTCTTTGGGCCTGCTTGCTGGTGTTCCGAGCGCCCAGAGTTTGCGTTAGACGCGGGTCGAGGTTTGCGTGAGGTACTGTTCTGCGGTTGTGGTTTACGCGAAGAGCGCGCCGAAGTGTTCGGCCTGCTGTCTGATGATTCGACAGGCCGACGTGGACGGTTATTCCTCGGTGCGTCCCGTCCAGGTCGCCTCTCGGATCCACTCAATTCTTCATGCCCTCCGCTGCATTACGCGCGTTGATCTTTGAAGAGTCTAAATGCAAAACCTTGGGATTTACTTTCTGCTCCATGCCGAGTTGCTCAGCACGGTTAGAGAGATTTTCAGCTGTTGAGACATCAGCAAGTTGTTCGCTCAGTTGCTCACCTGTGATTACTTCAGTTGAGAGTTCTCTGGTGAGGTGTGCGCGTTCATATGTTCCGTTAGCCATCTCTGTGTTCAAAATCAATACGGCAACAACGGCAACGGTCAAGATTGCGATGCACATGAAGATAAATCTGGCAGCAGATTTTTCTGGTGCGGGAGCTTCGACGAGACGTAAGGATGGCTTACTCGTCGTAGTTGTATGTGGAGAAACGCTTGGGCGTACGGGAACCACGCGAGCAGCATTAGACTGTACAGCGCTCATGTCATCACTCCCCTGTTTTTCTTAAATGCTCTGGTGTTTCTCGGATACGTTCTACTGCACGTAGGCGAACTGATGCTGAGCGAGCGTTGTGCTCGATTTCTGCGGCGTCCGCTTTTTCTGCGCCTCGGGTGAGGGCTTTGAGGTATGGCTTATGTGTTTCTGGTTCGATGGGCCATTCCGGTGGTGCGCTTGAGTTGATCCCCCGCGCAAACTCACGTTTTGTTAATCGGTCTTCTAGTGAGTGGTAGGACTCAACAAGTAGTCGTCCACCTATTGCTAGTGAGTTCACTGCAGCTGGAAGAGCGTGTGTCAGCACTTCTAGTTCGCCGTTAACTTCGATACGTAGGGCTTGGAAAGTCCGCTTTGCAGGATTTCCTCCGCTCGTGCGCTTAGCTGCAGGAATACATGCCCGCACTAAGTCGACGAGGTCAGCAGACCGCTCCCATGGTTTGTCTTCGCGTTTTGCAACGATTGATCGTGCAATCTTTGCCGCGAACCGTTCCTCTCCGTATTCCCTAAGAATTCGTGTGAGTTCGCCTTGCGAGTAAGTGTTGAGTACGTCTGCCGCAGTCAGGTCTGAGGTGGTATCCATACGCATGTCGAGTGGTGCGTCATGCGCGTAGGAGAATCCTCTTTCAGTTTCATCAATTTGCAATGATGAAACTCCCAAGTCCATGAGGATTCCTTGGACGCCGGTTAAGCCAAAATCTGCAACAACATCTTCGATCTGATCGTAGGTTGCATGCACAGGCTTGAATCGTGAGCCAAATTCGCGCAACCGTTCACCAGCCAGTTCTAAGGCTTGCGGGTCACGGTCAATCCCGATTGCGGTGACGTGTGGAAATGCTCGCAGGACTCCTTGGGTGTGTCCACCCATACCCAGCGTGCAGTCGACGTATACAGCTTGTGGGTCTTCTAGTGCGGGGGCGAGAAGGTCAAGACACCGTTGTAACAGTACGGGCACATGCTTGCGTGATGCGGTTGAGTCATCGGGTAACTCGTACATATGCGCCTCTTTCTGTCTTCTTGGGCTACGCGTGCCGTGCTAGTGATTACTTTCGTAACCGTGGGGGTACTGTCATGACTTGCTCGTGAACAGTTTCGGGTCTCCCACCGTCGCGATCTGCCACCGGGGAAGTGGCGTCAGATCTACGGGAGGAGGCCCGAAACTGCATATACCTAGAAGTGCAGTTCTGGGAATATTTGTTCTGCGGTTTCTGCGTACCCTTCCTCTTGCTGTTCGAGGTAGGTATCCCACGTTGCCGCATCCCAAATCTCTACTCGTGACCCTGCTCCGATAACTGCAATGTCGCGATCCAGACCTGCATATTCTCGAAGCGCGGCTGGAATTGAGATCCGTCCTTGCTTATCTGGTGTTTCATCACTCGCACCGGAGAGGAAAACTCGCATGTAATCACGAGCTTGCCGTGAGGTGACGGGAGCCTGACGCAAGTGTTCGTACATTCGCCGAAACTCGTCCAGCGGCAAAAGAAAAAGACATCTCTCTTGTCCTCGCGTGAGTACCAAACCAGGAGCGAACTGGTTGCGGAACTTCGCCGGAAGTATGAGACGGCCTTTTTCATCAAGCCGTGGTTTGTAGGTTCCCAAGAACAAGTTGGGGATGCCACCTAGCAGTTCGTGCATTAGTGCCACCTCCTCTCGCTCCGAGTACCTCCACGTTACTCCACTTTGCACCACCAATCGTGCAATTTTTCTAGTTTTCACCTCAGATTTTCACAAAACCGCAGGTCAGAGAGGTGGAGAAAAGTGGAGTAATTTAACGTGTCGCCTAGCGTTTGCGCAATGCAAAGAACTACCCATGCAGCATTTATCCACTTGAGGGCATTTTCTACAACATTCGCTGGGTGAAAAGCAGGAACACCCAACCTGTTTTATGCAGGGGTGGAGGGAAGTGGGGAGCTGGATTGCGGGACCATCTAGGTGGCGTTATTCACTGTGCACAAAAACAACAAAAAACCACACAATCAATGCAGTACAAACACATGAGTGGGGCACCAACTTATTTGTTGGTGCCCCACTCATCTGTTCCACTTATGTCGCTATCAGCTACTCACCCCGCGAGCGCTTCTCCCAACGCTCTTCGAGACGCTGCATGAAGCCCCCTTTGGCTTTTGCAGATTTTTGAGTAACTGGACGAGCAGGACCTTCACCGTCCACAACTTTAAAAGGATGTTCCTTTTTAGGCGCTGAAAAAGCAAATACAACAGCACCAAACATGATGACGAAGCCGATAACTCCCAGCCATGGGAGTGAATTTGAAACGCCCAGCACTAGGATGAAGATACCTGCAAGCACTCCAAGGATGGCAATGATGGTTCGAGTAAACGAACCACGATGTCCAGTGGTCATTGCGGTAGCAAGTTTTGGATCTTGTGAGGACAGCTCTTTTTCAAGTTGTTCAAGGATCCGCTGTTCATGCTCGGACAGAGGCATCGTCTTACCCCCGGGTTCTAGAAGGCGTTGTCTTACTTAAAGGATAGATGTTGTCTGTGTGACTTGAAAGTCGTGCCTGTGTTTGAGTTGCTCGCTCTATAGCTTTTCGCCCAAACTTAGCTCGAATATCGTCCATGACGCGGTCTGACTTATCTTGCGAAAGCGCAAACCCAGTAATGGACTCTTCTAGCGTATCTTGCTGCGGTTGATGACTGCTCGACACTATGTTTTCAACGCGCACACCCAATAGTCGCACAGATTGTTGACGTGGTAGGGCTAGAAAAAGTTCCCGAACAGCATGGTAAATCGTGAGTGAGGAATGAGTTGATGAGGCTAGCGTGACGCTTCGAGTGACTGTGTTGAAGTCGGCGTCCCTCACTTTAAGCGCGACGGTTCGCCCTTGCATCGATTTTCGTCTCAGCCGTGTAGAACATTCGTCGGATAAAACCAACAGTTTAGAGAGGAGAGTGTCGAGGTCGTGTTCGTCATGCACAAAAGTAGATTCCACCCCTACACTTTTTTCTTTCCGATGAGTTTCAACAGTCCGCCCATCACGTCCCCACGCCAATTCGTGTAGATGCTGTGCTGCGGCTTTACCAACCATGCGGGACAGTGCCGATAGGTCAAGGGCCGCTAATTGGTGAACCTCTTCGATCCCCCATTGGCGGAGCTTTTCTTGGGTTTTTGCGCCGACACCCCACAAGGCTCCCACGGGCATGCATTGTACGAATTCGATTGTGGAAGCTTGCGGGATCAATAAAATACCGTCTGGCTTTGCGTGTGTTGATGCAAGTTTTGCAACAAATTTGTTTTCTGCCACGCCCACTGACGCTGTGATCGAAAACTGTGCTTCGATTTCGGCTCGTATGGTGCGTCCGATATCGAGCGAGGAGCCTAGTCGTCGTCTAGCGCCCGAAACGTCGAGGAAGGCTTCGTCAACGCTTACTTGCTCTAGTGCAGGAGTTACGGACCGTAAGATCTCCATAACACCATTACTGATATGGCCGTAAAGTTGATGATCGGGGTCTAAAAATATTGCTTGTGGTGCAAGGACTTTTGCCCGCGAAATTGGCATAGCCGATTTGATGCCTAGGGCCCGTGCTTCATAGGTTGCAGCCAGCACTACACTGCGTTCTCGCCCACCGACGATAACAGGTTTTCCCCGTAATTTTGGCTTTTTAGCCACTTCAATTGACGCATAGAAAGCGTCCATATCAACGTGCATGATGTGACAGTTGGAGTCGTTCGAGCCCCAGTCGCGCCGCGCTGTTGTTGACCGTGGAGCATTACTCATGATGCACCCCTCACGTACGGCTCACCTATCATGCACTTGCCTTGTCACACTTTACATTAATTATCGAACACTTGTTCGATTCGGTCAAGGATGTCGTAGTGTTTCCACTCGTCTGTACCCTAGTTCCATGGCACGTTCTACTTCTCGGTCACGCACTGCGCATTCCACAACTGCTCCCCCAGCACAATCTGTTCGCACCAAATATTCGACGATCAGGCTGGAACCCGACCGGGACAATCCGCGACGCTACACAGTTTTCCTCGATGAAGCGCCTAGTTCTTTCATCGATCTTGATGACCCTCTCAACGTTGGGTTCGAATACATGAGCATCATGCTGTGCTTTATCGACGAGTTACCCTCCCCAGGGCTCAACGTTGTGCATTTAGGCTCGGCAGGCTCAGCTATGGCTCGAGCACTCGATAAACTTAAACCTCAATCACGCCAGATCGGCATAGACATCGATGGCGAGTTACATGATTACGCCCGGCAATGGTTCTCCCTGCCTAAATCCCCTCGTCTTCGATTGCGTACCGGTGATGCACGTGAGGAGCTGTCAAAAGTTCCAGATGGCAGCCAAGACGTCATTATTCGGGATGTGTTTGCAGACGCACTCACCCCAAGCCATCTCACCACTACAGAATTTACGCAGTTGGTCGTAAAGAAGCTGCGGCCTGGTGGCTTATACCTCGCTAATTGTGCTGATCGCCCGCCCCTCGCTTGGGCACGTCAAGAAGTTGCGACGCTGCTTGACACCTGCGATTCCTTGAATTCTGCTCCCACAGTGCACCATAAAGCTCAGGTGGCTTACTGCGCAGAAAACGCCATCTTGAAAGGAAAACGATTCGGAAACCTGGTGTTAGCTTTCACCACAGCAACTCACACACCGCACGACGACACCGTTGACTTCGCCAACGCGCATTTACACCGGGCATTACGCACTTTAGCGGTACCCGCAACAGCTATCACAGGAGCAGAAGTTACCCACTTTGCACGCAACGCCACAATAGTGCGCGATACCTAGCACAACCGCGTAATGTCGCTATTCTGTGCCGCGGCGCCGATTAAATTGCGAAAGGAACTGTTCGAATTCGGCCCCAAGTTCATCCGCAGTTGGGATGTGGTTTGTGTGCGCGAGGAGCGACTCTTCAGGATGTGAAGCCATAAAAGCGTCGTACTGTGCTTCAAGTCCAGCAACCATCTCGGCAACATCATGTGATTTTTCCACTTGACGATCAACCTCAGCGATTGCTTCGCGAGCAGCTTCAGCCATCTCATCAACATCAAAATGCAAGCCGGTTATTTCTTCTATCTTTGATAAGGCAACGATCCCGACGGGCGTGTATTGAGACTGTGCTAAATAGTGCGGTACGTGCACTGCTATACCAGCAGCATCAACGTTGTGCCGCCCAATCTCGTATTGTGCATAGTGCGCAAATGAAGCGGGGACACTCATATTGCCAACAAAGTTTTGTGATGCACCAACAAGATCTTCGCGGTTTGCGTGAACGATTGCCCCACCCGGCCGGGTGTGTGGAACTCCCATCGGTAAGCCTGAAGCCGTAACGAACAAAGACACATTGAAATCATGTATGAGTTCGATAAGCCCCTCACTCAGAGCTTCCCAGTATCGGTTAGGTTCGTGCCCGTGCAACAACAGATATTCTGTGCCGCGCGCATCCGTAAGCAGATCCAAGGTAAGCCGTGGCGGCTCATAATGCGTCCATCGAGAATCTTCAAAAGAAAGTATCGGACGTTTCGCCTGGTAATCAACTAACCGGTCATGATCGAAAACTGCCAATGTGTGTGGTTCAGACACTTCCAGCATGCGTTCTACAGCAATGGCACCAGCATGGCCGGCATCTACAAAACCTTTCAGACCGCATATAAGAACAGGGCCCACCTGTGATGCTTGTGCACGTTCCCGAAAAGAATCAGCTCTATCTACCTGGATATCAAACAGGTCGCGTGGATTAATCATACGTGGGTTTACCGCCTTGCTTTGTCGATACTGTATCGATATCAACTAGCCTATAGAAGAAAATGTTCCAGACCCACCGCTGCCACTGATAGCTACGACAAAATCGGGGGCTCAGGCCGCGAAGGTGCACACGAGGGTCCTTTTAGGGGATAATGGACGGCCCGCTTTTTTTGTGTGACATACCTACGTGAACAGGACTGCGTGTGACTGATCAGGCCCCACATCTTAGTGCTGAACAAGATCGTCTTAACAGCGTGTATCAGCGCCTTGACGAAATGCGTCAAACAACCCGTGACCGGCTCGCATCCGTGCGACGCGCCGGACCTTCCGGCTCACCACAAAACCGTAGCGAACGTGACTCTTTTGCCACACTTTACGAAGATCGCATTGCGCTACTTGACGCCGTTGAAGACCGGCTAGTTTTTGGACGCTTGGACTTTGATAAAGACCCAACACGCTACATTGGCCGCATCGGACTATCTGACCACGATCATGTGTCACTACTCACCGATTGGCGAGCACCTGCCGCCCAGCCGTTCTATCGAGCCACCGCGGCACAACGTGATGGAGTAAAACGGCGACGCCACCTCATCACCCAAGCTCGCACCATTACCGGTGTAGAAGACGAAATCCTTGACTTAAACCTCAGCAAAGACGACATCGAAGACCTGCACTTGTCAGGCGAAGGCGCTCTCCTCGCCGCAATGTCGGCAGGCCGCACCGGGCGCATGAACGACATTGTCGCCACCATCCAAACCGAACAAGATGAAATCATCCGTTCCGATGTGCACGGAGCATTAGTCGTCCAAGGCGGTCCAGGAACTGGAAAAACAGCTGTCGCCCTACACCGCGCCGCCTACCTGCTGTACGCACACCGCAAACTGTTAGAGCGTTCAGGTGTACTCCTCGTCGGGCCAAGCACATCATTTATTCGGTACATTGACCAAGTTCTTCCATCCTTAGGCGAAACCGGAGTTGTTTCTACAACTATCGGTTCACTCGTTCCAGGACACACCACAAATGCCCGAGACACCCCCGCTGTTGAAAAACTCAAAGGCGACCGGCGTTTTGCAACGTTCATTAAACGTGCGGTCAAAGCACGAGAACGAGTCCCCCAACATGACACACACGTACGCATAGACGGACACGACCTCGTCATTCGTCGTCGAGACATTAAAGACGCAATGTTTAAGGCACGTCGCACCAACAAGCCGCACAACATTGCGCGCGCCACGTTCGTCAAAGAAATGTTGCATCGCCTCGCCGAACAATATGTTGCGGACATGCCCTACGAGATCGCACCCGAAGACCGCGGAGAAATCATTGAAGAAATCCGCACACATCGTGATGTCAAAATTGCCTTAAACATTGCGTGGTTTCCCATTAGCGCACCAAAACTTATCGACGACCTGTTTGCAAAACCGCATCGCCTCGAACAAGTTGCTAGCGAACTATCTCCCGCAGACCGTGCCTTACTGCACCGTCCAGCCAACGCTCCCCTCACCACCGCTGACATTCCACTACTCGACGAAGCTTTAGAACTCTTAGGCGAAGACAACCATATGGCACGCCAAGAAAGCCGCGCCCAGGAAGCAGCGCGCGCCGAAGCCTTAGAGTATGCACGTCAAGTACTAGAAAATTCCGGTGGCAACTGGTTTGTTGACGCTGACACCCTTGCACAACGTTTCGCTGATTCCGGACCAACACTGACAACTGCTGAACGCGCCATTAAAGACCGCACCTGGACATTCGCGCACGTCATCGTTGATGAGGCTCAAGAACTCTCACACATGGCGTGGCGCATGCTTATCCGTCGCTGCCCAACACGGTCGTTCACCATCGTCGGCGATGTTGCACAAACGTCAAGCCTTGCTGGCACGACTTCGTGGGAACGCATGCTCACACCACTCTTTAAAGAGTTATGGCGGATCCGTGAACTCACAATCAACTACCGCACCCCAGCAGAAATTGCGCAAGCAGCTCTCACATTTGCTCGTGCACAAGGGCTTCGCGTATCAGAGTTAACTTCTGCTCGCGACATTGACGGGGCACTCACCTTTTTGCCCGTATCACCAGCGACTCTTATTCCTCAAATAACCACCCACCTTGACGATTTCGTTGAACGGTATATTTCCCAAGACGTAGGTCGAATCGCTATCGTTATGCCCCCAGAAGTACACGCTGAAATAGCCCCGCTACTGGCCACGCACCGACCTGAACTTGTTTCAGGCAACGACCCACTAGTCACCCTTGCTACCCCCGTCGATGTGAAGGGGCTCGAATATGACGGCGTCATACTCGTCGATCCCGTGCGTATGCTTGAGGCGCCATGCGGAGCATCAGATGTTTTTGTGACCATGACCCGCGCCACAAAACAGTTACTTGTCGTGCATTACGGCCAGCTACCTACAGGGCTAACTGCACCAAACAAACACGACGGATAAGGCACACATCACGTCCGAAGAACAAGATTCATTTGGAGTTTCGACACGTGCGGGTGGACTATAGGGGTGTGTTAAAGGCGCTGCTTCTAGAAAATGTCCACCCGCTCTCCGTCGAAATACTCACCGCAAATGGCGTTGAAGTTATTACCCGATCCGGCGCACTGGACGAAAACGAACTGATCGAAGCGCTGCAAGGCGTGCACATGCTCGGCATTCGATCAAAAACACACGTGACTCAAAAAGTCATCGAATCATGTCCCGATCTTGTTGCTATTGGTGCTTTTTGCATCGGTACCAATCAGATTGATTTAAAGGCTGCCGCGCATCACGGTGTAGCCGTGTTCAATGCTCCTTTCTCTAACACTCGTTCAGTTGTCGAGTTAGCTATCGGTGAAATCATTTCCCTTACCCGCAGGCTTACTGAACGCGATAAAGCTTTACATGATGGAATCTGGGACAAAACAGCTGAAGGGTCCCACGAGATCCGCGGTAAAACACTCGGAATTATCGGGTACGGAAACATTGGCACCCAACTTTCAGTGCTAGCCGAAAACCTTGGCATGTCCGTAGTCTTCTACGACACAGCAGAAAAGCTCTCCCTCGGTAACGCTCAGCGCGTTAACTCCATGGAAGACCTCCTTCGGGTCAGCGACATCGTCACAATCCACGTAGATGGTCGACCAGGCAACGCAGGCCTCTTCGGAGAAGCCGAATTTGCTGTGATGAAACCGGGCGCGATTTTCCTTAACTTGTCCCGCGGTTTCGTCATGGATAACACTGCTCTTCGTAACGCTATTTTGTCTGGGCATTTATCTGGCGCAGCAGTTGACGTGTTCCCCGTAGAACCGAAAAAACGCGGCGACAGCTTCGAATCAGAATTGCGCGGACTGCCTAACGTCATCCTCACCCCACACATTGGTGGCTCAACCTTAGAAGCTCAAGAATCCATCGGTGAGTTCGTTGCAAACAAAATGAAAGATTACATGCGCACCGGCTCAACCACGTTGAGCGTCAACTTGCCGAACCTCGCCCTCGAATCGACTACCGGCGTTACCCGAGTCGCATTCCTCCACCGCAACACTCCAGGTGTTCTTGCAGCGGTCAACAACACATTGGCAGAGTTTGGTACAAACATTGAAGGCCAGCTCCTCGCAACCCGAGGTGAAATCGGTTATGTAGTGACAGACACAGATTCATCCGTTGATATCGATGCGCTTAAAGCATTGAAGAGCATGGAGCAGTACATCCGCATTCGGGTTCTTCCGCCCGCTGGTGTGCATCACTGATAAGCATCAGAACACAACCACAATGTGGGCCGCACATGCTGTAAGCAGGTGCGGCCCACGTCGTGTCGGTAGAACGGATACACAAATCCGAGTAGCGTGATCACATGCACGCACCTCATCCTGCTAGATATGATGTCTCCGCAACCGGTTTGCCTTATCGCCACGTAGGAAAAAGTGGTTTAAAGCTGCCAGCTATTAGTCTTGGTCTGTGGCAAAACTTCGGACATAGCACCCGCTATGCCGATCAACGAGACATAGTGCTTTCTGCCTTTGATCGAGGTGTTACCCACTTTGATCTCGCAAATAATTACGGACCGCCACAAGGAAGTGCAGAGTCGTCGTTCGGTTCATTGCTGGCAACAGATCTGGCAGCATACCGAGATGAACTCGTCATATCGACAAAAGCCGGATATTACATGTGGCCTGGGCCGTACGGCGAAGGCGGCAGCAAAAAATATCTACGCGCGTCTCTGGATCAATCCTTGCAACGGCTAGGAGTCGATTACGTCGACATTTTTTACTCACACCGTTTTGACCCGAGCACACCGATTGAAGAAACCCTCGACGCACTGAAGTATGCGCTCGAATCCGGAAAAGCTCTCTATGCCGGCATTTCTTCTTACTCGGCACAACGAACAACTCAAGCTTTACAGCATGCTGAGCGGATCGGTTTACCTTTGTTGATTCATCAGCCTTCGTATTCCATGTTGAATCGGTGGATAGAAGAGTCTGCAGAGGATGAGGAATCACTTCTCGCTGTCTGTGAACGCAACGGTTTAGGTGTTATTGGGTTTTCTCCTCTAGCACAAGGCCTTTTAACAGAAAAGTATCTCCAAGGGACGGCTCCTGCTCATTCGCGTGCTGC
This sequence comes from Timonella sp. A28, assembly GCF_051200815.1. Lineage (GTDB taxonomy): Bacteria > Actinomycetota > Actinomycetes > Actinomycetales > Cellulomonadaceae > Timonella. Next base: position 432,097 of record NZ_CP195159.1, on the reverse strand, counting down.
AGCCAATGGCTCATTTAAGCAGGAATACCTCAGCGCAGAAAACATTCAGGCGTTGCAGGGGCTGAAAGAAATTGCTGAGAGTCGCGGACAAAGCCTGCCCCAACTTGCTATTTCTTGGGCGTTACGTAACTCTGTGGTGTCGTCTGTGGTCATTGGTGCACGTACCCGTGCACAGTTACACGAAAACCTTGATGCCGCACGCCAGCTCACGTTTTCCAGTGACGAATTAGCCCGTATTGATGCTGTCTGCATTGATGGGGGCTTAAATCTTTGGGCATCGCGTTCCAGCGATCTGTAGGACTTATTCTTTATCTTCGGTGCTTTACTGCATTTGCTTATGCTGCTCGGGTGGTTTAGCCAGCGTCCGTTGTTGGTTCATCGGAATCGTCTTGGGCATCAGCGTTTTCGCTGCGCAGAAGCTCGATTGCCTGTTCAAAGTCTTCCAGCGAATCAAAGGCCTGATAGACGCTAGCAAAACGCAAATAAGCAACCTCATCAAGTTTGCGCAGCGGACCAAGAATACTCAGCCCAACTTCATATGCATCAAGTTCTGCTATTCCTGTTGACCGGATGCTCTCTTCAACAGTTTGTGCAAGCAACGCGAGATCATCGTCTGAGACTGGACGTCCTTGGCAGGCTTTGCGAACTCCGTTGATTACTTTTTGACGAGAGAACGGTTCAGTTACACCAGAGCGCTTCACAACTGACAGGCTTGCTGTCTCGATTGTTGTAAAACGCTTCATGCATTTCGGGCATTGTCTGCGCCTACGGATCGCAGACCCATCTTCTGATGTGCGTGAATCAACAACGCGTGAATCAGCGTGGCGGCAGAACGGGCAATACACAACTTCTCCCTTGGCAGGTGTCTTTAGGACAACTTTACGGGGGTCAATGCTTATTGCGCGAATAAAGGGGTGCGACATACGCCGCACCCCTTATGCATACACCATGCGTGGCTGTTATTTGCGCGACTCGCAACGCACCTATAACTGGCCTGAACTGCTGAAAGTAAAACTTTCCCCGCCGAGTTGCCCCCCAGCGACCCGTCGGTACTACTAATTTAGGCTAACCTAATATAATTTGGCAAGTACTGTGTTGCGTAATTCATTTTTCATACATGGGAAGCAAGATAACCTCCCCCGCCCGCAGCTTCGCTACGGCCATATTGTTGAGGTTCATAATGTCACTCACAACATCACGGTTATCCACACCCGGATTAATCCCGCGCGCGATAGTCCACAGCGTCTCCCCGACCGCAACAGGATGCTCCAGCACCTCAACCGCAACTACCCCCTCATCGGCATGTGCAGTTGCAGCCACCACAACAGGAACCAACAGGCATAAAAGTGCAAGGGCCACAATCAGAACACGACCACGTCGCGTCAACCGCAGACCGCGCAACCCGGTAATTCCATACCGAGCACGATGCACGCGCTTACGGGCAGCTTCCGTTAAAGGAAAGTCCACAACAACACCCTCAAGCACTTGAATCGCCATGCGAGCCTCCGCTGTTCCATCTAACATTAAGACCATTCGAACACATGTTCGTTAGAACAAGTGTACGAAAGATTCACGAACGCGCAAGCATTTCCACAACTTTTCTCGAACACATGTTTGAATATGTGCGAAAATTTTCATAGGGTAGTACACGTAAATACGTTCACCACGAGCGCAAACACTGACTCATTGGTGTCCACCACGGTATATATGCACTGCACAACAGCAAAGGACATAAGCCATGACATCTGGAACACCTCAACCTGATCGTGCTGTGCTCACCAAAAGACAAGTAGCAGTACTCGAAACGGTCGAGAAAAGCCTCAGCACACGCGGCTACCCTCCCACCATGCGCGAAATTGGTTCAGCAGTGGGTCTTACCAGCCCCTCTAGTGTGAAACACCAACTCAAAGTCCTTGAAGACCGCGGCTTCCTACGACGCGATCCGAATCGTCCTCGAGCCATAGAAATCGTTTCACCGACACCCGAAAACACACTTGACCACGCCTCCAGCACTCACAACCCATCTACTGCGGAACCGCAGCACCTCGAACTCGGCACGCTTTCGTCCACTCAATCACGTGCTGTACCCCTAGTAGGACGGATCGCTGCTGGTGCTCCAATCCTGGCTGAACAGAACGTAGAAGACGTTTTCACGCTCCCGCGCCAGATCGTGGGCGATGGTGAGGTATATATGCTTCAGGTCTCCGGTGATTCCATGATTGACGCAGCTATCTGTGACGGAGACTGGGTTGTGGTTCGTCGTCAAAGCACTGCAGAAAACGGCGAGATCGTCGCAGCAATGTTAGATGGAGAAGCAACCGTAAAAACTTTTAAGCGCAAAGACGGTCACGTGTGGCTACTTCCCCATAACCCGCACTACGAGCCGATCCTTGGCGACCACGCAACGTTGCTTGGTCGTGTCGTCTCTGTCATTCGAAGCGTCTAAACGCCTGTAAAGAAAGCGGTGGAGGGCCAGCACATCATTGTGCTGACCCTCCACCGCTTTTCTTTTAGAACCCGAATTGACGGGCAACCTCGCGTAACGATTGCGCCGATTTCTTCAACCCGTCATATTCAGAATTTGATAACGGTACCCGCAACTGGTCTGCGACTCCTCCGCCATACACAATTGAAGGGACCGACAAACACACATCGTTAATGCCGTAATAATCTGAAACAAGTGTCGACACAGGCAACACTCGGCTTTCGTTGTTCAACACCGCTTCGACGATACGCGAACCCGCAAGCGCAACCGCATAATTAGTTGCCCCCTTACCTTCGATAATGCGATAAGCAGAAGAAATCACTTCTTCAGCTATAGCATTACGGCGTTCTTCTGTGAGTGGGCCTTTACCGTGCACACCAGGCCAATCCAAGAGCGGAACGCCACCAATAGTAGCTGAACTCCACAACGGAATTTCAGAATCACCGTGCTCACCTGCCATATAAGCGTGTACGTTTTGCACAGCAACGCCAAGTTCACGCGCCAGCACATATCGCAGACGAGAGGAGTCAAGAACAGTTCCCGAGCCGAAAAGCTGCTCCCGCGGCAGACCTGAGATTTTTAGAGCCGCATACGTAACGACGTCAACAGGGTTTGTCACCATGACATATGTGGCATTAGGCGCAACCTCTAACAGTTGCGGAAGTATGGTGCTCACCAAGTTAATAGTTGCTTGCGCTAAATCAATTCGTGTCTGGCCAGGCTTCTGTTTTGCGCCAGCCGTCACCATAATGATGTCTGCATCTCGGCACACTTCAATATCGTCAGAACCTACAACATCAGCCATAGGCATAAATTGGATACCGTGCGAGAGATCAAAAACCTCAGCTTTAACCTTTGACGCATTGATGTCATACAACGCTACTGTGCGTGCAGCACCACGCATAAGAGCTGCATAGGCCATGGTTGACCCGACCGCGCCGGCTCCCACAATCGCGATTTTAGAAGTTCGTCGTCCTGAATGTTCAAGCAGTTGAGGCTGTTCAAGTGCGTTATCTTCAAAATACACGGTGCTTCCCATCTGTGTGAACCATGACGCTTAGTGCCCTTACTGTATAGCCTTTTTCAGGCTACGTCTCACCGCGTAAACGACGCAATGCGCTAACCGCCACGTCTTTGCGCGTTGTGCGCCAAAAATCTGGCATTGACCCCGTCAAAAACGATCCATAGCGAGCCGTTTCGAGTCGCGGGTCAAGGACCGCAACAACGCCTTTGTCGTGGATAGATCGAATAAGGCGCCCAGCTCCTTGTGCAAGTAATAACGCAGCATGACTCGCCGAAATCTGCATAAAACCATTTCCGCCCGATTGCGCTATTGCTCGCGCGCGAGCTGATTTTACAGGGTCGTCAGGACGAGGAAACGGGATACGATCCATAATCACAAGTTGACATGAATCGCCTGGAACATCCACACCCTGCCACAACGATAAAGTGCCGAATAAACACGTTTCAGTGTCTTCAGAAAATTCCTGCACAAGGGTGGGGAGTTGGTCGTCCCCTTGACACAAAATTGGATAGTCAAGCCGCTCACGCAACGCTTCAGCCGCGTGTTGTGCTGCCCGACGCGACGAAAACAATCCCAAGGCTCGACCACCAGCTGCCTCTATCAACTCTGCGATTGTGTCGAGTTGAGATTCGGTAGTCGGTGACATTCCTGGAGTTGGAAGATCCCGCGCAATATAGAGAATTCCTTGTTTGGCGTAGTCAAACGGGCTTCCCACATCTTGCGCGTTCCAGGAACGCTTTAATCCTGTTTCAGGATCATGTGAGACATCGACGCCGAGACCGCGAGCTACCGGATCAAACGACTTACCAAGGCTGAGCGTTGCAGAAGTAATAACTCCGGTGTGGCTCGCCCACAAGTTTGTCGCAAGTAAGTTGGCTACCCCTAAAGGAGCAGCGTGTAATCGTGCGGGGCTTTCTTGGTGGGCTGACCTCGAGCGTGAACACCATAAAACATCGCCGCCTTGTGAATCGGCAGCCATGCGTTCCGCAATCTCAAAAAGCACGACCATCGCTGCTTGCGCCATTTTTAAGCCAGGGTCACTACCATCGCCTGCATTATCTTTTTTAGGTGCAAGTTGGCTGACTAAGGTTCGTGACGCATCACGAATAGCCTCCACTGAGGTTTGTATGTCTTCGGGCAGCCCCTGAGCAAAGGTCTGTTCTGGATGGTCTTCTAATACCAGTGCGAGGTTTTCAATAGCGAAGTCGAGTGTTCCTGTTGCTACCCCACCGTGTCTACGCGCGAGGCGTGCAGTATGTTCAAGGCTGCCGATTGATAGTTCTACGGTAGCTGATGACGTTACTCTATCGACAAGTTCGTGCGCTTCGTCGACGATAAGCGCATCAAATTCTGGAAAGAGGTGTGGTGACCCTGTTGCTGCTATGCCCACCATCGTGTGGTTAGTAACGAGGACATCTGCTTCATGCGCGCTTTGGCGGGCAAACTCTGGGAAGCACTCGTCGATGAAAGGACATTTTGATCCCATACATTCGAGTTTGTCGATAGATATCTGACGCCACACTCGATCTGATACACCGGGAACAAGATCATCTCTGTCGCCGGTATCTGTCGAGTTCACCCATTCCGTTGCCCGCTTTACTTGTGCTGCGATGCCTTCGTATTCGGGCGCAGATATTTTTGTTCCGGTAGGGTCGTTGGCAGTTTGGGAAGGTCCCGTATCAAAAAGTGTAAGTTGTTCTTCTGTCGGGTATCCCCCATGGACTTTGTGGAGGCACGCGTAGTTGCTCCATCCTTTGAGCACAGCAATTTCTGGTCTGCGCGGCAAGCTCGTTGCGAGCGCATCCGCAACCAACGGCAAATCTCTTGTCATGATTTGTCGTTGCAGGGCGAGAGTTGCTGTTGACACGATGACGCGTTGGTTTGTTGTCACTGCGTGGTGAACGGCGGGGACAAGGTAGCCTAAAGATTTTCCGGTACCGGTTCCAGCTTGGACAAGTAGATGTTCGCCTTCGTGTAACGCGTTCGCGACAGAGTGCGACATGTCTCGCTGCCCATCACGGGGCGATCCGCCTAGAGCATTAACCGCAGTGTCCAATAACTGATCGATAGTGCTTTCAGTTGTTGACACTGTCAAGGTCGCTGTTCTCCTGTGTTGTACATGTTTATACTGCTGCGGCTTTTAATTCTTGGGCGAGGTCTGCCGCGACCCTACCACGCACGTGGGTGCCGTGTTCTATATGTTCAAGCTCATCAATTTCGCCTTCGAGGTGAATCTTATTGATAAGGTCGCCTCGAGAATATGGCACGACGAGGTCAATATCGATGGAAGGCCTAGGCAACGCTTGGGCAATGTACTCAAGGAGTTCGTCGATTCCGTCACCTGTATGCGCTGACACAACGAAAACGTGCTGCTCTTTGTGGCGTACTCGTGCAATAACTTCTGGGTCTGCCATGTCGGCTTTGTTCAAAACAATCACTTCGGGGATTTCAGAAACCCCATCGATGTCGCTGAGGACGTGGCGGACTGCACTAATCTGGCCTTCTGGGTCAGGATGTGATGCGTCGACTACGTGCAAGATGAGGTCTGATTCTCCGACTTCTTCAAGTGTGGAGCGGAACGCTTCAACAAGTTGGTGTGGCAGTGCACGCACAAAACCGACTGTGTCTGCGAGTGTATAGATGCGTCCATCGGCTGTTTTAGTGCGGCGCACGGTTGGATCAAGGGTCGCAAATAATGCGTTTTCCACGAGGACCCCGGCCCCTGTTAATGCGTTGAGCAGCGAAGATTTTCCGGCATTTGTGTATCCGGCGATGACGACGGCCGGTACGGCGTTTCTTTTTCGGGTGGCGCGTTTTGTTTCTCGTGCTGGTTTCATTGCAGCGATTTCGCGCCGCAGTTTTGCCATTCTGTTACGAATACGACGACGGTCGAGCTCGATTTTTGTTTCACCTGGGCCTCGGCTACCCATTCCTGCACCGGCTGATCCGACTTGTCCACCGGCCTGCCGTGACATTGATTCACCCCAACCGCGTAGGCGCGGTAAGAGGTATTCGAGCTGCGCAAGTTCTACTTGTGCTTTACCTTCACGGGATTTTGCGTGTTGAGCAAAGATATCGAGGATGAGTGCTGTGCGGTCAATGACTTTGACTTTAATAATGTCTTCGAGACCACGGCGTTGTGATGGTCCGAGTTCACCGTCGACGATAACTGTGTCTGCACCGCATGCGGCAACAATGTTGGCGAGTTCACGGGCTTTTCCTGAACCTAGATATGTACCTGGATCGGGGTTGGCACGGCGTTGCAGCACACCGTCTAGCACTTCGGATCCTGCGGTTTCGGCAAGTGCCGCAAGTTCACGCAGGGACACCTCGGCTTCTACGGTTGTGCCTCGGGTGTACAAGCCGACAAGCACGACTTTTTCCAACCGAAGTTGGCGGTATTCGACTTCGGTAACGTCTTCGAGTTCGGTCGATAATCCAACGACGCGTCGTAGTGCGCTTCGTTCTTCCAATTCGAGTTGAGCACCGTCGTGTTCTCGGTGTTGGGTGGCACCATCGTCTACGGCTGTTCCTGCACGTGCTAATACTCGCGCAACGACGTCGTGAGCGATATCGCGGTCTGAGCGGCTGAGGGGTTCAGGCACGTCGAACTCCGGTGAGTCGTTATGCTCAGGTTGAGATTCGTTAGGCATGTAGTCCTCTTCGCTCTTGCTTATATGCCGACTGGCACTTTCCATTGTATTGCTTTGTTCCTACGCCATTTTTCGCTTACGCTGCGAGCGCAGTCGTGCGAGTGTTTTGCGCATGGCTATGCGGGTGCGGAACGGATGCGCATGTCTTGTGTAGTGGGTCGTGTCATCGTTTCATACAGTGTGAGGTTGATTCATTTTATTTTCTCTGCGTGGGCACTCGTTATCCTTGTATATGTGACTACTGATTCTTCACGTGATGACGCTACTGGCGATCACTATTTTTCGTCGTCTCCAAGCTCGCAGTTGGAGAAACGTACCATAACGGTTGAGCTTGCTGGACAGCAGGCTGATGTGGTGACTGCGTCTGGGATTTTCTCGCCGGGGCATGTGGATGCTGGCACACGTGTTTTGTTGAAAGAGATGAGTGCACCGCCGCAGGGTCATGTTCTTGACATTGGGTGTGGCTGGGGTCCTATTGCTTTGTCGATGGGGTTGCTCAATCCACGGGCAACTGTGTGGGCTGTGGACGTGAATGAGCGGTCTCTTGACTTGACTAGGGAGAATGCTGGACGTTTGGGTTTGTCTAATGTTCGTGCGGTTTTTCCTGATCAGGTTCCGGCTGACATTCAGTTTTCTGAGATGTGGTCCAATCCTCCTATTCGGATTGGTAAAGATGCGTTGCATGAGTTGCTGTTGCGTTGGCTTCCGCGGCTTGAAGTTGATGCTCGCGCTTTTTTGGTGGTGCAAAAGAATTTGGGGGCTGACTCTTTGCAGCGTTGGCTCAATGAACAGTTTTCGGCGGATAATCCTCATGGACTTATGGCTGCGAATACGGAACGTATTGCGAGTTCTAAGGGTTTCCGCATTTTAGAGACGACGAGGTTCGGCGTTTAGCTTGCAACCTCTACCATTGACCGCCCGCTAGTGGAACGCAAACATTCCATTGACGGGCGGTGTTGTTTACAGAAGTTCGATGTGCGCGGTTCCATGAGCAACCAAGGTTGCTGGCCCTGATAGCCACACGTAGTCGTCGGCAAAATCGACTTGTACTTGCCCACCTGGGACATCTACTAACCACGAATCTGGGACAGGTGTGGAGTTGTCGTCGTGCTGTGCGTGTGCCCAATATCTTACGGCGGCTGCCGCCGCGCATGCTCCTGTGCCGCACGATTGCGTCTCTCCTACTCCACGTTCGTGCACTCGCATTGCGATGTGTCCTTGCGTGTGTCCATTAACGGCATGTGTCGTGTTGAGCGGCACCACTATTTCTACGTTTGTTCCGTGTGGAGGTACAGGTTCGACGTGAGGCGCTACCTGTAAGTTTATTGCGCGTAGTTGCTCTGTACTCTCTACAACAATCACAGTGTGCGGGTTGCCCATGTCGACGCTGAGCCCTGGGCGCGGGGAGGTTTCGGGTTCTAATCCAGTGCATGTGACTGTAGCGTCGTAACCGGATGTTTCTGCCTGCGTTGCGTATGGCATGCTCCACGTTCCCATACCCACGCGATACCAGCCATCCTGCTTCGATACGGTTCGTGCACCTGCACGTGTACCGATAGTGATGGTTTCTCCCCCACTGAATGAGACGAGCCCTAGTGCTTCAAGGTAGGCGGCAAAAACGCGCACTCCGTTACCGCACATTTGCGCGATTGAGCCGTCTGCGTTGCGGTAGTCCATGAACCATGTTGCGTGTGGTTCACTTTTTAGAATTTCGGCGCCTTCGTCAATGTAGCGACTTGCAACCACGCGGATGACGCCATCGGCTCCGATACCTGCGTGACGGTCAGCGAGTTTACGCACAAGATCAGATGTGAGGTCGAACTTATTGTCGCGGTCATCAAAAAGTACGAAGTCGTTGCGTGTACCGTGACCTTTTACGAAAGCAAGTTCTGTCATGAACCTAGACTACGACGAACTGGATGCTCCGTGTTATGCGTTATCAGCCCCTGGTCATGCTTATGCACAATGTCGAGGGCCTGTTCGACGAGGTGTGGCGCTTGGGCATCTAACCATTGAATCCTTGGGTCGCGTCCGAACCATCCCATTTGCTTGCGGGTAAGGCGTCGCGTGTTCGTGATGATCTGTGTTTTTGCTTCATCGAGTGTGCAGTTGCCTTGAAGATACTCAATGATTTCTGCATAGCCCACGGCCCGTGCGGCAGTACGTCCCATGCCATAGTCGACAAGACCGCGCACTTCTTCAACTAAGCCAGATTCGAGCATGATGTCAACGCGTTGTTCGATCCTTTGATCGAGGGCTTCACGGTCATAGTCGAGACCAAGTGTGATAGTTGGTTGCACGTACTCTTGTCGTGGCAGATTCGCAGAATAGGGTTTTCCTGTCAGTTCTATAACTTCAAGTGCACGAACTATTCGTCGCGTGTTTCGTGAACCGATTGCGTGTGCTGCGGCCGGATCGGCGTGTAACAGTCGTTGATAAAGTGCGTGCGTACCAAGGGTTTCCGCTTGCTCCTCGAGTGTTTCACGTACTGCGGCATCGGTGCCTGGGAACGTCATCTCGTCTAGTACTGCCCGCACGTATAAACCAGATCCGCCGACGAGAATTGGCCGCTTGTGGCGACTATGCACGGCAGCAATATCTTTTCGTGCATGCGTTTGATATGCAGCGACAGAGGAATCGTCGTGTACGTCAAGAACATCTAATTGGTGGTGCGTTATGCCTCGGCGGTCTTCTTCTGCAACTTTTGCTGTACCAATATCCATGCCTGTATACAGCTGGTAGGCGTCTGCGTTAATAATTTCTGCTGCTGACGTTCCACCCAAGTGCTCTGCAATATCAAGTGCGAGATCTGATTTTCCGGTCGCGGTGGGGCCTACGACTGCAATAATGTCCACTACTTCAGGCTACCGTTTAGTGTGCCCTTGTTGTTTGTACGGCATGGGCAAGGTAGTCAATTTCACGTTGCGCGGCGAGCCGCTCTCCTTGCAGGCCATTAGGCAACATGCCGTCTGTGTCTCTGTCCGTTGTAGCAACAAAAATGCAGTCAGAGGCTAGGGCATCTTTAATGACCGCTTCACGTTGTTCTTCTGTCAGGGTTGCGCCAATTGCCACGATGTGAACTGCCATGTGAGATGACCACATCGGAGCAGGCTCATAGTGCGAGAGTGCGCTCGCACACAAAAATCTGACGACTTCTAACCCTACGCTTGTCGCATATGGTTGGTGAGCTGGCTTGGTCCATGGCTTGTCACAGTTCAGTTTTTCCGACTCACGGCCTGAAAAAGGAACCCCTAAAGCCTGATATATGGCGGAAAAATCCAATTTTAGCCATTGTTTTAACGACATGGCCCTGCTCATCAGTGGGGCATCATGTAAGCGTGAGGATGTATGCAACTGCAACATTCCTTGCTCACCGATGCACGTTATACGTGGCACATCCTTCTTTTTTGTCTGCGTGCGTTCCATAAGGTTACGCACTGCAGTTATAACGTTCTGCTCCTCACGTGCACGCGAGGAAGCACCTTCATCGACAGCCCCACCAACGCCTGGAAGAAGCAATGGGGCAGCATTGACAACACACGTAATAGTGGCATCAGAGAAATACTCAGACACAGTAGATGACGTCGATGTGTTCACTCAATAACCGTACAGGGTACTTTCGTCTATGGCCCGGACTCACCGTCCGCCATCAGCGCAAACTAGTAGCCCCGGTCACAGACTCTCAGCAAACACCGGTAGGCTTGATTGGTATGCCCCATGCGCACACACAATATCGCGCATTAGTCTAAAAATATGATGACCAGCAACACATGGATCGTCTATGACGGGTCGTAAGGAGAGACACATGAGTACGCCCACGCTTCCTGAGCAACTCACATCCGAACGCATAATTAAATGGTTAGAAGACAACGATCTTCGTTATTTTATTGATTCAGATGGCGACATCGGCTGCCACAGCGCAAACCGCGTCTATTACTTTTTGCAATTCGGCGAACAACGCGAAGTACTACAAGTACGCGGCAAGTGGAATCGTCTCGCTACCATCGAAAACGCCAATCGCGTTCTTGAATTTTGCAATGAATGGAACATGAAAATGATTTGGCCCAAAGCGTACTATCGCGTGCGTGATGACGGTCAAATAAATGTATATAGCGAAGTCACATATGACTTCGAATTTGGCGCAACAACAGATCATATTGAAGATGCCCTGCTGTGCGGAATCCAAACTGCAGATCAGCTTTTTGACGAATTAGACACTGTTTTCCCAGACCCTGCGCAGGTGCACTCATGAGCTTTAAAAAATGGTTTGGTCGGAACGATGACCCTGCGACACACACCCCTGAAACTCCACACATCAGAGAAGACGGACACGCACCTGCTGCCGGCTCATCAGAGCTACAGCCTCGACGCCTCCTCACAAAAACCACACCACGTGTTGAGGCAGCACATTTCGGCACAGAACTCACCTCACCTGTTGACAGAGACAGGCTCGTCGCTTACTTAAGTGCAGAAGATTACAAGTTCTCTATTGATGATGACGGCGATGTCGTAGGCGTATGGGATGGACACCCATTCTGGTTCATGTTTATGGGACCCGACAAACGTTTCTTCCAAATACGTGCACGATGGCGCAGAAAAATAAGCACCGAATCAAAGCTCATGCTCATGCAGGTCGCCAACGACTGGAACCGCGATAAATTGGGGCCAAAAGTCTTTGTCAGGGAAGACGAAGAAACCCACGAACACTCCATCTTTGCTGAAATAACGTTCGATTACTCATCTGGAGCGAGTAAAAAACAGTTTGAATATTCTGTTGATTACGCGCTTAAATCTTCACTGCAGTTTTTTGAATTTTTGAACACAACGATCTCTCCCCTCCAAGACGAAGAGTCTCCGGAAAATTGAGAAACACATAAGAAAAGCTCCAGCACATATGTGTTGGAGCTTTTCTAGCAAGTTCACGTTTAGGCTTTGCGCAGGCTTGGCAGTCCTAACAAAACGGAACCTGATTCATCGCGTTGAGCGTTGTTACCGCCGTGTGAATGTTCCTCTGCGAGGATACCCAATCGTGTTTTCTCGCGTCGTGTCCATGCGTCTCCTGCCGCTGTGCGGCGAACAGCGTACACACTTTCAGGTTCCAAAGCAGAATCTGCAACAACGTGGAACGGTGCGCCCTTAGTGATCCGAACGGTCACAACATCACCGGGTCGTGGAAGATCGGCCGGTATGTCGTCGGAAAGTCGTGGATCGGTTAGTTCAACAGCCCCCGTTGGGTCAACCAGCGAAGCAACGTGTTCCGGCAGAGCCAAGTGCACAAGGCGATTGTCTTCTGCGCGTCCAGTGAGCCGGTGTGTCGCTTCGTCTTTTCGGCCGCCATCTTCAGTGATGAGCACGTTGACAGTTGTGCCCACACGTTTTTGGCTTTCTTCAGCGCTAATACGGTTTTGCAGAGCCAAAAGCCGTTCGTAGCGTTCCTGCACAACCTCTTTAGGAAGTTGATCAGGGAGATCAGCAGCCGGAGTGCCTGGGCGCGGCGAATACTGGAAGGTGTATGCCGAAGAGAACCGCGATGCTTCGACAACGCGCATGGTTTCTTGGAAGTCTTCTTCTGTTTCTCCCGGAAAACCAACAATAATGTCGGTCGTAATGGAAGCGTGCGGCATACGCTCCCGAACTTTATCGAGGATGCCTAAGAACTTCGAAGAACGGTAGGAACGACGCATTGCACGCAAGATTCGGTCCGATCCCGACTGTAACGGCATGTGCAACTGTGGCATCACGTTGGGGGTTTCAGCCATCGCGTCAATAACGTCGTCAGTGAACGCTGCAGGGTGTGGTGACGTAAATCGGACTCGTTCCAAACCTTCGATTTCTCCACAGGCCCGCAACAATTTAGAAAAAGCTTGACGGTCGCCAAACTCAACGCCATAACTGTTGACGTTTTGGCCCAGTAAAGTTACTTCAATTGCTCCTTGCGCAACCAAAGCCTCAATTTCGGACAAGATCTGCCCTGGGCGGCGGTCGCGTTCCTTGCCGCGAAGATGCGGCACGATGCAGAACGTACACGTGTTGTTGCAGCCCACCGAAATTGAAACCCATCCAGCAAACACAGATTCGCGTTTAGTTGGCAAGGTGGAAGGAAACACCTGTAAAGATTCAGCGATTTCGACTTGTGCTTCCTCGTTGTGTCGAGCACGTTCCAGGAGCACGGGAAGAGCATCTAAGTTGTGGGTTCCGAACACCACATCAACCCATGGGGCACGATCAACAATAGTGTTGCGGTCTTTTTGTGCGAGGCAGCCGCCAACAGCTATCTGCATGCCTTTTCGCTTATTTTTTATCGCAGCCAGTTGACCTAGGTTTCCATACAATTTGTTGGCTGCGTTCTCGCGAACAGCACACGTGTTAATAACGATAACGTCCGCTTCATTGCGGGCCTCTTCGTCAAGTGTGGCCTTACGATACCCCGACTGTTCAAGCATTCCAGCCATGTGTTCGGAATCGTGAACATTCATCTGGCAGCCAAGCGTCTTGACAACATACGTGCGCTGGCTCTCGCTGGTGCTGCGAGCAGCCGCTTCGGCATCTTCGGAGGTAAGCGACGAATGTGCAGCACCATCGCCTTGGCCAGGAAGACCAAGTTGGGTAGCCACTGCGAGTTTTTGAGGGGAAAAATGATTAGCAGACATCACCTTACAGAATACTTTGCAGCCCCGGAAAACCAACAATTCTTCCATGAGGTGCTATGTCACATTCTCGTGATCGTTGCAAGAACGTAACCTGCCTTGAATAGCACATTACCCAGATTTGACTTAGATTGTCTGCATGACAGTTGGCGAAAATGTGACGCAAGACACCGGAAAACCTCTTGTTGATATGAACGACGTCAACAAATACTTCGGTGACCTTCACGTCTTAAAAGACATCAACCTCACTATTGCACGCGGTGAAGTTGTCGTCGTTGTTGGGCCTTCAGGATCAGGTAAATCAACTCTATGCCGAGCAATTAACCGACTAGAAACCATTGATTCCGGTTCCATCCGAATCGATGGAAAAGAAATACCTCTCGAAGGAAAGGAACTCGCCCACCTCCGCGCAGATGTCGGAATGGTTTTCCAATCATTCAATCTCTTCGCACACAAAAGCATCCTAGAAAATGTCACTCTCGGACCAATCAAAGTAAAGAAGACAAAACCAGAAGCAGCAAAGAAGCATGCCATGGAACTTCTTGAACGAGTCGGTGTAGCAAACCAAGCAGCAAAAACACCCGCGCAACTTTCAGGCGGACAACAACAACGAGTCGCAATAGCACGCGCACTCGCCATGACGCCCAAAGTGATGCTGTTTGATGAACCTACCTCCGCACTCGACCCAGAAATGATTAACGAAGTCCTTGACGTCATGGTAGAACTTGCCCGTGGTGGCATGACCATGGTGGTCGTAACCCACGAAATGGGGTTTGCTCGTCGAGCCGCAGATCGGGTTGTGTTCATGTCTGATGGGCAAATCGTCGAAGAATCCGACCCTGAAACATTCTTCACCGCACCCACCTCAGAACGCGCCAAAGACTTTCTCTCAAAAATCATTTCTCACTAAAAGCACCGCACAGTATTGCTCAGCAACACGATAGGAGCATGACATGAGAATCAAACACACTATCTTCGCCGCACTAGCTAGCACTCTTGTCCTAGCAGCCTGCTCATCAGGCAGCGACGAACCAGCAGTTTCCGATGTTGACCCGGGGTCCTTCCCCGCCAACAGCACCATGGCACGGCTTGCCGAAGACGGAAAAATTACCGTCGGAACAAAATTTGATCAACCACTTTTCGGGTTGAAAGCACCAAACGGTGACCCTGAAGGATTCGATGTCGAAATAGCAAAAATCATTGCTGGTGAACTCGGCATCTCTGCAGACAACATCACATGGGTCCAAACAGTATCCGCAAACCGTGAAACATTCATCGAACAAGGTCAAGTCGACTTTGTTGTTGCCACATACACCATCAACGACAAACGCAAAGAAGTAGTAGATTTTGGTGGCCCCTACTACATTGCAGGCCAGTCGCTCATGGTCTTAAAAGACAACAGTGACATCAACGGACCCGAAGACTTAGATGGCAAAAAAGTATGTTCAGTTGACGGCTCAACACCCGCACAAAACATTGCCGAAAACTATCCCCAAGCAGAGCTCGTCACGCTCGACACGTACACGGACTGCCTCGACCCACTACGCAATAAACAAGTCGATGCAGTAACAACAGACAACGTTATCCTCGCCGGCTATGTAGCAGAATCTGAAGACGAATTCCGGCTCGCTGGAGAACAATTCACCGAAGAGCCCTACGGAATCGGCCTCAAAAAAGGAGACACCGACTTCCGTAACTTCATCAACGACACTCTCGAAAAGTCCTTTGATGACGGCCGCTGGGAAACCGCATGGCAAGACACAGCTGGACAGGTACTTCCACTGCCTGACCCTCCAGTCATAGACCGCTACTAAACACAACGATTCCAGGTGTGCCGCAAACTATGCGGCACACCTCACGGAAACACGCGCGCCTATCGAAAGCCTATCCATGCACACAGTCATTGACGAGTTACCAGCATTTTTCCAAGGGTTTACAACAACTCTGTTCCTAGCAGTAGTCTCTGCTGTCTTATCCCTCATTTTTGGAACGATGCTGGCAGCTTTGCGAGTCGCCCCTATGGGATCGTTGCGAGCCGTATCTGCCGTATATGTTGAAACGGTACGCAACACTCCCCTCACACTCGTTTTTGTGTTCTTCGTTTTCGTGCTCCCAACTCTCGGAATAATCCTTCCGCTAGGAAAAGTGCCAGCGATAATTGCACTATCGGTGTACACCAGCGCTTTCGTGTGCGAGGCAGTGCGTTCAGGAATTAACTCCGTAGGTGTAGGACAAGCAGAAGCAGCACGTGCCATCGGGCTACGCACAACCCAAACACTGGCACTCATTATTCTTCCGCAAGCAGTACGCAGCGTAATTCCTCCCCTCATCAATGTTCTTATCGCACTCACCAAAAACACGTCAGTAGCTGCAGGGTTCACCGTTGTTGAACTCACGTCCACTGGCCGACGGCTTTCACTCGACCACCCCGCCGATGTCATACCTATCCTTTTGGGAGTTGCCGCTTTCTATCTGATCATCACAATTCCGGCTGGTCTGCTCGCCAACTTTATTGAGCGAAAGGTGGTGTTCGCACGATGACAAACCGGGTTCTTTACGATGCGCCAGGACCAAAAACCGTAAGAAACGAGCGAATATACTCACTCATTTTTGGTCTTATCATCGCATTCATTCTCTTTTTGGCATTCAAAAATGCTGCCGATCGCGGTGTTTTCGACGAACGCTGGGCTGTCCTATACGATCCGCCTAAAGGCCAAAACGTTGCTGACGTGTGGTCGTCATTAATCATCCACGGGTTAGGAATGACACTAAAAGCTGCTCTTATTGCAGCCCCGTTAGCCTTCGCCCTCGCATTCATCCTCTCGGTATTGCGAAGCGCCAATAACAAAATCGTGAAAGGCGCCGCAGTCATCGTCATTGAGTTTTTGCGGGGCATGCCAGTTCTATTGATGATGTTTTTTGGGCTCTTAGCGTTAAAACTTTCATCCTTTGAAGCAGTCGTTTTCGGGCTAACACTGTATAACGCAGCAGTGATGGCTGAGATTCTTCGGGCAGGGCTTGTCGCACTTCCGCGCGGACAAGCAGAAGCAGGAACAGCAATTGGGCTGACCCGTTGGCAAAACTTGCGAATTATTCAGTTCCCACAAGTCATTCGTTTAATGCTGCCATCACTCATCAGCCAATTTGTTGTTCTGCTTAAAGATTCATCGTTGGGCTTCATTGTCGGTTACAACGAACTACTGACCACGATGAAAGATAACTACAGTTACTTCGGGGAAACCTCTCGACTGCCCTTATTTGTTGCGGTCGTAGGTATCTACTTAATAGTGAATTTGTCTTTGACCCGACTAGCCCAGTTTGTTGAAGGCAGACTAAGCCGGCCAAAAAGTTAGCCAGCGATTGCTCGAGCTCGTTGTTCACGAATAACAATGACTTCGATTTCACCAGAATACGTAGTCGATTTTTCAACAGTTTGGGCAATGTGAGCGACAAGTTCTTCTAATGCGTCTTCAGGGACCTGCTGTGGTTCGACTGCTACCCGAAGTTGCCGACCGGCAGCTAGCGCAAAAACATTTTTTACCCCGGGTATTTCAAGGACTACTGCTTCGAGAGTTTCCATGCGTTCCGTAAATTGTGCTGCATCTTCACGACGAGCACCCGGTCGAGCGGCAGAAATCGCGTCAGCAATTTGCACGAGTACGGCTTCTAGTGTTTCTGGCTCTTCATCGCGGTGATGCGCAGCAACGGCGTTTACAAGACGGTCTGATTCGCCTGCCTGACGCACAAGATGTGCCCCTAATGTGGCATGGCTGCCGCGCTGTTTAGGAGTGAGAGCTTTGCCAATGTCGTGCAGTAGGCCAGCGCGCGTAGCGAAACGTGCATCAAGGCCTAACTCGTCAGCGAGCAAGCCTGCAATGAGGGCTGTTTCTACTGAATGTTGCAAAACATTTTGTTGATATGAGGTACGGAAACGTAAACGGCCGAGCGCTTCAATGATTTCCGGGGCGAGCCCTTCTACTCCCACAGTTGAGGCAGCATCTAAGCCTGCTTCATTCGCACGAACTTCGACATTCGCTACAGCCTGTTCCACTTCGTCTTCTATACGTGCCGGATTTACCACGCCTCCGGCGAGCAGTCCTTGTAGAGCTGTCACCGCAATATCGCGGCGTTCTGCATGAAAACTTGAAATTCGTACAGCTAAAGAATCGTCATCAATGAGTAGGTCCACTCCGGTGAGCGCTTCAAACGTTTTGATGTTTCGGCCTTCTTTACCAATAATTCGGCCTTTGAAGTCTGCGGATTCCAACTCGATTATTTCAACGGACTGTTCATTACTTGTGGGCACCGCGAGTCGAGCCATAGCGTCAATAATGATTCGCTGAGATTCTGCTTCTGCGTGTTTTTGGGCTTTGACCGCGCTTTCATGCTTCATCCGTGCGAGATAAGACTCTTCTGCGCGTTTCACTTCGTCAAAAAGTTCTGTGCGTGCTTCATCACCAGTCATGCGTGCTAACCGCTCAAGGTCAGCACGCACACGGTTGTTGTGTTCGACCGTGTGGTTCTGGAAGGCATCACGTTCTTCTTGTGTGCTCTTTTCCAGTTCTTTGACGTGAGCGTGTAATTCGCGTGTCTCGTTTTCCCTCACGGTTAACATCGCGCGTTGCGCTGCAAGTTCTTCTTGTTCACGCGTTAAAGAAAGCCGCGCCTGCGCTATCTCGTCACGAACTCGTTGTGCTTCAAGTTCGGCACTTTCACGAATAACGCGTGCATCCCTGCGTGCAGCTAGCACAAGGACCAATGCGATCAACGCAATAATGAGGGTTGCAACGATGAACCCAGATTCTGTCCAGTCCATGTG
This sequence comes from Timonella sp. A28, assembly GCF_051200815.1. Lineage (GTDB taxonomy): Bacteria > Actinomycetota > Actinomycetes > Actinomycetales > Cellulomonadaceae > Timonella. Next base: position 413,469 of record NZ_CP195159.1, on the reverse strand, counting down.
CTTCTCCTTGCTTGTTGATCCCAGTTGGATCAGGTACTGCATAATTATCGCAGTATTTTGTTAAGTATTTTGTTCTTCATCAAGGACACGTTGAATACACGACATAGCAAGCCCTGGAGAATAGCCTTTTCGAACGAGATGCGATAGAGCCCGTCGCTTACGAGTCTGCTGGTCAACTGTCACATCACGGCTAAGACGTTTACGTGCTAGAGCAAGCACAGTTTCTTGCTCGTCGTCTTCAGTGATATGTGTCATCGCATGTTCGATTGCCTCTGGTTCAAAGCCTTTCCTGCTGAGTTCTTCGGCAATTGCACGCCGCGAGCGGCCCCGCTCACGGAAACGAGTGCGAACAATAATGGAAGCCGATTCGGCTTCATCAATGAGCCCTACCGCTTCAAGTCGGTGGACTAACTCTTCACACACATCTTGCTCGTGACCTTTTGCAACGAGACGCGCTAAAACATCTTTCTTGCTACGCCCAGCGGACGCGAGAATACGCATTGCGCTTTCTCGCGCCCGCTCTAAATCTTCGTTTACCCGAATTCGACTTTCTTCAGGTATGTCTGCTTCGTCATATTCAATGATGTGCATGATGGCAAGACCGCAGAGTAGGTGTTATTTTTTCGCCGCTTTTGTTCCGGCTGCTTTAGTAGCAGGTTTCGTTTCCGGTTTGCTTGGTGCCTCAGCCTCAGGAGCACCTTCAGCAGCAATAATGCCAAGTTTCTCTTTAATGCGACGCTCTAGTTCATTTGCTAACTCTGGGTTATCGCGCAAGAATTTTCGAGCGTTTTCTTTACCTTGTCCCAGCTGATCCCCGTCATAGGTAAACCACGAACCTGACTTACGCACAAAGCCGTGCTCTACACCCATGTCAATCAGGCTGCCCTCGCGGGAAATTCCAACACCATAAAGGATGTCGAATTCGGCTTGTTTGAAGGGTGGAGCCATTTTATTTTTGACAACTTTGACACGGGTTCGGTTACCTACTGGTTCCGAGCCCTCTTTAAGAGTTTCGATTCGTCGAATGTCAAGACGCACTGACGCATAGAACTTCAAGGCTTTTCCACCAGTGGTGGTCTCTGGCGAACCAAAAAAGACACCAATTTTTTCACGCAACTGGTTAATAAAGATCGCAGTTGTTCCTGTTGCAGACAGCGCACCCGTAATCTTTCGCAGTGCCTGCGACATTAATCGGGCTTGCAAACCAACGTGAGAATCTCCCATCTCACCTTCGATTTCTGCTTTTGGAGTCAACGCAGCAACGGAGTCGACAACGATAAGGTCAATTGCACCAGAACGAATCAGCATGTCTGCAATTTCAAGTGCTTGTTCACCCGTGTCCGGCTGAGATACAAGCAACGCATCGGTATCGACACCGAGTTTGCGCGCATATTCTGGGTCCAGAGCGTGCTCAGCGTCGATGAAAGCCGCGATTCCTCCGCTGCGCTGTGCATTAGCAACAGCATGCAAAGCAATAGTGGTTTTACCCGAAGATTCTGGGCCATACACTTCCACCACTCGTCCGCGAGGGAAACCGCCTATGCCTAAAGCAACGTCCAGAGCAATAGAACCAGAAGGGATAACCTCAACCTTTGGGCGGTTGTCATCGCCCAAACGCATGATCGATCCTTTTCCGAACTGTCGATCAATTTGCCCAAGGGCAGCTTCTAATGCTTTCTCGCGATCGGCTGAAACTGGCATTCACGTCACCTTTATTTCGTGAGCCTTAGGCTCATTAACTTCAACTTCGTTCACCGTACACACACCCTCTGACACGGCAGGTGTCTCACGCAGTGCACTCGCGCTTCTTGGGGAAGAACACACGACCTTATCGTCTGTGCATACAGCATAACCGAACATGTGTTCGAACGCATGAGTTTAGGCGTGTCGTTCGCTACGCTTTCGGTGGTGCTTGACGAAACTTATCGGTTCCCCACCGGTCCTGCTCACTCACATCCATAGCATCACATAGTGCATGCCACACGTGTCGAGGCTCTACCCCTTGCTCTAACGCTTGCACTGCAGTGTGGTTATCCAGTTCCAAAAGAACCTGATCAGACGCTAAAGTCTTGCCATACTGCGCGCCAAAAACTTCATCAACTAATAACCAAAATTCTCGGTTTCGCACACTCTAGAGTGCCATACTTCTTAGCCTTAACGTCATTTGTCAGACTCTCGAGTCACAATAGAAGTGTGTCTGCACAAGAATCCACGCTACGTTCTGAAGCCGATCCGCTCACGCTGTTTTCCCAGCCCACACAAACCTGGTTCCGTGGCGCGTTCGACACTCCAACGTCTGCGCAGGTTGGAGCGTGGAACGCAGTTTCTCAAAACAATCATGCCGTTGTCGTAGCACCTACCGGGTCGGGAAAAACCCTTGCCGCGTTTTTGTGGGCTATCGATCAAATTTCACGCACACCAGTTACGTCAGACGACCCAGCTCAGCGCTGCAAAATCTTATATATTTCCCCGCTCAAAGCTTTAGCGGCAGACGTCGAACGAAATTTACGTTCCCCTTTACGTGGTATTGAACAAGCAGCCTTGCGTTTAGGTCACACGCCTCGCGAAATCCTGGTAGGAACTCGAACCGGAGATACACCACAATCAGAACGCCGCAAATTTGCCAAGACTCCGCCTGACATTCTCATCACCACGCCAGAATCGTTATTTCTTATGTTGACCTCTGGGGCACGAGCGGGACTCGCAGGTATAGAAACAGTCATTATTGATGAGATTCACTACGTTGCTGGTACCAAACGTGGCGCTCACCTTGCTGTTTCTCTCGAACGATTAGACGATTTTTTGCAGCAGCCAGCTCGACGCATAGGTTTATCGGCCACCGTTGAACCGGTATCTGCCGTAGCAGAATATTTAAGCGGTGGGCGGCCTCTTTCCGACGGCGGTCGCATCGTCACCGTAGTTAAGCCTCACATCGACAAAACATTCGATATTAGTGTCACTGTTCCTATCAAAGATATGACTGTGCTTAACGAAATGCCGTCTCAGGATCGTGAAGGAACGATCTCGGCAGCGTCAACAGTTCAGCCTCCAACGAACTCCATGTGGCCTCATGTCGAAGAAGAAGTCGTTGATCTTGTTGCGGAACATACGTCCACTCTTATTTTTACTAATGGTCGTCGTGGTGCAGAGCGTCTCACTTCACGCATGAATGAAATTTGGGCACAACGGCAAGGTGAAGATGTTCCCCCTCCTGGTGAGCGGCATGCAGCACATATTCAAGCCCAGTCAGGTGCAAGCGCTGGCGTTCCGGTAAGTTTAGCCCGCGCACATCATGGCTCTATGAGTCGTGCAGAGCGCACCCGTACAGAATCTGATCTGAAGAGCGGGTTGCTCCCTGCTGTCGTATCAACTTCTTCCCTCGAACTGGGCATCGATATGGGAGCGATCGATTTAGTCGTTCAGGTAGGTCCTCCTCCTTCTGTCGCAAGTGGTTTGCAACGTGTAGGACGTGCAGGCCACCAGGTAGGAGCTGTATCTCATGGCCGGATCCTGCCGCTTCATCGTGGTGAGCTTCCAGCAACTGCTGTTATTGCGCAGCGTATGCGAGAAGGCCAGATTGAGCCTTTTCATCGAGTACATAATCCTCTCGATGTGTTAGCGCAGCACCTCGTCGCCATGGTTGCGGCAGAAGACATCTCTTATGAGGATGCGCTTGCTCTCGTACGCCGCAGCGCACCATTTTCTTCCCTGGGGGAAGCAACTTTTCGGGCAGTGCTCGATATGCTATCTGGCCGGTACCCTTCCGAAGATTTTGGTGAACTGCGAGCGCGAATCGTTTGGGACCGTACAACTAATATTCTTTCTGCTCGGCCTGGTGCTTTGCGGCTAGCTACCACCTCTGGCGGGACTATCCCCGACAGAGGTCTCTATGGTGTTTTTCTTATCGACGACGCCCAGCCAGCGTCCTTCGCCTACGAGGATGGATCCGACACCTCAACGGTTGATCCTCGGGTCACCACTAGCGGTAAGAAGATCACACATAAAGGAGGGAAACGCGTTGGAGAACTTGATGAAGAAATGGTGTACGAGTCTCGCGTAGGTGACGTGTTTACTCTGGGGTCTTCAACATGGCGGATAGAAGAGATCACTCCTGATCGTGTTCTGGTGTCTCCTGCACCTGGTGTTCCTGGTCGTCTTCCGTTTTGGAAAGGTGATGGGTTAGGCAGGCCAGTAGAGCTTGGTCGAGCAATCGGACAATGGCTACGCACTACGACGCATTCGCGGGATTCAGATCCTGCGTGGCAAGGCCTCGACGCATATGCCCAACGTAACCTTGCTGCATATTTAGATGAACAAACGGCTGCTACCGGTTCCCTCCCTCATGACAAAAACATTGTTATTGAAAAATTTCGTGATGAGTTAGGTGATTGGCGGGTCGTCATTCACAGTCCGTTTGGGTCTCGGGTTCATGCCCCGTGGGCGCTTGTTATTTCTGATCGTGTTCGCACAAAGTTTGGGGTTGATGCCTCTGCTATGCACAGTGATGACGGTATTGTGTTGCGTATACCCAACACTGAAGATGCGGCTACTTTTGATGACCCGTTTGCGGTTTTACCGGCGGCGGAACCTGCGCAATCGTTAACGGTTGAAGACATCCTTATTGATCCTGAAGATGTTGCTCGTGTTGTGCGAGAGCAGGTAAGTGATTCTTCGCTTTTTGGCGCTCGTTTTCGTGAAGCGGCTGCTCGTGCACTCTTGCTGCCGAAGACGCGTCCTGATAAACGTCAGCCGTTGTGGCAGCAACGTCAGCGGTCTGCGCAGTTGTTGTCTGTTGCATCCAGTTTTCCAGATTTCCCTATTGTCCTTGAAGCGGTGCGGGAATGTTTACAGGACGATTTTGATGTTCCTGCGTTGACTGACATTATGCGCACGATTTCTGCGGGCGCGATCAGGGTTAGTGAGGTTACTACTCAACATCCTTCGCCATTCGCTCAGACGCTGCTCTTTGGGTACACCGCGCAGTTTCTTTATGATGCTGATGCGCCTCTTGCGGAACGTCGGGCGGCTGCGCTCACTCTTGATCCCACGCTTCTCGCTGAGTTGTTGGGGCAGGAAGGTGTTGGAAGTCTTGCCGACATTTTGGATGTTGACGCAACTGCAGAGACTATTCGTGAATTACTGTTCCTCACGGAATCCAAAAAAATTAAAACTGCTGAGCAGCTGTGGGAGTTCCTGCTTAAGTGGGGGCCGGCGACTCTTCACGATATAAGCGATCGAGTGCATGCTCCACGGCACGACGACCTCTCGGATACTGAGAGGAGTCCTACGCAGCATGCGCATGTTTTACTGCAACAGCTTGAGCAGGCGCGTCGAATTATTCGAGTCAAGCTTGCGGGTGTTTCCGATGAATCCGCATGGCAGTGGGCTGCCATTGAAGATGCTAGCCGTCTGCGGGATGCGTTGGGGGTCGCGTTACCGGCAGGTATTCCTGCCGACTTTATTGAACCTGTTGCGGATCCTTTAGGGGACCTTATTAGGCGTTATGCACGCACGCATGGTCCGTTTACGGCGGCGCACGTTGGCGCACGGTTTGGGTTAGGGATTGCTGTTGTCCGTGATGCTTTACGCACACTTGAAGCGCAAGGCCTGATGCTCTCTGGAAAATTATTGCCTCAGGCGTTGGGCGGTACCCACGAAGATTACTGCGATGTTGATGTGATGCGACTACTGCGGCGTCGTTCGCTTGCCGCTTTACGCGCAGATGTGGAACCTGTCAGCCAAAGCACTCTTGGCGTGTTCCTACCTCAATGGCAACACGTCGGCGAGTTGCATGGAATTAACGGTTTATATCAAGCTATCGAACAGTTAACTGGGGTGCCAGTACCATTATCGGCGCTTGAATCTCACATCCTTCCAGCACGGGTTAAGGACTATACGCCTAGCATGTTGGATGAACTTACGACCTCTGGTGAGGTGGTATGGATTGGACACAAATTATTGCCCGGGCCACGTGGTGGCAAGGATGCCATGATTTCCCTACATCTAGCCGATGGCGCAGAACTAACGCTGCCTAGTGTTACTGCACTTCATGACCATGACGAGCTCTCCAATTCGCTAGACCACACGGCTTTATTTGATCTTTTGCAGGGTTCAGGCGGGTTTTTCGCATCGCATCTTATAGACAACAGTGGGTTCGCTGCGGCGGCTGTTGAACGTGCGTTATGGGATTTGGTGTGGGCGGGACTGATCACTAATGACACTATTAGCCCGTTGCGTTCTCTCGTCGGACGGGTAGGTTCTGCCCCTGCTTCTCGCGCGAACATACGATCTAAAACCGCTCGGTCTCGTTTCGGTGGTTTATCTCCGGTAACGCCTCGCAACAGTGTTCCTGCGAGCATTGCTACTGGACGTTGGACTGTTTTACCGCAACGAGTTCTAGACCCAACACGTCGCATTCATGCCTGCATTACTGTTCTTCTTGAACGTTATGGTCTAGTCACCCGATCGATTAACACATTCGAGGACCTTGAACATCCTTTCTCTGCGCTTTACCAAGTGCTGTCCACTGCTGAGAGTTTAGGAAAAATACGTCGCGGATATTTTGTTGAAAAGCTGGGTGGTTCCCAGTTCGCCGCGGACGGGGCAGTTGATGTGCTGCGTACAACCGAAGCTGACCTTAAGGCAGAGCGCTCACGCAACAAACATAAAGTGTGTGTTTTAGCGGCGATGGACCCTGCTAACCCTTACGGTGCGTTTGTGAATTGGCCAGAGACTCTTCCCTCCTCCACTACGCATCGTCCTGGACGAAAAGCCGGTGCTTCAGTGGTGTTAGTTGATGGTGATCTTGTTTTATATGTTGAGCGGGGAGGCAAAACTGTTTTGTCGTTCACTCATGATTCCACCCAACTGCTCGCTGCCGCTAACGCAGTTGTTGCAGAGGTAGATAGCGGGCGGCTTCCAAAAATTCAGCTCTCAAAAATCAACGACTCACCTGTCCTCGAGTTCGTCCGGTCCGCCGAGCAGCATCCCGTCTTTGAAGCCTTACGGGCTGTAGGTTTTTCAGTGACGCCAGCAGGGCTTCGCTACCAACCTCATCCATCGCAACGATACGGAAAAAACAATGCCTGAAGGCGATACCGTACTGACAGCAGCCAACACGTTGCATGAGATTTTTGCTGGTTCAGTCTTAACTCGCGGTGATCTCAATTGGCCGTCAGCCCCTGCGCATGGACTTCAAGGCCATCATCTTGATGAAGTTGACGCGTACGGAAAACATTTACTTATGCGGTTCGACCAAGGACTCACCCTGAGAACACATCTGCGTATGGATGGATCATGGCGAATAGTTCGTACCGATTCCTCTGAAGCACGCTCACCTTCACCATTTGTTCGTGCCGCAATAGGCACCGCACAATGGACGGCCTTAGGTTACAGGTTGGGAATGCTCGACGTATGGCAGACGCGTGAAGAGCCTCAGCATTTAGAACATTTAGGCCCCGATATTTTGTCTGACTCTTTTGTGCCCACTCCTTTTTTAGAGCGGGCCCATAACGATCCACATCTTCGTGTTGCCCCACGCGCATCACGTGACAGTTCACACCAAAACGGGTTCACGCTGTCGGATGAAGGATGGCGTACGGGCATTGAACGTTTCGCGTACCAACCCGCAACTCGGCCCATTGGAGAAACGCTGCTGGATCAAACGGTTGTGGCTGGAATAGGTACTATTTACATGGCCGAGGGGCTTTTTGAACTCAAATATTCTCCGCTCACACCTCTTGCTGACGTACATGTTCCGCGTCTTCTAGCAGCGATACGTTCACACATGATCCGAGCAGTGGTCGCGTATCCGCAGGGGCGAAAAATACACGTACACGGCCGCACAGATAAACCCTGCCATGTGTGCGGTTCACCTATAGAACGTTTACTTATTGGTCCACCGTTAAAGCAGCGTCCCGCCTTCTATTGCGCTACCTGTCAAACCTTATGACGACATAAAAGGGCGGACCGCACATTTTGTGTGCGGTCCGCCCTTCAAAAAACTAGATCATAGTGCTACACAGTGGCGGGTACTCGATCGTACGAAACCATCTCTGCCGGAATTGTGTCTGGAATTGACAGACCCTCTGCAACAGCGATGCGATCGCTTACTTCACGCAAAATCACTGACAAAGGCGTGTCAAGAGCTTCACAAATTGATCCAAGCAACTCTGATGATGCTTCTTTTTGACCGCGTTCGACTTCACTCAAGTAGCCAAGTGACACACGGGCGGCGGAAGACACCTCTCGAAGTGTTCGACCCTGACGTTGGCGTGCCGTACGAAGTACATCACCAATCTCGCGACGTAATACAACCATCTGGCTGCCTCCTCTCGTGTCTCAGTACCAAAGTCCTCTTCTCAGGACCTTAGGCGCTTACCTAAGTTATGTTTTGCCGATATCTTTTCACGTTGACTCTAGCAAGTCACGCTGAATGAACACTGTACGAGATAAACTCGGCAAATTCACCTCACAACTTAATAGTCCCCCGGCCCGGAACACTATCACGTTATGCGTTCGCTCTGTATTGAATAACGCATTCTGAAACTAAATTGTTCCGCGCAATCTAATATTTTTTTATGCCTCTAGTCACAGCCCTGTTTGTGGGTTATACGCCCTAAACAACGCAGCAATTCGGTTAAAGCAACGGCAACCACTACACGCCGAATGCATTCTCTACGATCAGAACCACCGTGCGCAAGACCTTCAATCTCGTCATCGCTGATCCTGCCTGTAACGACTTCTGCGTGTGTCATACCGGGCAGCAATAATCCAATATAAAAACGTCCAACTGGTTGTCCGTCTTGCTGAGTGGGCCCAGCAACACCTGTCGTTGCAACCTGAATAGTTGATCGGAAGAGAACACCTACTCCTGTGACCATCTGCCGAACAGTTTCAGCATGTACAGCGCCGTAACGTTGCAAGGTTTCGTTGTTGACCTGCAACACCGAAGCTTTCGACTCCGTTGCATAGGTTACGGCAGAACCAACAAAAACATCTGAAGCCCCTGGAATCCGCACAAAAGCATCAGCCAACAAACCACCCGTTAACGATTCTGCACAAGAAATCGATAACCCTAGAGTTTGTGCATGCCGAATAATACGCGCCGCAACATCATCACATGGTTGTTGAACAGCGTTTATAAGGTCTGCAGAAGAAAAGCTCACGAATATTCATCGTGAGGTTTTTCCCTCACGGAAGACTCGCCACCCCGCCGCTAAATAATCGACACCCGTAATAACAGTGAACGCTACGGCAACAGACATGAGTGCGACAGCTAGCCACGTGAAGACAATCGGCATTGCAAAAAGCGGAAGCAAGAATGCCCCAATCGCCAACATCTGGAATACAGTTTTTAGTTTTCCACCACGAGAGGCTGGAAGCACTGCATAACGAATAACAATAAACCGCATAACAGTAATAGCGAGCTCTCGACCCAAAATAACGATGGTTACCCACCACCACAGATCGCCCAACATTGACAACCCAATAAACGCTGCTCCAGTAAGCAACTTGTCCGCTATCGGATCAAGAATCTTACCGAGGTTGGTTATGAGTCCCCGAGAACGAGCTAAATGACCATCGATTTTGTCTGTTATCGCTGCAAGAATAAAAATCCCTAATGCGATAAGACGCCAAACAACAGACTCTCCGGAGTCCTGAAATAACGCCCACACAAACACAGGAACCATGGCGATACGCAGCATCGTCAAAATGTTCGCAATGTTTAACACAGGCACATGGGCTGGCCCAGTCACGGACTCACTCACAACGCTTTCACCTCAAATAACTGTCACGAGAGCAACACAGTTCCTTACTTCAGTCAACAGTCCCAGTTAACGCACCGGACCAGTCCAACCGTCATCTTCAGTGTCTGCATTGTCAGAATAATCTTTCGCGACGGGAGGCATATGCCCCCCAACGCCATCGCTGTAGTCTACAGTGCCTTCACCCGAATGCGGTGATGAGGGCTCTTCGACTGGTTCGCCACGAAGCATAGCTAAAGTTCCAGCAAGATCGTCTGGCTGCACCAACACTTCACGAGCTTTAGACCCTTCAGAAGGACCAACAATTTCGCGTGACTCCAGCAAATCCATCAGACGCCCAGCTTTGGCAAAGCCAACACGCAATTTACGTTGCAACATCGAAGTGGAACCAAATTGGGAAGTAATAACCAATTCGGCTGCCTGCAACAACACATCAAGGTCATCACCGATATCGTCGTCAACAACCTTCTTGGCTGCCACTTGAGTAACGTCTTCTCGATATACGGGTTTCAGTTGAGTCTTCACATGCTCAACCACAGCATGAATCTCCGACTCGTTAACCCACGCACCTTGCACGCGCATAGGTTTTGACGCACCCATCGGCAAGAACAATGCGTCACCTTGCCCGATAAGTTTTTCGGCACCCGGCTGGTCGAGAACAACCCTCGAATCTGCAAGTGAGGACGTAGCAAAAGCTAAACGAGATGGAACATTGGCTTTAATCAAACCAGTAACAACATCAACTGAAGGGCGCTGCGTTGCTAAAACAAGGTGGATACCTGCTGCTCGTGCCAACTGCGTGATGCGTTGGATAGAAGCTTCCACATCACGTGGCGCAACCATCATGAGATCAGCAAGCTCATCAACAACAACCAGCAAATACGGGTAGGGAGCGATCTTTCGTTCCGAACCCGGCAGTGGTTTCACCTTCCCACTACGAACAGCAGCGTTAAAGTCATCAATGTGCTTGTAACCAAACAGGGCAAGGTCGTCGTACCGAGCATCCATTTCTCGCACAACCCATTCCAAAGCTTCAGCAGCTTTTTTAGGGTTAGTAATAATCGGAGTAATAAGATGCGGGATGCCATCATAAATGGTGAGTTCCACACGCTTCGGGTCAACCAAGATCATGCGCACCTGGTCCGGGGTTGAGCGCATCAAAATCGATGTAATCATCGAGTTCACAAAACTTGATTTACCCGCACCGGTCGCACCCGCAACCAAGATGTGTGGCATCTTCGCAAGGTTGGCCATCACATAGCCACCTTCAACGTCTTTACCCACACCCATGATCATTGGGTGATCTGACTTCCGCGCCACACTTGAACGCAAGACGTCACCAAGCACAACAGTTTCACGGTCAGCATTTGGAATTTCGATACCAATAGCTGACTTTCCAGGGATCGGAGACAAAATCCGCACATCTGCTGAAGCAACAGCGTAAGCAATATTTTTTGATAGAGCAGTAACGCGCTCCACCTTCATGCCAGGGCCGACCTCAACCTCATAACGTGTAACTGTCGGTCCACGAGTAAACCCAGTAACAGATGCGTCCACATTAAATTGAGCAAAAACCTCGGTAAGCGAATCAACAACCCGATCATTAACTGCAGATCGTTTCTTGTGCGGGGCACCATGCGCCAAAGCCTCTTCGTCAGGAAGGACATACACCATGTCGCCTTCAAGCATGGGTTGCTCCCCACGCGGCACAGCACGGTTTGGTGGTGCTTCAAGTTTCTTAGGACTTTCTGCAGCGGGCGGTTCATGAGCAGCCGCGCTCTTTGCTGGCGGTTGTGGAACAGCCTCAGGCTCAACGACAGCTTCAACGTCAGACAACTCAGCAGGATCAATAACTTGCGTCTGATCAGTATGGATAGTAGCCGAGCGTTCCCTGCCTGACTTCTTACGCGTAGTCGGCTTCGGCTTAGTTTCTTGTTCTGCCGTCACTTCAGCATCAAAAGCACGGGTGAACGCTTCGTCGCCGTCATACGCTTCAAGACGATTTTCTTGAGTAGGCTCAACAACCGCATTCTTTTTGCTGCGGCGGCTCAAAAGCCCTGCACGTTTACGTTTCTTCTGCGGCACCGTTGCATCCCGATCGTGTCCAGAATGCCGCGATACCCCGGGCGCTAATTCCAATTCACCAGAAACAGTCCCCACTCCACCGGTCTGCGCAGGGGCCTCGGGCGCCTCACCAAAAATGGAAGTTTTTATGTTGTGTAATTTCTCAGACAAAGATGAAATTGGGGTTTTTGTAATCACTAACGCACCAAAAAACGCAAGCAATAACAACACCAACACAGCGGCAACTGGCGCTAATCCCGCTGCTAACGGGTAACCAAGAATAAACCCTAAGACACCACCCGAGTCTTGCACCTCGTTAAAAGGCTCTGCCAAAGAAGGGTATCCCGTCACAGCATGGGTAATACCAGTGAGAGCTAACACTTCACACGACACACCAACAGTCATACGGTGCGTGCGGTCTTCGCGATGCCTACGTCGCAAAACTCGAATTCCCCACACAAACAAAGCGATAGGGACAAGAACTGAAAGTCGACCCACAACAGATGCTGCAGCTGTATGCATCACATGCGCGATAGGAGTATCAATAGCAAACCACTCTGGCACTGCAGACATGATCGCTAACGCAATCAAAATAAACCCAAAAGCATCCAACCAATGTTCACGACGATGCACTTTCTGTGCTTCCGTGGCAGCTGCAGGTTGCGGTCTCGTACGAGTAGGTGTCTTGCGTGTACGAGCGGTACGTGCCGTTTTAGTGGACGTACTTCGATTAGAACCTCTCGCCGCCGAGGTTTTCGTTGTGTGTGAGCGCGCAGCCATACCACCAAATTTATCTGGCTTAAGCAAATTTCCTTGGATTTAAATCAAGGTGAGCCGATAATAGTCATAAATCACTGTGCACTACACAAGCTGCACATCATGCAGTGCACACATCTAGAAAAGTGTCTTGTATGCAACCCCCACATGCTCGTGTGTCCTCGTCACCTGTGAATAAGCCTTCACTACGCAGCCTATGGATTATCCTCTTCTGCGGACTCATCGCGGCGTGTGTCGGTGGCGTTGTGGCCGCACTGCACTCGTCGCCATCCTCACCTCCCTTTCCTGCACCCGGGGTCTCTGCTACAACGGATTCCTTCACCGTTGAGGAAGAATCCCCTTCCCCAGAGCCGGCACCGCGCCCGCGCATCTTCACGATCGCAGCGACAGGCGATGTGCTGCCACACTTACCTGTTCATTCATCTGCACGAACATCAACTGGATACAATTTCTCTCCCCTCTTTTCTGAGATTGATGCACTGGTCAATTCTGCGGGACTTGCACTGTGTCATCTTGAAGTACCTGTTATCGCCAAAGGGCACACCCCAACTGGCTACCCTCTCTTTGGTGCGTCTCCTGCGATTGTTCAAGCCCTCGCACGGCAAGGATGGGATGGTTGTTCAACAGCTTCGAACCATTCCATAGATAAAGGTTTTGACGGAGTTGTCACGACATTGGACACTCTAGAAAATAATGGTCTCGGTTTTGCAGGCACCGCACGGTCACAAAGCGAAGCGCACAATCCGCAAATATACGATGTGCATCAAGATGCAGGCACCACTCGGATAGCGCACCTTTCCGTGACTCGTCATTTAAATGGATTAGTCACCCCGCAGGGAAAATCTTGGGCTGTGCAGCGCATCGTGGTGGACGATGTTCTTACACAAGCCCGCGACGCACGTAAACGAGGCGCCGACCTCGTCGTGGTATCGAGTCATGACGGTATCGAATACCAGAGCATTCCTTCCGCTGAGCAGAAGGAGTTCGCGCAAGCACTGGCAGAATCTGGACTCATAGATTTGTATATCGGGCATCATGCGCATGTTCCGCAACCGATTGAGCGTTTATCTGGTGGTCCGCACGATGACGGAATGTGGGTTGCTTATGGTTTAGGGAACTTCATTTCAAATCAGGATTCTGCATGTTGTGTTCCGCAGACTGCAAGCAGCGTCATGATGTTTGCGCATGTTGAGGGAACGGACGAGGCAACCCGTATCACACAGGTTTCTTGGCGTGCTTTAACCGTGGATCGTAAAGCAGGTCATATTGTTCGTGATCTTTCCGCATTGCATACTGCTAATAAGGCCACGGATTCTTTATCGTCTGCGGCAGTAGAAAAACGGTACACAGATGTACGTACAGCTGTAGGAACAGAAGCTTCGGAACTAACAAGCCTCGAAACATTTCACGGATCAGTCGAGGTTTTGCCGAGGACACACACTACACCGTCCACTGACTAATACGGCAGGGGCTGCAATCGTCATGATTACAGCCCCTGAACGCTTTAAGCTAAGACAACTACCGGAAGAATCATCGGTTTTCTACGAAGTCGTGAAGAAATCCACCGGCCAACAGTGCGTCTCATGATCTGCTGCAACTGATACGTATCAGTGTTCCCATTGCTTGCAGATTCTTCTAGTGCAGCAACGATCTGTGGGCGGATGTCGTCGAACACGTCATCTCCCTCAGCAAAGCCACGCGCAAGTATTTGTGGTCCTGCAATGACTTTCCCTGTTGCTGAATCGATGACGGCAAAGAGGGACACGAATCCTTCTTCAGACAAAATTCGTCGATCTTTCAGTTCGGCTTCTGTAATGGTTCCTACGGAGGAACCGTCAACATACACGTAACCGCACGGAACTGCACCTACAATGCGTGCTTGCCCGTCAACAAGATCAACAACAACACCGTCTTCAGCAAGAATAACGTTTTGCGCAGGCACACCAGTCTTCACCGCGATTGCCCCATTAGCAATCAGATGGCGCACTTCACCATGCACTGGCATCACATTTTTAGGACGCAAAATGTTGTAACAGTATGTGAGTTCACCTGCTGAAGCGTGACCAGAAACGTGCACTTTTGCGTTGCCGGAGTGCACAACACGGGCACCAAGCCGCATAAGCCCATTGATTACGCGGAAGACCGCATTCTCGTTTCCTGGGATGAGCGAAGACGCCAAGATAACGGTGTCGCCGTGTCCCACAGAAATCTTGTGCGATTGGTTTGCAATACGGGAAAGCGCTGCCATAGGTTCGCCCTGCGAACCGGTGCACATGAGAACAACTTGATTGTCAGGTAGCGAGTTAACATCCTTCAAATCAACGATGACTCCGTGTGGAATGTTCAGGTAGCCAAGGTCAGCTGCTATTCCCATGTTTCGCACCATGGAGCGTCCCACAAGGGCAACTTTTCGTCCGTGGTCGCGTGCTGCGTCTAGGACTTGCTGCACACGGTGCACGTGAGAAGCAAAAGAAGCGACAACGATTCGTCCTTCAGATTGCCCAAAAACCGACGAAAGTGTTGGACCAATTTCGCGTTCTGGGGTAACGAATCCTGGGACTTCAGCGTTCGTGGAGTCCACCATGAACAAGTCGACGCCGCGTTCTCCAAGACGTGCGAACGCGCGCAGATCGGTGATTCGTCCGTCCAACGGCAGCTGATCCATTTTGAAGTCACCAGTGTGCAGGATCGTTCCTGCCGCAGTAGTAACTGCGACAGCGAGCGCGTCTGGAATGGAGTGGTTGACGGCAACGAACTCGCATTCAAAGTCTCCAAAGGAGACTTTTTCGTCTTCTTTAACTGGATGTAACACAGGTGTGATTCTGTGTTCTTTCAGTTTTGCTTCTACAAAAGCTAACGTCAGGCGTGAACCTACGACAGGGATGTCTGCGCGTAGTTTCAGCAGGTATGGGACACCACCAATGTGGTCTTCGTGTCCGTGGGTAAGTACGATCGCATCAATGTCGTCCATGCGATCGGCAATGTATTCAAAGTCGGGAAGAATCAGGTCAACGCCAGGCTGGTTGTCTTCTGGGAAGAGCACACCACAGTCGATGACTAGCAGCCGTCCATTAAATTCGAGGACAGCCATATTCCGCCCGATCTCCCCTAGACCACCCAATGCGACGATCCGCATTGTTCCCGGTTGGAGTTCCGGTGGTGTATCTAGTTCAGGATGGGGGTGACTCACGTAGCCTCCAGGGCTTGTATTGTTTACTGCGACGCGGCAGCGCTTAAGAGTCCGTGCGCTTCAAGGGCTGCATGGACTACCGCGATTTCAGTTTCTGTGGCACGCACTTGTGGGAGGCGTAGCGCATCGTTTTTGATATGTCCCAAATGTTGCAAGGCTGCTTTCGCCATAACGGTTCCGGCACCAGTTCCCATGATTGCGTTAATCAATGGCAGTAATTGTGCCGCCGTGTGGGTGGCGTCGGTGTTGCGGCCTGCGCTGAAGTGTTCTTCCACGCGAACAAGTTCAGGTGCTGCCACATGGGCAACTACAGACACAATTCCCACTGCCCCGACAGAGAGGAAAGGCAGGTAAAGTGCGTCGTCACCGCAGTACCATGCGAGGTCTGTGCGAGCGATAAGTTCGGCAGCGGCGGCCACGTCGCCTGTTGCGTCTTTGACAGCAACGATCTTTGAGTGTGCAGCCAACTGCTCGTATGTGTCTGCTGAATAGCGCACCCCTGTGCGGCCCGGTACGTCGTACAACATGACAGGAAGATCAGTGGAATCGGCGATCGCTTCGGTGTGAGCGACAATGCCACGCTGGCTTGGGCGTGAATAGTATGGGGTGACAACCAGCAGGCCGTCCGCTCCAGCTTCTTGTGCCTGCTCGGCCATGCGCACTGCGTGGTCGGTATCATTTGATCCGGCACCCGCGATGACATGCGCGCGGTCGCCTACAGCTTCAACAATTGCGGTAATGAGTTCGGCTTTTTCTGGGGCGTGAGTCGTAGGTGACTCTCCGGTTGTTCCATTAAGGACAAGACCGTCATTACCTGCGTCGACGAGACGTTTAGCAAGATCAACAGCAGAGTCAAAATCTACGCTGCCATCTTCGTGGAATGGAGTTACCATCGCTGTGAGCAAAGTTCCGAAAGGGCGCTCTTCAGTAAACGTCTTCATCATGACTTCTAAGATACCCCGTTCAGGCTTAATACGATGCACATGTCCACCGGGCACATCACTTTTTGTACTGGTGTAACGGCAGTGCACGCTCATATGTGACATGTTTGAAACGTGTTCCTGTACGCGATTCCAACCAGCCACTTTCAGGGTTATGCATGCTTATTTCCCAGTTCGGAGAAATAGTTGGAGCAAAAGCATCGCAGCCGTCAGGCGCAACATCAATAAAAGTCACTTCTAACAAAGTTACGTAAGGCATAAATAATTCATAAATTTGCGAACCACCCATGACCCACACGGTTTCAGCCCCTGTAGCGTGAGCAGTTTCAAGAGCGTGATCTACCGTTGTGGCAACAACAGCACCTTGCGCATGAAATGCAGTGTCACGAGATAGCACAATATTGGTACGTCCAGGCAGAGGGCGAGAACGTTCCGGTAGCGACTGCCAGGTTGCCCGCCCCATAATGACTGGGGCTCCCATAGTTTTCGCTTTAAAGTGCGCAAAATCTTCAGGAACATACCATGGTATTTCACCGCCGCGCCCAATACCGCCGTGCGAGGCTTGCCCCCAGATGAGCGCTATTTTCACACTGCTACCTCAGCTTTAATAGCGGGATGATGCTGATATCCCTCGACTGCAATGTCATCGAATGTGTACGAAAACATGTCGGCCGCTTGCGTCAGCTGTAGTGTCGGGAACTCGAATGGGGTGCGTGAAAGCTGCTCAGTTACTTGATCCATGTGGTTGAGATAAATGTGGCAGTCTCCCCCAGTCCACACGAAATCGCCAACTTCTAAACCACACTGTTGAGCAACCATATGAGTGAGTAAAGCGTACGAAGCAATATTGAACGGCACACCTAAAAATAGGTCTGCAGATCGTTGGTACAGCTGGCATGACAATTTATTGTCAGCGACATAAAACTGGAAGAATGCGTGACAGGGCATCAACGCCATCTTGTCGAGTTCTGCAACGTTCCACGCTGAAACTATCATTCGTCGAGAATCAGGGTGTGTTTTTAAGGTGTCAACAACCTGAGAAATCTGATCGATATGTGCACCATCTGGGGTGGGCCAACTACGCCATTGCACACCATAAACGGGACCTAAATCACCGTTCTCGTCTGCCCATTCATTCCAGATGCGAATACCGTTTTCTTGCAGCCATTGCACGTTTGATTCCCCACGCAAAAACCACAACAACTCGCCAACAACAGATTTCAGGTGGACGCGTTTTGTTGTGATGAGTGGAAAACCTTCGCTGAGGTTAAACCGCATCTGATGACCGAACACACTACGTGTACCTGTGCCTGTACGGTCGTCCTTTAAAGTACCGTTCTCAAGCACATGCCTAAGCAAATCTTCATATTGTGTGTTCACGCGTCCCCCTCATACTCCCAACAAGTCGCAGTCTTCCTCGATCAGTGTAACGACCCAAATCTGTGAACCAGAACCGACTCACACGCAACCGGATGTGTGAAAGCCCATCATCGAAACTTCGCCTACAATCAAAGACCACACATCTCCAACGAAAGAATGTAGCGATGGTGCTATTTACAGAGAATGCCGATGTATCTGTGCGTCCAGCGATAGCTCAAGACGCTCCGCATATCGCACGCATACAAAACGAGTCGTGGACTGCCACGCTCCCGCACATTTTTGGGCCTGAGAGCCCTCTTGCCGTCGATGTGGAATCTGTACAGCAGCAATGGTTAGACGCGATTGTACGCCCACCAAGCGCTGAATACGGCTTGTTTACGGCACTGTCCGGCGGCGATATTGTCGGCTTTTGTGCTGTTGCGCCACAAACCATCATCGCTTTAGAAGTAACCGCTGCACATCAAAAACAAGGTCACGGTTCCAGACTATTAACCGCAGCGGTGGACACATTACAACGCAATGGTGCTACACAAGTCACGGTGTGGATTCCAGAAACGGCAGCAGCAAAACAAGCCTTCTATGCCTCTGCTGGCCTCGCACAAGACGGCCGAGTCCGACAACTCAACGTTGACAGTGACACGACCTTAGTCGAAGAACGATGGCACGCCGAACTAGCGTGAGGCTTTGTTCTGGGTGCGATACAGCTGTGCTGCGGTACGCAAAGCAGAACGAGCCCGACGACGGTCCCCTGACGCTTCATACCCAAACGCGAGATTAAACCAGGCTCCCCAGTCGTCCGGCTGTTGCTCAACCTGCTGCCGTAAATCAGAAAATTGTTCATCAGCTGCTTGACGATCGATCCTGCCGCCAGGCGACCTCGGCAAATCATCGTGCACGAGTTTGCCTTCGTCATGCAGTTGTTCACTCATTTTCGAGACAGTGAGAGCTAACAGCCACTCTCGAAACATTCCATACAAAATGGCTACGAGAATCATCGAAATTCCGGCGCCAATAGCAATCATTAATGGTTCACCCGTGGACATCATCGCAGCAACCCTGCTACCGACCATCCACAAAAAAATACCCAACAGCGCAGTCACAGCCACTGGCGCTACAAGATGCTTCACTCGCACACGACACTTCCTTGAATACCTCAAGGGCACAAAACTTAACAGTTTTGTGCCCTTACTTTGCTAGCTCAAATCCATTACGTTCTCAAGCCCCACAGTAAGCCCGGGACGAGAGGATACTTCACGAATTCCTAAAAGAACTCCTGGCATAAAAGAAACCCGATCAAACGAATCTTGTCTAATGGAAAGCTGCTCACCGGCATTACCAAGCAAAATTTCTTCATGTGCAACAAGTCCGCGCAACCGTACAGCATGAACTCTCACGCCGTTAACATCCGCACCACGTGCTTCGAATCCTTCAACGGTCGCATCGGGGCTCACGGGAATACCCGCTTCAGTGCGGGCCGCTGCAACGGCCTCCGCCGTATGCCGGGCAGTTCCTGACGGCGCATCAACCTTATCCGGGTGATGCAGTTCAACAATTTCAACTGACTCAAAAAATTTTGCCGCTTTAGCCGCAAAACTCATAGCAAGCACAGCTGACAGACCAAAGTTAGGAGCAATCAACACACCAAGGTTGCGTCCATCGTCGGCAAGATGGTCTGCAACCCGCGCACGCGATCCTTCAGTCCATCCAGTAGTTCCAACTACGGCGTGTATTCCTGCATCAATAAGTTGGTGCACGTTCGATTCAGTAACGCTAGGCACAGTGAAATCAACAGCAACGTGCGCGCCACTTTCGGCAACAACAGAAAAGTCATCCCCTGTGTCCATCGTGGCAACAAGTTCCATGTCAGGACTATTAAGCACAGCCTCACAGACATTTTTTCCCATCCGTCCACGAGCACCTAAAACTGCAACTTTAATCATGGCTTCCCCACATTCTTTTCTTCACGTACAGCAATGGACTGCCCGTTGTAGTGTACGTGTCTGCAAACAAAAATGTTTCTTACACTCACTTAACGAGCAGCCCATCTCAAGACTGTGAAAATCGTCTGCTTACGCAGTAAAAGGCCCAACTCGAACCACAGAACGCGGACGTTCAGCTAATTCGATTGCCAACGATTGAACTTCTTCGCGAGTTACAGCCTGAATACGTTCAAGTGTTTCTTGAAGCGAATACAAGTCACCCGTAACAAGCTCTGCACGGCCGAGTCTGTTCATACGCGAACCAGAGTCTTCAAGCCCCAAAACTAAAGAACCTGACAACTGACCAATTGATCGTTTCAGTTCAGCTTCAGTGATAGCAGAATCAGCCATTTTTTCGAGTTCAGCAACAAGCAGCTCAGTTACTTGATCAACTTTTGTAGGAGCACATCCCGCATATAATCCAAAAGTTCCGGTGCCCACATGTGAGCTGCCAAAACAATATGTGGAGTATGCAAGACCCCGTCGTTCACGAATCTCTTGGAAGAGCCGTGAAGACATACCGCCACCCAGCACAGCCGTGAGCACTGATAGTTGGAAACGGCGGTCGTCAGTAGCGGTGATACCAGTCGATCCGATAATGACATTCGCCTGTTCAACTGACCGCGAAATTGTGAGTTCGCGAGACGTTAACCCAATGCCTTCTAAAGCAGTCGTGTCTCGACGAGCACGTGGAATCGCGCCATCATCTAGCTGCCAGCCACCAATTTTTAAAGCATCCGAAATTTGTCCACACAGTACATCGTGGTCAACATTTCCGGCCGCCGTAAACACAAGTGTTTCAGGCTGATAATGCTCTTGGTAGTGAGCCCAGACGGCTTCTCTTGGCACCTTATTAATTGTTTCTGGGGTGCCACCGATAGGCCGGCCAAGATCGTGTCCGGCTAAAACAGTCGCAGAAAACTGTTCATGGGCAACATCACCTGGGTCGTCGTCATTCATGGCAAGTTCTTCCAGAATGACGCCACGTTCAGTTTCGAGTTCTTCCGGGTCAAGCAAAGCACTCGTCACCATGTCACTAATGACATCGACAGCCATGGGCAGATCAGTATCAAGAACACGCGCGTAATAGCATGTGTTCTCTTTACCGGTCACAGCATTCGCTTCACCACCGACAGCGTCGAAAGATTCAGCAATGTCCATAGCAGTGCGACGAGGTGTTCCCTTAAACAACAGATGCTCAAGGAAGTGAGTGGATCCGTAATGACCGTCTTGCTCATCACGCGATCCGACGTTTACCCACGCACCAACTGTTGCGGAACGCTGACCGGGTAACTGTTCTGTGAGTACACGCACGCCGCCGGGCAGGACGGTGCGACGAATAATCGCACCGTCATGCTCGACGTTCAACTCATTTTCAGGGTTTCCTGATTCGAGTAAAGGTAAAGACCAAACCACGTTATGCGTCTACAGACTCTGTTTCGGCAGGCTTGTCGCCTTCTGCTTCCTCAACAACAGCAGCCAATGACAGCTTGCCACGAGGATCGATTTCAGCGATTTCGACCTGAATCTTCTGACCTACAGAGACAACGTCTTCAACGTTTTCAACACGCTTTCCGCCGACAAGTTTACGGATCTGGCTGATGTGCAGCAGTCCGTCTTTGCCTGGGGTGAGCGAAATAAACGCACCGAAGGTTGTGGTCTTAACAACGGTTCCAACGAAACGCTCGCCCACTTCTGGAACGTGTGGGTTCGCGATCGCGTTAATTGCGGCACGTGCCGCCTCGGCTGATGGACCGTCAACAGCGCCGATGTACACGGTGCCGTCATCTTCAATGGAGATGTCAGCGCCTGTATCTTCTTGGATCTGGTTAATCATCTTGCCCTTTGGCCCGATAACTTCACCGATCTTGTCGACTGGAACCTTAACCGCAATAACGCGTGGTGCGTGTGGGCTCATCTCGTCTGGGGTGTCAATTGCTTCATCAATGACATCCAAGATGGTCATGCGTGCATCGCGCGCTTGAGTAAGAGCACCAGCAAGAACAGACGCTGGAATACCGTCAAGTTTAGTGTCCAACTGGATTGCGGTAACGAAGTCACGAGTACCTGCAACCTTGAAGTCCATGTCACCGAATGCGTCTTCTGCACCGAGGATGTCGGTCAGTGCGGCATAACGGGTTTCGCCTTCAACCGTGTCTGAGATAAGTCCCATTGCGATACCTGCAACGGCTGCGCGCAGTGGCACACCAGCGTTGTACAACGCGAGTGTCGATGCGCAGACAGATCCCATTGAGGTCGAACCGTTTGATCCGAGAGCTTCAGAAACCTGACGGATTGCGTATGGGAACTCTTCACGTGTTGGAAGAACTGGAACGAGCGCACGTTCTGCAAGTGCACCGTGTCCAATTTCGCGACGCTTAGGGCTGCCAACTCGTCCTGTCTCACCGGTTGAATATGGTGGGAAGTTGTAGTTGTGCATGTAGCGCTTGCGCGTTTCTGGGCCAAGCGAGTCGATTTGCTGTTCCATTTTGAGCATGTTCAGCGTTGTTACACCAAGGATTTGGGTTTCGCCGCGCTCAAAAATAGCTGAACCGTGTACGCGAGGAATAACCTCAACTTCAGCAGACAACGTACGGATGTCTGCTAGACCACGGCCGTCAATACGCACACCTTCAGTAAGAACGCGCTTACGCACGAGCTTCTTGGTGAGGGAACGAACTGCAGCTGAGATTTCCTTGTCGCGCTCAGCAAATTGTTCACCGACACGCTCAAAAGCGAGGTCTTTAACTTCGTCAAGACGGTTTTCGCGTGTTTGCTTGTCTGCGATGGTCAGTGCTTCAGCGAGTTCCGCGGTGATAGCACCTTCCACAGCTGCGAAAACGTCATCTTCGTAGTCGAGGAAGAGTGGGTATTCACTCAAAGGCTTCGCAGCCTTTGACGCCAACTCGGCTTGCGCTTCGCACAGTGCACGGATGAATGGCTTTGCTGCTTCAAGACCTTCAGCAACTACTTCTTCAGTTGGAGCTGTTGCGCCGTGGTTCTTGACGAGGTCCCATGATGCTTCTGAAGCTTCAGCTTCTACCATCATGATGGCCACGTCGTCACCGACTACGCGTCCAGCAACGACCATTTCGAAGACAGCGCGTTCCTTGTCGCTGTACTTAGGGAAAGCAACCCACTGGTCGTCGATAAGTGCAACGCGCACACCGCCGACAGGGCCGGAGTATGGCAAGCCTGCAAGCTGAGTCGACATCGACGCAGCGTTGATTGCGAGCACGTCGTATGCGTCGTCAGGGTGAATCGCCATAACGGTGACAACAACCTGAACCTCGTTACGCAAGCCCTTAACAAAGCTTGGACGCAACGGACGGTCAATGAGACGGCACGCGAGGATAGCCTCGGTTGATGGGCGTCCTTCACGGCGGAAGAATGAACCTGGGATACGGCCAGCCGCGTACATGCGCTCTTCAACGTCCACGGTGAGTGGGAAGAAGTCGAACTGGTCTTTTGGTTGCTTACCTACAGCGGTTGCTGAAAGAAGCATGGTTTCGCCGTCAAGGTATGCGGTAGCGCATCCTG
Source organism: Timonella sp. A28 (assembly GCF_051200815.1). Lineage (GTDB taxonomy): Bacteria > Actinomycetota > Actinomycetes > Actinomycetales > Cellulomonadaceae > Timonella. Next base: position 389,831 of record NZ_CP195159.1, on the reverse strand, counting down.
CAGCTTGACGTGCAAGACGTCCTGTTTCGAATCGAACTGTACGCTTACCGAATCGACCGTTGTCGATAATCGCTTCAGCGAACTGAATTTCTGGACCCTCCATGAGGCCCTCCATTTCCTAGAACGGGGCATATAGTTCCTCGTCTAGCGGTCTTCGATCGAGGCCTACGGATCTTCACGTTGATCCGGAAACCACTACCGAGGACCGAGAAAGACTTGAACTATAAACCTGCGTGATATTGCTAAGGCCCGCCAAAGCGGGCCAGACATTGATTCAGCTCGACCCCAGAGAAGGAGCCGAGCCGAATCACAAACTCATCAGCGACGCAGACCGAGGCGCTCGATAAGCGAACGGTAACGCTCGATGTCTACCTTCTGGAGGTAGCCAAGGAGGCGACGACGCTGACCAACAAGAAGAAGTAGACCACGACGTGAGTGGTGGTCGTGCTTGTGGGTCTTCAGGTGCTCGGTGAGGTCCTTGATGCGCTGCGAGAGAAGTGCGATCTGCACCTCTGGCGAACCAGTGTCGCTCTCGTTTGCACCGTATTCGGCGATGATGCTCTTCTTAACTGCTGAATCGAGCGGCACGGCTCTCCTTCAATGGTTGTTGCGCGGCGCTTTGGGGCATATCCACCCAAGCTCTCTCTGACCGCGGCCGATCTAACGGCGCTAAAAGTATATCAGCGATAGACAATATGGGAGGTTACTGAGACACAACATACGGGTGATCGCACTCACGTCTCACACGCACTGGCGACGAAAACTCCTACGCCTACCGGAGTATGAGACGAGCTTTCTCAACGTCGTCGCCCATCTGCACAATCAAAGCGTCCATCGACTCAAAAGTGAGCGTCGGGCGGAGGCGTTGCACAAATTCAACGATCACCTCGTCGCCGTACAAATCCAGCCCCTTACGGTCAATCACATACGATTCAACTCTGCGCTGCTCACCGTGAAAAGTGGGGTTCGTGCCGATCGAGATCGCGGCAGGCATCTGCTGTAATTCGCGTCCACCATCAACAACCGAAAGCCATCCTGCATACACGCCATCTGCTGGGATCATTCCATCGCTGCTTTGGCTCATGTTTGCTGTAGGAAAACCAAGTTCTCGGCCGCGCGCATCGCCATGAACGACTTCCCCGCGCATCCGATGAGGACGCCCCAGCAAAGCCGTCACAGCCCCCATTTCACCTGAGCGCACGAGTTGCCGCACAACAGACGACGACCAGCGCTCTCCCCCACTGGGCTCGCCAAAATCGTCGACCACATGAACCACAAAACCAAACTCGCGGCCAAGTTCTTCGAGCGTGTGCACGTCTCCCGCATTTTCTCGGCCAAAGCGCACATCCCGTCCAATCACGATCAGGCGCGCGTGCAGCACATCAACAACGTACTTTTTTACAAAGTCTCGCGGGGTCAGCTGCGAAAATTCCAAAGAATATGGAAGAACAAGAGTTGCGTCGACGCCTTCAGCTGCCAACAATTCAAGTTTGTCGCGCAGTCCAGTCAGTAAAGGTGGGGCCGACTCTGGGCGGTGCACGAGCGCCGGATGAGGATCGAACGTCACAACAACAGAAACAGAACCAGTTGTCGCCGCATGTCCGATCAAGTTTTCGAGCACAAACCTGTGACCGCGATGAACACCATCAAAGTTACCTATTGTAATGACGCTGCGTTTGTCGCCGACCGTCACTTCATCCGGATTAGTCCAGACAAACACTGACACTCTCCTAAGTTCTCTAAAGCCCGTGCTCGCTAAGAACGCTCACAACAGCACGCCTGCGGTAAGACTTATTGTTGTACCGCAAATACCACAACAGGTTGAGCTTTACGTCCGTCTTCTTTCAACAATGCAACCAATTCACCAGCGGGAGAAATTCCCGCCACAGTGACAGGTGTGTCACTCGTTGCCGAGGTGTGCTGTGGGCTGAGTCGCTTACCAAACCCTAAAGCAGTAGTTTCTTCTTCAGTGAGGTCACGTACGTCAAACGCACTTCGTGCCGCATCCGCAAGCTTAAGTACTGAAATGCTTCCGTGCTCAGCAACATCCGCTTCAAGTTGTTCCAGCGTTGCACTGTTTTCTAACGTGTAGCCTGCAACACGTGTACGACGAAGCCTAGTCAAATGCCCAACGGTGCCAAGTTCTACCGCTAAGTCACGGGCAAGAGCTCGCACGTACGTCCCCGATGACACGCACACAGTGACATCAACATCAACGACTTTTCCGTGATCGCTCACTGCTTCACGTACGTCATGAACCTCAAATGAATGCACGGTAACAGGGCGAGCTTCAAGCTCAACGTGCTCGCCTGAGCGGACCCTCTCGTATGCTCTTTTTCCATTAACCTTGATCGCACTTACTGCGCTAGGTACTTGCAGAATGTCACCGGTCAGGGTGCCTGCGGCGTGAACAATCTCGTCAAAAGATACACCCGAGGTTTCAACGACCTGCGTTACATCGCCTTGAGCATCTTCAGTTGTTGTAGCAACACCTAAACGGATAGTTGCTTGATATTCCTTATCTGCCCCGACAATGTAGTTGAGGAGTCGGGTGGCTTTCCCGACTCCAACAACTAACACTCCAGTTGCCATGGGATCTAAGGTTCCTGCGTGGCCGACTTTTCGCGTTGCAGCAAGTGTCCGCATACGGGCAACCACGTCGTGGCTTGTCCAGTTGATTGGTTTATCAACGATGACGAGCCCATCTTCGGCAGGAGGCCGTCGTGGGCCTGCCTTTCGTACTTCAGACATGTAGCAGGTCAGCCCTCGTTGCTTTCAACGCTGTCGTCTTCGTTGGCTTTACGGTACGGGTCGGTCTCACCTGCATACGTTGCGCCTTCACGTAGAGCTTTCAGCTCGGCATCACGCTTTTGTGCTTCAAGTAGTGCCGCATCAAAGGACGCAGCGCTCTCTGGCACAGCGTCAAGGTGAAACTCGATGTTTGGTGTCAAACGGATACCTGTTTGCTTACCAATTTCGGAACGAATGGTTCCTTTAGCACTGGCTAGCGCGGCAGCCGTGTTCACGCGGTCTTCGTCGCTTCCGTATACCGTGTAAAAAATTGAAGCATTCTGCAAGTCGCCAGTAACACGAACGTCGGTAATGGTGACAAAACCAAGCCGTGGGTCTTTAATGCGTGTATCAATCATCTTTGCGACGATGACTTGGATTCGGTCGGCGAGTTTACGTGCCCGTGGGTGATCTACCATGATGTGTTCTCCTTCTTCCCCAACACTACAGGCGTCTTATAGGTATAACCTGCGATTATCGCTAAGGGTGGATGAAAATAATCGTTTAGCCCATGAATGGAGGGTGCCAGCATAATACTGACACCCTCCATTCACAGAACTACGTTGTGTTCAACGCGTCGGGTTATGCGCGAGGCTTCTCACGCATTTCCCACGTTTCGATGGTGTCACCGATTTGGAGATCGTTGAATGATCCCAGACCGATACCACATTCGAAGCCTTCGCGTACTTCAACTGCGTCGTCTTTGAAGCGCTTAAGCGATTCAATTGAGAGGTTATCTCCGATGACGACGCCGTCACGCAAGACACGTGCCTTCGAGTTACGACGAATCTCTCCAGAGCGAACGATCGAACCAGCGATGTTTCCGAACTTCGAGGAACGGAAGATTTCGCGGATCTCAGCGGTACCGAGTTGCGCTTCTTCGTACTCAGGCTTGAGCATGCCCTTAAGCGCTGCTTCAACATCTTCAAGTGCTTGGTAGATGACTGAGTAGTAACGAATGTCAACGCCTTCACGGTCTGCAAGCTCAGCAACACGCTCAGCTGGCTTCACGTTAAAGCCGATGATGATTGCGTTATCGACAGTCGCAAGGTTCACGTCGTTCTGTGTGATCGCTCCAACACCACGGTGGATGATGCGCAGATCAACTTCGTCACCAACGTTGATCTTCAACAAGGCGTCTTCGAGAGCTTCAACTGCACCGGATACGTCACCCTTAAGAACAAGGTTGAGAGTCTCAACCTTTCCAAGCTCAAGAGCTTGAGTGAAGTCTTCAAGGCTGATGCGCTTACGACGCTTCGCGAGAAGTGCTGCACGTTCTGCTGCTTCACGCTTTTCAGCGATCTGACGAGCAGTACGGTCATCTGGTGCCACCAAGAATGCGTCACCTGCACGAGGAACAGACGTCAGACCAAGAACCATAACTGGGCGGGCTGGTGTTGCTGCATCAATGTTTACGCCGTGCTCGTCAAACATTGCACGAACACGTCCGTATGCGGTTCCAGCAACGATTGCGTCACCAACATGCAAGGTTCCCGACTGGACGAGCACGGTAGCAACTGCACCGCGGCCCTTGTCGAGGTTCGCTTCGATAGCGACACCGCGTGCGTCCTTGTTCGGGTTTGCACGCAGGTCAAGAGAAGCGTCCGCGGTCAGAACCACTGCTTCGAGCAGGTCACCGATGCCCATGTTCTGCTTTGCAGAAACGTCTACGAACATGGTTTCGCCACCATATTCTTCAGCAACCAAGTTGTACTCGGTGAGCTGTTGGCGGATCTTCGATGGGTTTGCCGTGTCTTTATCAACCTTGTTAACAGCGACAACGATTGGCACACCTGCTGCTTGAGCGTGGTTCAGAGCCTCAACGGTTTGTGGCATAACACCGTCATCTGCTGCAACCACAAGGATTGCGATGTCGGTGACCTGAGCACCACGAGCACGCATAGCGGTAAACGCTTCGTGACCTGGTGTATCAATGAAGGTGAGGGCGCGTTCACGGCCGTCAACTTCAGTCTTTACTTGGTATGCACCAATGTGCTGGGTGATGCCACCAGCTTCACCAGAAATAACATCTGATTCGCGGATAGCGTCAAGCAAACGGGTTTTACCGTGGTCAACGTGACCCATAACTGTGACAACTGGAGGACGTGGCCTCAAGTCTTCGTCAGTTTCACCAGCTTCTTCAGCTTCGAGGTCAATGTCGAAGCCGCCGAGGAGTTCACGGTCTTCGTCTTCAGCTGACACCATTTCGATGACGTAGCCAAGTTCTGCACCGAGAGTACCGAAGGTGTCTTCGTCGAGCGATTGTGTTGCAGTTGCCATCTCACCGAGGTGGAAAAGCACTGTAACAAGGCTCGCTGGGTTCGCATCAATCTTGTCTGCAAAGTCAGACAACGATGAACCGCGACGCAAACGAATAACAGTTGAACCGTCACCGCGTGGAACAGTTACACCACCGAGTGAAGGTGCTTGCATCTGCTCGAACTCTTGACGCTTCGCGCGCTTTGACTTGCGTCCCTTAACTGGGCGTCCACCGGAACGTCCGAATGCACCGGCTGTGCCACCACGTCCGCCAGGGCCTGGGCGTCCGCCACCGCGACCGCCAAAACCACCCTGGTTTGGACCGTTGTTTGGACCTGCTCCTGCTGGAGCGTTCTGGCCACCACGACCGCCACGGCCGCCGCCTTGGCCACCGCGACCACCGGAACGTTCACCGGAGCTTGGTCGAGGTGCGCTTGTACGACCTGGCATCATGCCTGGGTTTGGACGTGGCCCTGAGCTTGGGCGTGGTCCGCCTGGACGAGGACCGCCCGGACGTGGCCCACCGGACCGTGCCTCTGAGTGTGCCGCGTCTACGTTCTTGTTGTGTGCTGGACGCTCTGAACGGTCTGGGCGCTCTGAACGCTCAGGTCGTGCATTCTGTCGTGGCATACCTTGTTTGTCAGAGAAGGGGTTGTTGCCCGGACGTGCTCCCTGACGTTGCCCTTGTCCGGCACGTGGTCCGCCTGGACGAGGGGCACCGGGACGTGGTCCGCCCTGTCCAGAACCGCCTTGGCGTGGCATCCCTTGTGTGGTTGCAAAAGGGTTGTTGCCTGGGCGCGGCCCACCAGATCGTGGAGCGTTTGATTCAGACTTTGCATCTGCTGGTTTTGCGCCACCGGTTTTGGCTTCTGGAGCCTTTGGTGTTGCTTTGGTTCCTGCAGGCTTTGCGGAAGGCTTTGGTGCGCCAGGTTTTGGAGCAGCCGTTCCAGTTTCTTTTGCAGCTGGCTTCGCAGCAGGTTTCGCTGCTGGTTTAGCAGCTACTGGCTTCGCAGCAGGCTTTGCTGCTGGTTTAGCAGCGGCTGGCTTCGCAGCAGGCTTTGCTTCTTCTGCTGCGGCGGCTTTCGGCTTTGCTTCTGCTTCAGGAGCTGCTTCAGCTTTAGGCTTTGGTTTTGGTTTTGCTGCTGATTTTGCAGGTGCTTTTTCAGCGGCTGGGGCCGCTTGTGCAGCTGGAAACGCATCACGCAGTTTCCGCACTACAGGCGGTTCGATAGTTGAGGAAGCTGAACGCACGAACTCTCCCAGTTCAGTCAGCTTACCCATGATGGTCTTGCTTTCCACCCCGAGCTCTTTCGCAAGCTCGTAGACGCGGATTTTAGCCACAACTCTCCAGTCTCGGTCCACCCGAAACTGGGAGGACCGTCGTTATTTATACGGACTCATCGCTGAGTACTCATCGGGTGCCCATCGGCCTTTACCCGCTTCCTAATCGACGTGTCATAGGTCTGCAGCGTTCTTCTGCAGCCTGTGTGTAGTGAAGAAGCCTTAAGATCACTACGTGTTGATGTATTCAACAAGAGCAGTAAGATCTAGTTCACTGTGCACTCGAAGCGCTCGCACAAAAGCGTTTTTACGCTGTGCAGATTTCAAGCACGAGGGTTGCTTATGCAACCAAGCTCCTCGCCCAGGCATCGTTCGACGTTCGTCAACTACAACGTAATGCGTAGCAGAAGAAACATCTGAGGATGTTTGGTGTGGTTGCACGTGAGATACAACGCGCACGAGGCTACTAACATCAGACCGTCCCCTGCACCCTACGCATGTGCGTACTGGTACTGTCACGTCAACTCCCTCTACATGACTTTAGAAATAGGCGCACAACGCCTGATCTCCAAGAGTGGACACAACAAAAAACAGACTTGAGCCAGTTTCGTCAATTTTAACGCTATTTACCGCGAAGATGTTAGCGGCACACACACGAATGTAGTGTGTGTGCCGCAGATTCTCATCACATTTTTGCTAAGAAGCTTTTAGTCGGAAGCCTCTTCATCGGAACGGATGTCGATCTTCCAGCCCGTAAGTTTAGCGGCTAGACGCGCATTTTGGCCCTCTTTACCGATAGCCAACGACAACTGATAATCAGGCACAACCACTTGCGCAGACTTCGCATCGCTATCAAGAATCGTGACAGAACTCACCGAAGCTGGTGAAAGCGCTGAAGAAATGAACTTAACCGGATCATCGGTAAAGTCCACAATGTCAATCTTCTCGCCATTAAGTTCAGCCATCACCGCACGCACTCGCTGTCCCATAGGACCAATGCAGGCGCCTTTAGCATTTAAACCTGCGACCTTCGTGCGTACAGCCATCTTGGTGCGATGCCCAGCCTCACGTGCGATAGAAACAATCTCTACCGTTCCATCAGCAACTTCAGGCGCTTCAAGTTCAAACAACTTGTGCACGAGGTTCGGGTGCGTCCGGCTTAAGGTAATAGCTGGACCATTCATGCGGCGCGCTACCTCAAGAACGTACGCACGGATACGCTCACCGTGACGGTACCGTTCCGTAGGGACTTGTTCGTGTTCTGGAAGCTGTGCTTCGGTACCACCCACATCGACGTTCACGACTCGCGGGTTTTTCCCTTGCTGGATCACTCCAGAAACAAGTTCCCCTTCCTTGTTCTTGAATTGCCCAAGAACCTGGTCGTCCTCAACGTCACGCAACCGCTGGAAAATCACTTGCCGTGCAGTAGCAGTGGCAACATGGCCGAAGTCTGAAGGTGTGTGATCAAACTCTGGGCCAAGCTCACGAACAGCAGGATAATACTGTCCTTCTTCGTCTTCATAGGCAGGGCTCACAAGAATATCTTCTTGCGCCCACACCACAACGTGTCCCGTCTTGCGATCAATTTCAACACGCGCATGACGGTATGCGTCTGGAGTTCGGTGATACGCAACTGTCAACGCCTGCTCAATTGCGGAAATCAGAACTTCAAGACTAATCTCACGCTCACGCTCTAGTAAGCGCAGCGCACTCATATCGATTTCCACGTTACTCCTCCACGCCTCGAGTCATTGTTCGATCTTCTACTTCAATATCTACAAAGTCTTCATCGCGCACGTGCTCAGCGCGTTTTAACTCGACTTCAACTTTTGCTTTTCGAACGTCCTCAATTGGGATCTGCTGTTCGTCGTCAAAAACTAGTACATTACCGTCAACAGAATTCAACCGTGCAACAAAATCCACACCTGAATTCAATTGAACCTTTATAAGCCGGCCCCGCGCACGCACAAAGTGCCTTCGATCAGTTAACGCCCGTGTGGCCCCTGGCGAAGAAACTTCCAACGTATAAGCATCTTTGAGTGCTTTTACCGAATCAAGAGCAGCGGAAACAGCGTGAGAAACCTCAGCGATGTGCTCGAGGCTAACTGCGCCCAACTGGGTTTCATCCAAATCCACAGTTACCCGCACAACCGTGTTTTTTCCGGCCTGCGCTACAGTTACATCTTCAAGAACTAAACCAGCATCGGCCACGACCGAACGCAGCTCCTGCTTAAGTTCCTCAGCTAAAAGTTGGGCTGCCAATTTTTCTCCTGTCGACGAATACGCCTACCGGGCAGAAAACAGACCGGTATGAACTTGTTTCTCAACTAAGATTACCGATTAGAGCGCAGTGCGCTCGTCACTTCTAAAGAAAACAAACTTTGAACCACAATAAGTTTGCACAATATGCGGTCTGCAGGGAGATCCAATTCACATGATGGCACGATTCAAAAAGGTCGAATCTTTCCCGAAATCTAGCCGTTTTGGGAGGGAAAATATCGTTGCCCCTCAACGCTACCGCTGGCGCCGCACAGTGACTACAATCACCGCAGCATTCATGTCGGTCACACTTGTCGGTTGCGGTGTACGGCTAGAAACTGCTCCCCCACAAGAACTGGTTCCAGACCCCAACGAAATCTCACGCACGGCAATGGTGAATGACCTACTCATTACCCAAGAAGTTGCAAACAGTGTTGCAGCAAGTGACGCAACAACAAAAATTATCAAGCGCGCTGACACCATCTCACAAGACGCTGCAGCACAAGAAGACGCCCTTGGCGGCGTATATCTGTCTGGCATCAATAAAGATACTGATGAGGCGCAGGCTTCTCCCCTCAACACCACGGCAGCACCAACGCCAACCTCTGGAAGCGCCGAACCTACTGAATCGCCAGAATACTCATCGCCTGAAGATTTACTGACACAACTGTTGAGCTCATCGAACAGGATTCGTGCGAGCCTCGACATACCCGAAGACGGCGAGTTAGCCCGACTATACGGGTCTATTGCGATTAACCAACTCATCACAGCACAATCATTTGCTAAAACTGCACGTGTGTCTTTCGCTTTGCCAGAAGACTTCACTCATACTCAATGGACACACGCAAACGCCGCACCGAATGACTCAACGCTGCTTTCCTTCATCACGAACGAAGACGCAACTGGCTACGCCCTCGAAGTCATCGCCGCAATGAGCGACACCGACGAGCAAGCACCCATACAAAAAATGGCAGCAGACCACAGACGACAAGCAGAGTTTCTTGCCCAACTCGCAGAAGTATCTGGTACGGCACAAGACCCGCGCAAAGTCGCCTACGAATTACCTTTTACTTTGGCAGCTGACCAGCCACGTGCCAGCAAAAAAGAACGCACCGCACTCGCACGCGAACTAGAACTGACGCTAGCCAAAGACTATTTAGGTTATATCCCCCAAGCAGCTCCCATCGCTCGAGCAGATCTGCTCAACTTGGCAACTTCACGCACCTTTTATGCCCAATTTTGGGGCGAAAAGTTTGAGCTCTTCCCACTCATCGACGGAACACCAACCATCCAAGTACCAACCCAAACCCCCGAGCAGTAACAGCACAATAAAGGTGTGGGTGGAAGAAAATATTTTCTTCCACCCACACCTTTATGTAACAGTATTAGTCGCGCAAGCTGTCGCGAACAACCGCCTCAATGTGGGTGGCTGCCGATGCGATCTCGACGGTTTGTGACTCTCCGACGCGCGGACGGAACTCGATAACTCCGTCGGCAAGCCCGCGTCCTACCACAGCGATATAAGGAACACCGTAAAGCTCAGCGTCCTTGAACTTCACACCTGGCGAGACTTTCTTGCGGTCGTCATAGATAACTTCAAGCCCAGCTTCAACGAGCTCTTCAGCAAGTTTGTGTGCCGCCTCAAATACTTCGTCGTCTTTACCTGTCGCAACGATGTGCACGTGCGCTGGGGCAACGTTAATAGGCCACGCTAAACCTTTATCATCGTGGTTGGCTTCTGCGAGAGCAGCCATAACACGTGACACGCCGATGCCGTAGGAGCCCATCGTGACAACAGCTTGCTTGCCATTCTCATCAAGAACCTTGAGCCCTAACGCCTCGGCATATTTACGCCCAAGTTGGAAGATGTGCCCAATTTCGATACCGCGAGCAAGTTCAAGCGGACCAGAACCGTCTGGTGCAAGGTCACCAGCTAAGACTTGTGCTGCTTCCGCTGTTCCATCAGCAACGAAATCACGACCAGCAACTAAGCCAACAACATGCTTGTCCACCTGGTTGGCTCCAGTTACCCATACTGTGCCGTCCACGACGCGAGGGTCGACAAGATAACGCAGGGCATTCTCATCGCCTTGCTGTTTTTGTCCAAGCGCCTGTGGGCCGATAAAGCCACGCACAAGTACCTTGTTACGAGCAAAATCTGCATCCGTCGCTGGCTCAACTTCAGCTGGCGCTAAGGCAGCTTCGACACGTTTCAAGTCAACGTCACGGTCACCTGGCACACCAACAACAATGATTTCGCGTTCACCTGTTGGACTTGTGGCTGCGACAACAACGTTCTTTAACGTATCGCCTGCGGTCCATGCCCGGCCGTCTTCGCGAGGGTATTGGGTATTGAGTTGTTCAACAAGCTCATCAATAGTTCCTGCTTGTGGTGTGTCAACGACGACTGGTTGTGCAGCATGCGTGTAATCAAGAGCTTCAGGAACCTGAGTGACGACGGCTTCAACGTTCGCGGCATAACCGCCAGCAGAGCGCACAAAGGTGTCTTCGCCGATTGCTGTTGGGGTCAAGAACTCTTCCGAACGTGATCCACCCATAGCACCAGCAGTTGCAGCAACAATCACATATTCAAGACCCAACCGCGTGAAAATGCGCTCGTACGCGTCACGCTGTGCCTGATAGGACAGTTCAAGACCTTCATCTGTGGTATCAAACGAGTATGCGTCTTTCATAATGAATTCGCGCCCGCGGATAAGGCCAGCGCGTGGACGCGCCTCATCACGGTATTTCGTTTGGATTTGGAACAACGTCACAGGCAAATCTTTGTACGAGGAGTACAGGTCCTTAACCAGCAACGTAAACATTTCTTCGTGTGTTGGCGCTAGAAGATAGTCACCGTCTTTTCGATCTTTCAGACGAAAGAGGTTAGGGCCGTACTCATTCCAACGATTCGTCGCCTCAAACGGTTCACGTGGCAAAAGCGCTGGGAAATGCACACGCTGAGCGCCAGCCTTTTCCATTTCCTCACGAACAACGGTTTCAACCTTGTCCAAAACCCGCAACCCGAGCGGAAGCCACGTATACACTCCCGGTGCAGTACGGCGAATATACCCGGCACGAACAAGAAGTTTGTGGCTAGCGACCTCTGCATCAGCAGGATCTTCGCGCAGCGAACGGACGAAAAGTTGGGATAGGCGTAAAAGCATAGTTATAGATTACTGCCTATGACTCTATGCCTGCGCTCATTTATGCGTGAACGAACGAGTGCCACACCAGACTTTATGCTGTTACCACTCATAACCACCTAGAAAAGTATGGTGGCGTATTCACCTATCTGCTCAAAGCCCACTTTTCGATAGGCTTTTAACGCACGATAGTTGTAATCATTCACATAAAGAGAAACCGTAGAAGCAAAGTTCTCCAACCCGTACGCAACAGTTTGCGCGACCGCAGGAACAGCATATCCACGACCTCTATAGTGCGGGTCTATCCAGACTCCCTGAATTTGTGCGACCCCTGCCGCTAATGCACCAAAATCTGCTTTGAAGAGGACTTCTTCATGCGCATCATTGCGATGTGTATGTGCATCATACGTAGTGTCATCATGCATACGTACAAGAGTGCGTTTCTCCGCGATAAGTTCACGCACACGCATGGCGTATTGAGAAGAACCAAACGACAGTGGAGATATGCCAACTTCTTCGATAAACATGCGCACACTTGCTGGAAACAATCCATCAAAATCAAGATCCGTTGCTGGGCGCACCTTCGAATCAATTAAACCTTGTGGAACTGTTGTCATAATCATCGATGGCTGATTACTTCGCACTTGACGAGGGCGCTGCCACATACCGCCAAGGCTATTCCACAACGGCATAACTAACTCTGCTGTGCCAACAATCGACGATGATCGTCGGCCTAGCTGTGTCCCTAATTCGCCGAAGGCTCGCAGTGCATGTTCTTTTACTGAGGGATCATCTTGCCATGACGGAACAATAGGGATCAGGTTTGCACCTGACCAACAGACCGCTTCAAGTTCTCCCTGGGCAGGAAAACCCCAGACCTCTCCGTGATAATCCTGCCAGCGAAGAGCCCGCTCAAGGTGGGTAATAGCCAAAATATTGGCGACAGGGTCTTGCAATGCAAGCTGTAAAGCATAACCCCACTCGCCAGCATCGAGTACACGAGCTTCTAAAGCTTGTGGTACTCGCTGCTGTGCGATTGATGTCATAAACCTAGCCTACGGTAATGGTGGGGGCTTCCCCTGTCTTATCCATAGTGTCTGCAATTCTCATTGCTTCCTCGATGAGGGTTTCGACGATCATGGCTTCTGGCACAGTCTTGATGACTTCACCCTTAACGAAGATTTGTCCCTTGCCGTTTCCTGAAGCAACACCAAGATCAGCTTCACGAGCTTCGCCTGGACCGTTCACGACGCATCCCATAACTGCAACGCGCAGTGGAACTGGCAGGCCTTCCAACCCTGCTGTTACTCGCTCGGCAAGAGTGTATACATCAACTTGAGCACGGCCACATGACGGGCATGAAACAATCTCAAGTTTGCGTGGTTTCAAGTTCAAGGATTGAAGGATTTGGTTTCCAACTTTGACTTCTTCCACGGGAGGAGCCGACAACGACACTCGAATCGTGTCACCGATACCACGTGACAACAATGCGCCGAACGCCGTAGCCGATTTAATCGTGCCTTGGAAAGCAGGCCCTGCCTCAGTAACGCCGAGGTGCAGCGGCCAGTCACCGCTTTCAGAAAGTAACTCGTAGGCTCGCACCATAACGACAGGGTCGTTGTGCTTTACCGAGATTTTAAAATCGTGGAATCCGTGCTCTTCAAAGAGGGAAGCTTCCCATACAGCTGATTCGACAAGCGCTTCAGGTGTTGCTTTCCCGTATTTTTTGAGCAAGCGGGGGTCTAAAGATCCTGCGTTAACACCAATGCGAATAGAGACGCCTGCGTCACTTGCTGCTTGCGCAATTTGCTTTACTTGGTCATCGAACTTACGAATGTTTCCAGGGTTAACACGTACGGCTGCGCAGCCTGCATCAATGGCCGCATATACGTACTTCGGCTGGAAGTGGATATCTGCAATGACTGGGATTTGTGATTTCTTGGCGATCGCTGGCAAAGCTAACGCGTCGTCCGCACTTGGCACAGCAACTCGAACGATATCGCAACCAGCGGCTGTGAGTTCCGCTATTTGCTGCAACGTAGCGTTGATATCTGTTGTTGGTGTGGTTGTCATTGATTGGACGCTGATAGGTGCGTCGCCACCAACTTCAACTTTTCCAACACGGATTTTCCGGGTCTTACGACGAGGTGCAAGAGTTGGCGCGGGGGCGGAAGGCATACCGAGATTGATTGGAAGACTCACCCGTCCATTATCCACTGAAACACACGCACAAAAGAACTAAGGAGATAGGTCTCACGATGATCTGCACTAAAAAGTCACGTGTTTGGGCTTCCGTTGACAAGGAATAACACAATCACAACATGAAACATATTACGAGAAAAGCTTGATCGGATTAACAATATCCGCATATATCAGCAAAACACCCATACCGAGCAGAATAAAGAACATCGTATACGTCAAAGGCAATAGTTTTGCCGTGTCTACTGGACCAGGACGCGGCTTGTTTCGTAAACGTGCGATCTGTCGTCGTGAACCCTCATATAAGGCACTGGCAATGTGGCCGCCATCAAGCGGTGGCAGAGGAATCATGTTGAAAGCGAACAGCGCGATGTTAAGTTGCGCGACAAGACCCAAAAGCGTCGGAACAGTGAACCCTGCATCTCTTAGTTGTTCGCTCGAAGAAATTTCACCAGCGAAACGGCCAATACCTACTATGCCCACAACAGAATTAGGGTCACGTTCTTCATTACCAAATGCGGCTTGAGCCACATCGACCAGACGCTGCGGTAAGGAGACGATCACTTGAGCCGTTGCAGCAAGCCTCTTCCCTATTTCTCCTGGCACCTCAGTAACCGGACGAGGCACAAACTCTCGAGATCCAGAAAATCCCATGTGTCCGATCATGTGTGTGACAGCAGTGCCGTCTTCGGCGACAACTGCGACACCATTTTCATCAAACACTGGGCGTTCCACGGTTAGAGGGGTCGCCATTGTTTCGCGCACAGTACCGTCACGTTCATATTCCACGGTGACAGTTTTTCCGCCAGAGGCAGCAATAAGTTCTGTGAGCTGCTGCCATGACTCAATATCGGTTCCATCCCATGCGACGATCGTGTCGCCTGGTTCAAGCCCAGCTTCTGCTGCGGGTGCTGCGGGAGTTGTTGTGTCACATTGTGCGTCTGCGGCAGATTGCGCGGGAAGAACACACTGCGCCACTGTGGAGAGTGTCGTGTTCAGTTGTGGCGTGCCAAAAGCTACAAACAAGAAACTCAGCACCACAAAAGCAATGATCAGGTTCATAAAAGGACCTGCAAACATGACAATAAATTTTTTAGGTGCCGACAAATTGTAAAAAGCACGCGACTCTTCGCCGGGGAGGATCTCTTCCGTGCTAGCATCCCGAGCTGATTGAATAAATTCAGCTAGCCGACCTTTTTTTGCGGTTTTACGCGGATCGTCTGGAGCATACATGCCCACAAGTCGAACGTACCCACCCAAGGGAATCGCCTTGATGCCGTATTCAGTCTCACCCCGACGAAACGACCACAGAGTCGGACCAAACCCGATCATGTACTGCGGAACACGCACACCAAATTTTTTAGCGGGCACAAGGTGCCCTATTTCATGCAACCCAATTGAGACCAGTAGACCCACCAAGATGATGAGAACACCAACAAGATATGACACAACTGCTCCCTTTATTCCACACGAGGTAATCTCAGTGTGAACGAATTACCTGAGAAGAACCTTAAGTTACGTCTACGCTTGCGCTCGAGCAACGTGTTCGTGCGCCCGCTTACGGGCCCACGACTCCACGTGCGACACCTGTTCAACTGTCAGCTCCCCTGCCGGCGCATCAAACTCGGACAGAACCCGCTCAACAGTATCGACAATATCTAGATACCCAATTTTTCCTGCAATAAACGCAGCAACACATTCTTCGTTCGCTGCATTAAAAACAGTTGGGTGTGTAGAAGACATGTTCACAGCTTGACGTGCAATCTTTACGGCACGGAAAACATTCTCATCCAACGGTTCAAAAGTCCACGTATGCGCTGTCGTCCAGTCCACCGGAACAGAACCATTAACAATACGGTCAGGCCAACTCAAACCGAGAGCGATAGGAAGCCGCATATCAGGTGGTGATGCCTGCGCAAGAGTACTGCCATCAATAAATTCGATCATCGAATGCACCACCGACTGAGGATGGACAACCACCTCTATGTCAGAAACGGGCACATCAAAAAGTACATGCGCTTCAATAAGCTCTAACGCCTTGTTCACCAACGTCGACGAATTAATTGTCACGACTGGTCCCATAGCCCATGTAGGGTGCGCTAAAGCATTCTCCACAGTAACGTGCTCGAGGTCTGACCTTTTTTTACCTCGGAAAGGCCCACCTGAAGCCGTCAAAATAAACTTTTTCACTTCTGTCCGGCGTCCACCACGTAAAGCCTGTGCCATGGCAGAGTGTTCAGAATCAACAGGGACTATCTGGTCTGGACGCTGAAGAGCCCGTTTAACGAGCTCTCCCCCAGACACCAATGACTCTTTGTTGGCTAATGCCAACGTTGAGCCTGCATGCAATGCTGCAAGCGTAGGGCCTAATCCCACAGAGCCTGTAATGCCATTTAAAACAATATCTGCGCCCACACCTGCAAGATGGGCTGCCGCATCAGGCCCAGCAAAAACTTCAGTTCGACAATTTCGTGCACGTAATTCGTGTTCTAGTTCAAGCGCACGAGAAGAATCAGCAATTGCAACTTGGGGCACCCCGAACTCTTGCACTTGCTGTGCAAGTTCAGGAATATTCCCTCCACCCGCGCTCAAGCCCACAACATTAAATCGTTGTGGATTGCGAGAAATCACGTCTAATGCCTGTGTCCCAATAGAACCTGTCGACCCGAGCAGAACAACAGATTGAGAGCCCGAATGCATTCTAGGATTCAACTCCTAGCAAAACTTCAATACCACGCGCCATAAACGCATCGACGGATCCTTCGTCATAAGCATTTTTGCCTTTAGCACGCTTAAAGGTAATGACACGTAGATCGTCAGCAGTAACTTTAATTTTTCCGTCAAAAAATTTCACCAGATTCGCGCACAAGGCATCAACCTCATCACTTGCGTAACCGTAGCCGCGACGAGGATGTGAAAATTTTTCCCCAGCAGGTCGGGTCAATCGTGGATACATTGTGCGGGCGCGTTCATTGAGAACGTTCGACCACTGATCTTGACCTTGCTGTGCCACAATTTCTTGACGCTCTTTTGCAACAAAAGCGTTCTCCAAACGATTCAACGCGGCATCCACCTGGTCGGTGTCATAGCCACGATACATAACATCAAAGACACACGTATGTATGTCACGATGTGTGAGCGGCTCATCCGTGCGGCCCTCGTAATAGTCACGTGCGTGTTCGAAAAAATCATCTACCTCGTCTGGGTCATAACCCTTTTTTAGACCAGATACTCTCGTAAACATTCCCGACACTATGTGTCCTTCCCACAGTACGCACGCTAATATCAATTACTTTAATGATGAAACCGACCCGACGCTACGATCACGATGCATGTTCTGGAACTACAGCACTACATTCCTGGCAACGTCGGTGCAGATGACAATAGCAAGTAAACGAATGGCGCTGTCAAGAGCAGCGAATCAATACGGTCGAGGACACCACCGTGCCCAGGTAAGAGCCTGCCCATATCTTTTAACTGCAAATCACGTTTAATAAGCGATTCGGCAAGGTCTCCAACGGTGGCAGTAATCGGGGTGAGGAACCCGAGCATAACTCCCACAATGGGGTTAACACCCAAGAAAAATGTTCCAACAATGCCGACCATCATTGTTAATACGAAAGATCCGAAAAGACCTTCCCAGCTCTTTTTAGGGCTGACGGAAGGCGCTAACGGATGCTTACCAAAGCGCACCCCTGCGAGATAGCCACCCGTGTCATTAGCAACAGCCAAAAGAATAAAAATGGCGACCTGCAAAGCACCGTTTTCTTCAGCCAGCATAAGCATCACAAAGCCGGCCATTAAGGGTAAATATGCTGCTACGAATAGTCCAGCGGCACAATCGCGTACAGCGTTAATACCGCCACCATCAATAACTCGCCAGATGACAAGACCACCAACGGTGAGAACAAAAGACACCATCAGTGCCTCTGCCCCAGAAATATACGTCGACACCAGCATCCCTGCTGTCCCGACCCATAACGGCAGAATAGGGATAAGGATTTCACGACGCTTAAACGCTTGAGCGAGTTCCCACACCCCAGCGCAAATCGCGACAACCGCTAACCCAACAAAAGCTTCTTTCCGAAAATAAAGTGAAGATCCCACTGCGCCCAGCAATAATATTGCGACCGCAATCGCGGCGGGCAGATTCCTGCCCGCCTTCGATTGCTCAGCGCTAGTAGCCTTTGACTTTCGGCTTGATCTAGCCATCAAACTTCGAGTAATTCTGTTTCTTTGCTTGCGAGAAGCTGATCGATCGACTCGATGTGACGTTTCGTGAGCGCTTCTAGTTCTTTTTCAGCGCGCACACCCTCGTCTTCACCGACTTCGCCATCTTTAACAGCCTTGTCACACTGGTCTTTAGCTTTACGACGAACACCACGAACTGAAACGCGACCCTCTTCAGCCTTCGTTTTAGCAAGCTTGACGTAGTCACGACGGCGTTCTTCAGTCAACGCAGGCATTACAATGCGAATAGCTACACCATCATTTGACGGGTTAACACCAAGGTCGGAGTCGCGCAGTGCCTTTTCGATCAAAGCCATAGAAGACTTATCAAAGGGGTTAATCAGAACGGTACGAGCATCAGGAATGTTAAAAGATGCTAGTTGCTGCAATGGCGTTGGCGCGCCATAGTAGTCGACCATGATCTTTGAAAACATTCCAGAGTTCGCACGACCGGTACGAATACCTGCGAATTCTTCTTTTGCTACCTCAACAGCGCGATCCATTTTTTCTTCTGCTTCAAGAAGAATCTCGTCCATAACACAACTCCTTAACTGTGACGCCCTGGGCGTACCAATATTTTCTAACTACAGGTTAGTCTGCGGTGACTGCGGTACCAATTGGCTCGCCGACGAGCGCGCGCGTAACGTTGCCGTCTTCGTCCATACCAAATACGCGCATAGTTAAGTCATTGTCTCGGCCAAGACTCATTGCACCAGCATCCATGACTGCCAGCCCTTGCACCAATGCGTCAGTGAAGGAAACAGTGGACAGCAGTTGTGCATCTGGGTTTGTACGCGGGTCAGCTGTGTATACGCCATCAACACCGTTTTTACCCATGAGGACTTCTTCACAGCCAGTTTCTAAAGCTCGTTGAACTGCAACTGTATCCGTGGAGAAGTACGGCATGCCTGCTCCCGCACCAAAAATTACAACGCGGCCCTTTTCCAAGTGACGAATCGCGCGCAACGGAATGTACGGTTCAGCTACTTGCCCCATCGCAATTGCTGTTTGAACGCGAGTGCTCACTCCGGCCTGTTCTAGGAAGTCCTGCAGCGCTAAGCAGTTCATGACGGTGCCGAGCATACCCATGTAGTCTGCTCGAGCGCGGTCAAGTCCTTGCTGAGAAAGCTCTGCCCCGCGGAAAAAGTTTCCCCCACCAACAACGATTGCGACCTGAACACCTTGAGCAACTGCCTCAGCAATTTCCGCTGCTACACGGCGAACAACTGTTGATGCAAGACCAATCTGCCCGCCACCAAAAGCTTCTCCTGAAAGCTTGAGCAAAACGCGGCGTGCTGGCGCTTGTGTCTCGTGCTCGGCGCCCTGTGTAACGTTGTGTGATGTGGACATATAAAACTCCGCTTCTGCAGGTAATGGGTGTGCTCTGCGCGTTCATGCACGTGTAATCGATTATCTCATCACTTATGTCTGTATTCGGCATGACAGCCAAGCAAACCATGTGAGATGAAAAAGATGACGTTGCCCTGCACTCAACAAAGGTGAGTAACAAAAACAGTCATCTGCACTAAATGCCCGGTCCACATACGTGCGGACCGGGCATTTAATGAAAAGAAATTAAGCTCCTACGCGGAAGCGTACAAAGCCTGTGAGCTCGCCCTTAGCCTCTGCAAGAACTTGTCCAACCTTCTTGGATGGGTCCTTTGCAAGTGGCTGGTCAAGAAGAACAACTTCCTCGTAAAACTTGCCAAGACGGTTCTCAGCAATTTTTGCGATGATGTGCTCTGGCTTGTTAGCGCCTTCTGCGCGTGCAGTTTCCTCGGCGATACGACGCTCGTTGTCAACCTTTTCAGCTGGCACGTCTTCGCGTGAAAGGAACTCTGGGGACAGCGCAGCAATGTGCTGTGCAATGTCCTTAGCAGCACCTGCAGCAGCAGCGTCAGTAACAACGAAAACGCCGATTGCTGGTGGAAGGTCTTTTGCAGTGCGGTGCAGGTATGAGGTAACAGCTGGACCGTTCACTACTGCTACACGACGCAAAACAATTTTTTCGCCAAGGGTTGCAGCATCAGCGTCGATGAGGGCTTGGATGGTCTGACCATCAACCTCAGCAGCCAAAGCGTCTTCAGCGGACTGTGCACCAGACTTTACGACTGCAGCAAGTACGGCGTCTCCAAGTTCAATGAACTTAGGTGACTTTGCCACGAAGTCAGTTTCACAGTTAAGTTCAATGAGGGTACCTACCTGGGCACCGTCAACGTCTGCAATGTTTGCAGCTACAAGACCTTCAGAGGTTGCACGGTCTTCACGCTTTGCAACACCCTTAAGACCCTTAACGCGGATGATCTCAAGAGCCTTCTCTGAGTCACCGTTTGCCTCGTCAAGAGCCTTCTTCACGTCAAGCATTCCAGCACCAGTGCGCTCACGGAGCGCCTTGATGTCTGCGGCAGTGTAGTTCGCCATTGTTTATCCTTTGATGGTGGTGGCTGATCCAATAGTTGGCGGCCGGGTTACGACCGCCAACTTAAAGACTGTAGAAAGCCTTACTTAGCTTCGTCAGCAGCTGGAGCTGCATCTTGAGCTGGAGCTTCTGCGGAGTTTTCGAGAAGCTCGCGCTCCCACTCAGCAAGTGGCTCAGCGTCAGCAGAACCAGTCTTACCGCCCTTGCTGCGGGCAACGAGGCCCTCAGCAGCAGCGTCAGCGATAACACGAGTCAAGAGCGCAACAGCGCGGATCGCGTCGTCGTTACCTGGAATCTTGTAGTCAACGACGTCTGGGTCACAGTTGGTGTCAAGGATCGCAACAACTGGGATACCAAGCTTGCGTGCTTCGTCAACAGCAAGGTGTTCCTTGTTGGTGTCAACGATCCAGATAGCTGAAGGAACCTTTGCCATATCGCGGATTCCGCCAAGAGTGCGAGCAAGTTTGTCCTTCTCGCGGCGCATGATCAGAAGTTCTTTTTTGGTGAACTGGGAACCAGCAACATCGTCAAAGTCGATCTGCTCGAGTTCCTTGAGGCGCTGTAGACGCTTGTTCACGGTTTGGAAGTTGGTGAGCATACCACCAAGCCAGCGGTGGTTTACGTATGGCATACCCACACGTGCAGCCTGCTCAGCTACTGGTTCCTGTGCTTGCTTCTTGGTTCCAACGAACAAGATGGTTCCACCGTGTGCAACGGTTTCTTTCACAAACTCGTAAGCGTTGTCAATGTAAGAAAGTGACTGCTGAAGGTCAACGATGTAGATGCCGTTACGCTCTGTGAAAATGAAGCGCTTCATCTTTGGGTTCCAGCGGCGAGTCTGGTGTCCGAAGTGAACACCTGCGTCGAGGAGCTGGCGCATGGTTACTACTGCCATGACGTTTCCTTTCGGTGCAACCGGGGATCCTCCCCTGCATTACACACATTCGAGCGGCTGAGAGCCGCATTTCGGGTTAGCTAACTCGCGCTGTTGTGCGCGAGTATTCCACACTCCACACGTTTGCAACCGCCAAGGCGGACCACAGCAAAACGCGAGGCTTTTCAGCACTGAGTGCTTTTAGTCATGTCACTGTGGCCGATTTTAGGCACACAAAAAATGACATGCGTGGTCAATATTACCCGATCCACAGCATCCTGATCGACAAATTATCCACACTCAGTGACGTGATTCGCTGCACACAATATAGCCATACACGTTCTACTCGTACCGTACCGATATGGCATTTCTTTCAACGCCCGTAACAGCAGTGTGTGCCGTCGGGTTAATGCTCGGCGGCATGCTCTCACCTTCTGCCTTGACACACGGTCACGCCACATCATCAAGTGATCGTGCGTCACACAGGTTGTACAGCCCAATACGCGATCACAGCACATTACCGATCGAAGGGCTTCCTCCGCAGGCATCACGGCAGGCGTTGCGCGCCGCTGGAATAATAATGCACGATTTCGACCCACCAGCCGAAAAATGGCTGCCAGGACATCGCGGCATTGATTTTGCTACGCAACCTAACGACTCAGTCTTTGCACCGCGGGCAGGAGTACTTACTTTTATTGGGAAAGTTGCTGGAAAACCTGTTGTTGTCATTAAGCATGAGGACAACACACGTTCCACATTTGAACCTGTCACAGCCGTTTTACCCAAAGGAACCACAGTCCAAGCAGGGCAAGTCATTGGGCAGGTAACGCCAAGTTCGTACAGTCATTGCGCCGACGCATGTGTTCATTGGGGCGTGTTACGCGGTGACACATATATTGATCCGTGGCGACTCATTCAACCATGGCGCACAGTAGTCCTGCTCGAGTAAAAAGCGATTACGACGTTTGAGCAGCTAAAATTTGCTTACGCATACGAACTAAAACAGCTGAATGCATTTGTGAAACTCGCGATTCGGTCACCCCAAGCAAGGAACCAATCTGCGAGAGTGTCATCCCTTTAAAGTAATACAGCGAGACAATAATTTTTTCACGCTCATTTAATTGGTCAACTACTTGGCCTAAGATTTCTCTACTCTCTTTTTCCTCGAAGGTATGCGCGGGATCAACTGAGGTAATCCGTTGCACGCTTTCGATCGCAGAGATCATTTCTAAGCGTTCGCCTGTTCCTACTACTTCATCTAAAGCAACCATGTTTGTACTCGATAGTTGCCATTGAACTTGGCGTAATTCTTTGTCATTCATTCCGAGTTCACCAGCAAGTTCATCATTTGTTGGTGCCCGATGTAATCGCGATTCAAGGTCCACATACGCGCGGTCATAGGCTCGAGCTTTACTCCGCACAGATCGTGGAATCCAGTCCACGGCACGCAACTCATCAAGAATCGCGCCACGAATTCGGGTGGATGCGTATGTTTCAAACTTGATGTCTCGCCCAGAGTCAAACTTGTCTATCGCATCAATGAGACCAAACATTCCGTATGACACAAGGTCCGCGGATTCAACTGTGCTTGGTAAACGCATGCCCACTTTGTTTGCGATGAGCGACACCAATGGCGCGTACCGCAATATGAGCGCTTCTCGAGTTTTCGGACACGGGTCGTGTGCGTAGGCACTCCATAACAAAGCATCAGTTGTAGCGACGTCTTCGACGTGACCGTACTGGTGTGATTCTTTAGCTTGCGATGACTCTACGTGTGGCTTTTCTGGACAATTCGCCGTTCCGCGTGCACGAAGAGTCTCAGACGGCGCGAGGTGCGCGTCCGCTGAGAGCGATCCCATGTTGTCCCCTTACGGTTTTGGCGGCGGTCAGTTTATGTATAAGTTACTTATGCTCGCGGGTGAGCGATGTAATAAGCGGACTTTAGTCGTTCGGGTGTGACGTGGGTATACCGTTGCGTTGTGGACAACGACGAATGCCCTAATATTTCTTGCACGGATCGCAGATCTGATCCTCCTGCTAGCAGGTGTGTTGCTGCGCTGTGCCGGAGTGCGTGAGGGGCAATATCTGGGACTCCTGCGTGCTGCGCAAGACGATGGACCTTGTCGCGTACATCGCGATCGTTCCAGCGACCACCTCGCTGTCCATAGAATAATGCTCGAGGTTCTTGTGCTTTTTGGAGGAACTCTGGACGTCCGCGGGTGAGCCATTCTTGTAACGCAAGAAGAGCAGGTTTCCCCATGGGCACAACACGTTCTTTTTGGCCTTTACCGACGACTCGCACCAGCGCTTGAATAAAATCTACGTCGCTTACATCCAAAGCAACTGCTTCAGAAATGCGTAGCCCGCTTGAATAGATCAATTCGCAGATTGCCCACAATCGTAAGTCTGCTGCGCTGCCTTCTTCGCTGTGGGCGCGGGTCTGCGCGGCGTTCAGCAATGAACTGACTTGATCTTGGTTAAGCACCTTAGGGAGCTTGTTTTTCGGTTTTGGCGTAAGGAGTCTTGAAGCTGGGTTAGAAGAGATATGTTCAGTTTTTTCTGCCCACTCAAAAAACGTACGCGCTGCTGCGCCTTTTCGAGCAAGTGTCGCTGGCTGCATTCCTTTTTCTACACAGTTGGCAAGCCAATCGCGCAAATCCACAAGAGATGTGTCAAGAAGGGTTTTGTCTTCTCGTTCGAGGAAACCCTGCAGTGACTTGATGTCAGCAGCGTAAGCGCGTTGCGTGTGCTGAGATACTCCTCGACGGAGCGCTAAGTGTTGAACAAAGTCATCGATGACCTTCTCCATAACGCCTCCTCCGCCTTCGCACACGAACCATTCAATAGGTGCAACAGATTACATAGATGCTGGCCAACATGCCAGCAACAATCCCGCCACTACCATGCAACCAATTTCTAAACGCCTTCTACACCAAATCGCTACATTGTTACAACACGAGTATAGGGGAAATTAACCCGGGTTCTACTACCCATGCCTTTTTGTGCATCCACAATGGGTGCTCACTTCATACAAACGGCAGCATCGTGCGGTTGTTTAGGTAAATCAACAGAAAAACATGGCTCAGAGTTTGAGACAGATTTCTTACTTTTGGTTAGTTTTGCTGGTTTGGACTCTCATCCAACCTCCTGCTGAGCGTCTAATAAGTCCCATTGATTCCAGTCCACCTAGCTGACCAATGCAATGGATTTCTGCTATTCCCGAAGCAGTAGATACTTCATCTACCCTCATGCAACGTCGTGTACTCAGTGCATCAAGAACACGACGCTGTACATCAGTTAAACAATGAACCGGAGCGATAAGTACCTCTTCCGGTCCACGGCTCACATCACCATGCGGAAATACGAACTCACGAAAATCTTCAACCCCACCAATAAGTTGAGTTGGAGTCTCACGAAGAAGACGATGACATCCCGCAGACTGCGCTGAAGTAATTGGCCCAGGAACAGCTCCGACATCACGTCCTATCTCTAGCGCATGATGAGCCGTAGATAACGCACCCGAACGCCATGCTGCTTCAATCACGACTGTGCTACGCGAAAGGGCAGCAATAATGCGATTACGCGACAGAAAACGTGACTTCATAGGAACCGCACCCACGGGAACTTCGCTTACTAAAGCGCCACCAGCGTCAATAACACTCGCTAATAATTCTTTGTTTCCAGCCGGATACATCCGATCGATTCCGCCAGCAAAAACGGCAAGAGTCGGCACTTCTAGGTGCACTGCTGTTCGGTGTGCACACGCGTCAACGCCAAAAGCTCCACCTGACACTACCGTGCACGAGGAATCCATAAGCGCACTAACAAATTGCGTCGTTACATGCTCACCGTATTGAGTGAGTTCACGTGAGCCTACAATAGAGACTCCATGCTGTGCCCCACCAAGAAGTTCCACATCGCCTCGCACCCATAAACAATGCGGTTTGCTAGGGCCTAAATCATCAAGTTGATGAGGCCAATACGGAGAAGTATGCGTGACGATTTCCGCGCCAACAAGCCGAGAGTTTTTATGCTCGCGGTCAAGATCAACCGCATGTAGACGTTTCGTCCACCGTTGAATAGCTCGCTTAAACATTCGATCGTCATCAGAAAATACATCCCGAATCTCTGCAGGCTGTACTGTCATATCGGAACGTTCACTAGCCTTGTTAAGCCATATCCATGCTTCCTGCATGCCTAAAATCGAGATGAGTTCTCCAGCTTGCACATCACTTGGTTCAGCTATCCGTGCCCAGCCAATGCTGGCGTCTATCTCTGTAATCATGCGTCGCCTGCCCGAGTGCGTAGAGCTAACGCAGTATGAATCGTGTCCACACTGATTATTGATTCGTCACTCAAATCAGCAATGGTTGCTGCAACGCGAAGCACCCTGTCAGCCCCTCTCAAGGAGAGCCTTCCGCGCTCAGTCAGGTGATTAACTTCTTTAATCGCTTCACTTGTTTTACCTAAATGATTTCGTATCCATGTTCCGTGCGCTTGCGCGTTGGTGTGCCACGGTAAATCCGCATAACGACTATGCGCACGCTGTCGAGCCTGTGTTATACGTTCTTTCATCTCTGCTGAACTTGAGGTGGGAGCGTGTAACGTTCCCACCGCTACCGGCAACACATCAACTTGTATATCAACGCGGTCCAGCAAAGGCCCTGACAGCCTGTTCATGTATCGTCGCCGCTGCAATGAGGTGCACACACACTGTTTTCCAGAACCATGAGCATTGCCACAAGGGCAGGGATTCGCTGCTATAACAAGTTGAAACCGTGCTGGAAAGGTTGCTGTTCCCACAGAACGTTGTATGACAACCTCTCCAGATTCGATAGGTTGCCGAAGCGTTTGTAGGGTCCGTGCGGAAAACTCTGGGGCTTCATCTAAAAACAGAATCCCATGATGTGCCCTCGATACCGCCCCCGGTCGAATTGTTCCGCTACCGCCCCCAATAATCGCTACACCCGTTGCCGTATGATGCGGATTCTCAAAGGGTGGAAGAGTGGAAATACCGTGCTGTGAACTAAAAGTTCCACATAAAGAATGAATAGATGCTGTTTCTAAAGCTTGCTCAGGTGTTAACTCTGGAAGCACGGATACGATTCGTTGAGCAAGCATAGTTTTCCCCGTGCCTGGCGGCCCGATCAACATGAGGTTGTGTCCTCCAGCGGCCGCTATTTCCACCGCATATTTTGCTGACTCTTGCCCCACAACTTCTGACATGTCTCTAGGTTGACTAGGTGTGTGCATGTGCAAAGAATCAGGCACAGCGTGTTCGTATAATTCCAGTTCCGGTGCTTCTCCGCCGAGTAGACGAATGCACTGACCTAATGTTTTAACCGGAACAACATCAACATTTTGTACAAGTTCAGCTTCTGCTGCGTTACCCGCGGGCACAACAACGCGGCTTACACCGAGTTGTGAAGCTGCATGGACTGCAGGCAAAACTCCACGCACTGGATGTAGTTGACTATCTAAACCTAATTCTCCAATAAACATGGTGTCTCGCACATGTTCTGGATGAAGTGCTCCAACAGCGACAAGGATCGCCACGGCAATCGCAAGATCAAAAGTTGATCCTGATTTTGGAAGTGAAGCGGGAGCTAAATTTACTGTTATTTTCCGTTGAGGAAACTCAATTCCAGCACTTGCAATTGCGGCCCGCACACGGTCTCGCGCTTCACTCAACGACGCATCTGGAAGTCCAATGATCGTAAAAGCTGGTATCGCTGATGTTACGTGCGCTTCAACTGTCACGTTGTGTCCGTGCACCCCTAAGAGCGCGATAGTGCGCGCATAGCCTATCGCCATGCTGATATTCCTTGAATATGATCAACCGACGAAGCCACAATGGTGCGCCTATCAGGCGTTACGTGCAGCCGTATGATCACAGCATCAACACGAGTGGAGGTGTATCGTGAGCTATTTTCTTGTAGCCACTTTGCTGAAAGCCTGACGATTGTTTGAAGTTTTCGATGTGTGATTGCTTGTGCAGGAGAGCCAAACGCTTGTGTTGTGCGGGTTTTTACCTCAACAAAAACTGCTTTATGCCCTTGCTGGGCAACAATATCGAGTTCGCCTCGCACTTCACCGCTGCTTCGCCAATTTCGTGCAAGGATCTGATAGCCCTTACCGAGAAGATACTCTTCTGCAAGGTCCTCTCCGATTCGGCCAATATCGTGTGGACGCAAATATTGAGGTGTACGCGTTTCGATACGCCTAAAGTTTTCGCCTCGATGGCTAGCTGTCATGGGTCTATCGTGAACAGTAACTAACTCGTCATAAAACGATTGCTAAAAAAATTCCTATTTTTCGGTATAAAAAAGCCGGCAGAAGTTGTGTGGAAAACCTCTGCCGGCTTACTAGATAATCTTTTTCAGGATCAGATCTCTAGTTCGTTTCGTGCTAGTTCTTCAACGTTAACGTCTTTGAAGGTTACGACTCGAACTGATTTTACGAATCGTTTAGAACGGTAGACATCCCATACCCACGCATCATGTAGGTGCACTTCAAAGTAAACTTCTCCGGCGGCAGAACGCACTTGTAAGTCAACTTTGTTGGCAAGATAAAAACGGCGTTCAGTTTCAACAACATATGAGAAAAGTTGCGCTACATCGCGGTACTCGCGGTACAACGCAAGTTCCATCTCTGTTTCATAGTTTTCAAGGTCGTCAGCACTCACCGTTACATCATCGCCTATCTTTGCCTATGATGGCGTGTTCACGCGCTAGGTAAGTTCCAACTTGTGCGGTGATGCACAGTTGGCCCTTGTTCAATGAGGGCAAGGTTGTGGCCCGACGAGCCATAACCTTTATTGGTAACCCACCCATATTGCGGGAATTGACGGTCAAGTTCAGTCATTAATCTGTCACGCGCAACTTTAGCCAACACGGATGCCCCTGAAACAGCAGCACACGCTAAGTCAGCTTTTACCCGTGTCACAACTTTAGGTTCGACATATCCAGGAATTGTAACGTTTTGATTGTCTTCAAAGTGGTCAAAGAGGCTCGTCGCGGGCTCGGTAAGCCAATCATGTGAGCCGTCAAGAAGCACCATGTCTACGGGGCCAATTCTTTGTGCGATCGCCGCTAAAGCACGCTGACCTGCAAGGCGTAAAGCCAGCACTATGCCAAGTTCGTCGATTTCAGTGTTGGAAGCTGAACCAACAGCGTGTTCTACAGCCCATCCTCGAATAAGTGGCACGTACGCATCGCGTACATCTGAGGATAGATCTTTAGAATCAGTGAGCCCTGGCGGAGGGTCGATGGTGGACGTGTCAACGACGCACACGCCTACAACGACCGGACCCGCAAGGGCTCCACGACCTACTTCATCCATACCTGCGACAAGCCGTGCACCGCGTCCCAAAAGAGATCGTTCGTGAGTGAGATCTGCAAATACCCGCTGCTTTGCACTCGTCGTTTGTGCTTTACGTTTCATGAGTGCTTCATGGTGTCGTACCACTAGGGCACGTGCAGTATCTTCTTCACTTGGTGTTACAGCAAACAGATAGTTTCCTGCGACATCTTCAATCATGAACGCGAGATCAACTTTCACATTCGGAGGGCTACAAAGTTATTTGGGGTTTGGCACGTCTTGGAACACTTCGCCCGGGTTTTTTAACCATCCGGCACGGTCAAATGGCCACATTTTTACAAAGGCTGTTCCTACGACGTTATCCATAGGGATGAAACCGCCGCCAGGATCCCCTATGTGGTAGCGAGAATCTCCGGAGTCAATCCGGTTATCCCCCATCACCCATAGTGAATCTTTAGGCACCACCTGTGAAAATTCTACAATTGAAGGTGCAACGCCTGGCTTCAAATATAAAGATTCGTCAATTGGCTGGCCGTTAACTGTGACTTTTCCATCTTTTGTACAGCATTCGACAGTATCGCCAGGCATACCGATGACACGTTTTACAAGGTGAGAACCTGCGTCTTGTGGAAGTATCCCAATAAAGGTGAGGGCTTTACGTACTGCGGCTTGTCCCGCTGTATCTTGTACGAATTGACCTTCCAACCATCCGCCAGGGTCTTTAAAAACGACGATGTCACCGCGGTGAACATCAAAAACGCCTGGAACCATTTTGGAAACCAAAATGCGATCTTGCACTTTTAACGTATCTTCCATGGAACCACTTGGAATGTAAAAAGCTTGTACAAGGAACGTCTTGATTAGCCACGAGAGTGCCAAAGCACTGACAATAATTATTGCTGATTCACGAAGAAAAGAACTTTTTTTGGGTTGCGGAGCGTCTTCGTTATGAACGTCTTCAGGGATTGCAGTCACTCAGTAAGCCTGCCACTTCATTTGCGCATACACGTGAACAATGATTAAACCTTCACCAGAACTTCAACAGGTGTGGTTGAACCATACACTGAGAGGCGGCTGCTGTGTGCAACCGCCTCCCAAAAATGAACTGTTAACACATACAGTGTTAAGAGGTCACTGAGATCATTTCGCGGTGTTGTCGCGCTTTTCCTTGATCTTCGCCTTCTTGCCGTGAAGCTTACGCAGGTAGTAAAGCTTTGCACGACGAACGTCACCACGAGTAACTACCTCAATAGACTCAATGGTTGGAACGTGAAGTGGGAAAGTACGCTCAACGCCTACACCGAATGAAACTTTACGTACGGTGAAGGTTTCGCCGATTCCGCCACCAACACGGGCGATGCATACACCTTGGAATGCCTGGATACGGGAACGGTTACCTTCAACAACCTTAACGTTTACCTTAACGGTGTCTCCGGCGCGGAAGGATGGGCGCTCGGTGAGCAAGCCCTCTGTTACGAAATCCAGCTTCTGCATTGTATTCTCCTCGTCCTGCCACAGGTCAGGAACGAACTCAGGGGCTTTTCCTGTATGAAGAGTCCCGAATTATCATCGTTTGTTTGGCGTGTTGCATGTCAAGGACCCTCCCCCATGGCAGAGAGTGAAGACACACACCAAGGAACAATTTTCTCACACCGTTTGGAGTTGTCGCTATGCAACGAGGAAATAGCAGAAGTTACTCTCATCACGAAAAGCAAACAAAAAATTACCGTTCTGAGTAATGTCAGGGCGCGGGTGGCGTATAGGTTCCATCTGGTTGACGACGCCATTTCTTGTTCTGCAAGAATGCTCTGTCTGCTTTATCAAGTTGATCAGGCTGCAACGCTTCAATCATGTCTGGGCGGCGCGCGATCGTTTTTTCTAAGGCTTTGTCTCTACGCCAACGAGCAATTTTAGCGTGGTGGCCGCTCAACAGAACTTCGGGAACATCATGGCCTTCCCACGTTGTTGGACGCGTATACACAGGATATTCCAGCAACCCTGCCGCCCCATGTGATTCTTCCACCAATGACTCTGGGTTACCGATAACTCCTGGTAGTAGACGTGCAATCGCCTCGACCATCACCATGGTGGCAACTTCACCACCGTTAAGCACATAGTCCCCGATCGAACATTCACGGACCTCTAAACCTTTTTCTTTATAACGTTCTGCAACTCGGGCATCGATACCTTCATATCGGCCGCAAGCAAAAATAAGGTGGTCTGCTTGTGCTAAGTCTTCAGCCGTGCGTTGTGTGAACGTTTCACCTGATGGGGTCGGCACAACAAGAACAACGCGTTCTGCGTGTGTACCTTGTTGACTCACAACAGCATCTAAGGCTTTTCCCCACACGTCGGCGCGCATAACCATTCCAGCGCCGCCACCGGTAGGCGTGTCATCAACAGTCTTATGACGATCTGTGGCCCACTCGCGCAAGTCATGCGTCTGTACATCCAGAAGCCCAGTGTCGTGAGCTTTCCCAAGCAATGAAAGGCTTAAAGGTTCTAAGAACTGTGGAAAGATCGTAATAACGTCAATGCGCACGGTTGTTAGTCCCTTTTCGTTTCTGAAGCGGATGAATCGTGTGTTTCTTCTGAAACAACAAGGTTTTCAACGTCAGCAGCCAATAGCCCCTTAGGTGGCGCAATAACGACTTTTTTCCCTGCAACGTCAACGACAGGAACAAATCTTTTCAGAAACGGAATTAAAGTTTTTTGCCCGTTAGTTTCTTTAATAACAAGAGCGTCTTGAGCAGGCAGATACTCTAGCCCCACAACGTGGCCAACTTTTGTGCCATCTTCTAAAAGCACGTCTAAGCCTTGCAGCTCGTGTACGTACCATGCGTCTTCTTCGTCGGAAGATTCAACCTGCACGATGAGGTCTGTGCCTTTAAGTTTTTCCGCTGCTGTTCGGTCAGCGCATTCAGCAAAATAGACGTACCAGCGGCCCTGCGCCACTCGGGTCCTCGTTACAGTTAAAGGACCGTTTTCTGGTGGGCTGGTTTCGATAGTTGTTCCTACTGCAAGTCGCGTATCTGGGTTGTCGGTTCGCAGTTCTAATCCGACTTCACCTCGCAAGCCGTGGGCGCGTCCGATACGTGCAATTGTCAGTTCCATGGTTCCTCACCTACGAAATATTCATGTCACAGTGCACGCAGTGCAACTCAACGGAAAGCATGTAAGGGCCTAGCCACGATGTGACCAGACCCTTACAAAAAGTAACTCGTGTATCAGCGGCGATCGACGTCTACAACATCGACTCGAACCGCTTTATCACCAGCAAGCGCACCAACAACGGTGCGAAGCGCACGAGCAGTACGACCAGAACGTCCAATAACGCGTCCGAGGTCTTCTGGGTTCACACGAACCTCAAGAAGTTCACCATCGCCACGACGCCAGTTTTTGGTACGCACTGAAACATCGTCGGGATTGTCTACAATTCCGCGAACGAGGTGCTCGAGAGCGTCGGCAAGCATCAGGCCTCTTCCGAAGCGTCTTCTGCTGGAGCTTCAGCGTCAGCTGCTTTAGCTTCTGAAGCCTTAGCCTTAGCTTTTTCAGCGTCTAGTGCGGCTGCAGCGATTGCTTCTGCTGGGTCTGCCTTTGGTGCTTTGGTCTTCAACGTACCTTCAGCGCCTGGGAGGCCCTTGAACTTCTGCCAGTCACCAGTGATCTTGAGGAGAGCGAGAACTTGCTCAGTAGGCTGTGCGCCTACAGAGAGCCAGTACTGCGCACGCTCTGAGTCGATCTCAATGAATGAAGGCTCTTCGGTTGGGTGGTACTTACCGATTTCTTCAATCGAACGACCGTCACGCTTGGAACGTGAATCAGCAATAACGACACGGTAGTAAGGAGCGCGGATCTTACCCATACGCTTCAAACGAATTTTGGTTGCCACTTTAGTGGTATCTCCTGTGTTCTATGGAGTGGGTCAAAGCGTTCATCGGGGAAACAACGTCAACTTATCGCCTTGGACACAACTGCTTCTGGTGAGAGGGGCCATGACAGTCGAGTACAACCTAAAATTATGCCAGACAATAGCCGCACACACATAGCGTACGGCCGTCATGAGTGCGGAAACTGTCTTTGTCGTTCATCACATTCAGGTCGTCTTTTGGCGCGAAGCGCTCGTCACAGAATGCGATTTCCTTTTAAGACGATCATCTTGGGTTGCTTCAATACGGTCAGGTCATCACGTGGGTCAGTTTCGTATCCCACAATATGCGCGAGGTGCCCTTCTTGAATCCCCGGTCGATCAAAGAACTCGCGGGCTCTCCACGATGCGAAAGCGACAACATCTCGAGCTGGGATACCTGCCTGTGCAAGCAAAGCACATTCTTGGCTGATACGACCATGCGATATGGTTCCGCCTGCATCAGTGCCGACGAGGAGCTGCACTCCTGCCTCATATAAATTGGCTACGTGCTCAAACCTGCGTTTATGCATCGCACGCATACGGTGCGCATAGTGCGGAAACTTCTCCTGTGCTTGCTCAGCAAACCCGTTAAAGTTTTCTACCTGCATCAACGTTGGGGTAACTGGAATGTGTTGTTGTGCGGCACGTGAAATATGATCTGCGGTCATACCTGTTCCGTGCTCAATGCAGTCAATTCCTGCATCAAATAACGCGTCTAATGCTTCTTCACTAAATGTGTGAGCTGTTATTTTCCCGCCGAGCGCATGCACCTGCGTAAAGGCTTCAACTATGTCGTGTGGTTCCCACAATGGTGCAAGATCGCCAATACTGCGGTCGATCCAGTCTGCAACGATTTTTGTCCAGCCGTCGCTGTTCGCAACTTGCGCAGTTAAAGCAGCAGTTAAATCATGTGACTCGTCGAGTTCTCGCGCGTAGTTTCGTAAATATCTTGTAGACCGTGCGATGTGGCGACCACAGCGAATGAGTTCTGGAAGAGCTTCCTCGCTGTGCACCCATTGAGTATTCAAAGGCGATCCTGCATCACGAATAAGCAGTACACCCGAGTCACGATCCTGTAGTGCTTGTGCGACTGCTGTTTCTTTGTCTACCGCACCGTGAGCACCAAGTCCAATATGGCAGTGGACATCCACAAGACCGGGAATGAACGTCCCCGACACAGTTTCATTCACTGAAACGTGTCGGGGACGTTCACACGTTAAACGTCCGTCAAGCAGCCATGCTTCTCCGCGTTCTTCCTGATCTGAAAAGACAATACGTCCTTTCAGATGCACAGGTTCGGTACGCGAAGAACTCCTCATAACTATCGATATCGCTATCTGTGATTAACGACCAAGGAACTTATCGAATCCAGACGGAAGCTCTAATTTACTCACGTCAACGGAGTCAGAATTCTGCATACCAAAAGACGTTCCTTGCTTGCCTTCTGCTTGTTCCCGGGCTGCTTTACGGGCAGCAGCTGCACGTTGCTGCGGGGTAAGTTTCTTTTCTTTTTTCGCTTGCCGTGCGCCAGCGCGTTTACCAGCTGATGGCAGCTTGCCCATACCCGGCATTCCTGGCACACCGGCTCCCCCACCCTTTGCCATTTGACGCATCATTTTCTGAGCTGCATCAAATCGCTGCAAAAGTTGGTTAATCTCAGTAACGGTGGTGCCTGAACCCTTTGCGATACGTGAGCGACGAGAACCGTTAATGATCTTCGGGTTGTCTCGTTCAGCGGGGGTCATAGACTGAATAATTGCTTCGATGCGGTTTACTTCACGCTCATCAAAGTTGTCGAGGGCATCTTTCATTTGCCCCATGCCTGGCAGCATTCCAAGCATTTTCTTCATGGAACCCATGTTGCGCAGTTGCTGCATTTGGATTAAGAAATCAGCAAGTGTGAAGTCTTTTCCTTCCGCAACTTTTTGAGCCATCCGCTCGGCTTCTTGCGCGTCGAAGGCTTTTTCTGCTTGCTCGATAAGAGTGAGAATGTCACCCATGTCGAGGATTCGTGACGCCATACGGTCGGGGTGGAAGACTTCAAAGTCTTGAAGTTTTTCACCGGTTGATGCGAAAAGAATTGGCTTACCGGTTACGCGAGCAACAGAAAGTGCTGCACCGCCTCGTGCGTCACCGTCTAGTTTAGAAAGAACAACACCTGTGAAGTTGACGCCTTCGTCAAAAGCTTGTGCGGTTGCTACTGCGTCTTGACCGATCATCGCATCGATCACGAAAAGAATTTCGTGCGGCTCGATGGCGTCTCGGATTTCAGCGGCTTGGGTCATCAGTTCTTGGTCGACACCCAAACGTCCCGCGGTGTCAACGATGATGACTGAGTGCTGACGCACCTTTGCGGTTTCCACTCCGCCTCGCGCTACAGCAACAGGGTCTCCTGCTGATACGCCAGGCAAAGCATCTTCGCCTTGGTTACCTGGGTGCGGTGCATAAACGGGAACGCCTGCACGCTCACCGACGACTTTCAACTGGGTCACAGCGTTTGGGCGTTGCAGGTCCGCTGCAACGAGCATAGGAGTGTGTCCTTGCTCTTTGAGGTTTAACGCCAGTTTTCCAGCCAAGGTGGTTTTACCGGCACCTTGAAGACCAGCAAGCATAATGATTGTTGGACCGCTTTTTGCCATCTGTAGCGGTCTGTTTTGGCCACCAAGAATGTTAACGAGTTCCTCGTTAACGATTTTGACAACCTGCTGTGCGGGGTTGAGCGCACCGGAAACTTCCGACGACAATGCGCGTTCGCGCACGACCCCAGTAAAGTCGCGTACGACTGAAACTGCGACGTCAGCGTCTAATAGTGCACGTCGAATTTCCCTGATTGTGGCATCAATGTCTGCCTCAGATAGGCGTCCCTTGCTGCGCAGGTTTTTGAAGGTTGACGTGAGCCGATCTGACAACGTGGCAAACACTATTTATTCCCTCTACGAAAGTTCACACAGATATGGTCTAAGGGATAAGCCTACCTGCTTGCTCAACGGTCTTGGTATTAGTTCAGTCATGTTCACGTAGAACGTATCTGTGAAAGGGCTTTTCGATACAAGGTATCGACTAACCCTGCACGCCAGTTTGTCCACTGTGAGGTTGCAAGTGATGCAGCGTCCGCTTCGGTAAGTGCCCGCAACGCTGTCAGTAGGTCTGCCCTGTTATCGACGGCTGCAACTAATTTTTCTACTGTTTTTGGGTCGGCGTTGTCTTCTTGTGTCGCTAAACGGGACAGCAGCAGATGATGCCGTACAAGCAGCATCACGTCTCGGGTAACTGTCGGTGTCCAGCCCATGGGTGCTAAAACGTCAGGAATTCTCGATGCCCCGTATTCGCTATGGTCTGTTACATCTTTTTGTTTGCCGATGTCGTGAAAGAATGCGGCAAGCAGCATAATTGTAGGGTCTTGCACTTGTTTCAGCCAGGGCCGCATCCGTGAAACAACCTCTATAAGGTGTCTGTCTACAGTGTGTCTGTGGATGTGGCTTCGTTGTGGCCTGTTTCGGACCGCATGCCATTCTGGTATCCACTGGGTAATGATTTCGCCCTGATCCAACGATTCCCATACCGGAATTTGTGCCACCCCAGCACCTAAAACATGTAAAAACGCTGCACGGGCTTGCTGTGGCCATGGGTGTGCGATGCGTGGGCATGCTGCAAGTGTTGGAAGTGCTGACGGAGAAATCGGAAGGCCTGTGTGCGCTGCTGTTGCTGCCATACGGAATGGCAAGACACTGTCGTTTCGGGTACGGGTATCTGTCGTGAGCACAAGTTCCCCGTCGTGTTCCACGATTCCTTCAGCAACAGTGCGCAGTCGTGGTGCTGTTCTCCTACCCCGCACGACGAGGGTTCTCCCCTGTCCTTGTGGTTTCGCTAAAGCCGATTTTGCTCGTCGGATGGTGGTGTCTAAGGCATAGCTGATGACTCGTCCGGCTTGCGCAAGATTAGTAAGAAATTCGTCTCCGTCGTTCCATCCGCACCTGTCTGCGACCTCGTCGAGATAGGTTACTAAGAGACGATTCGTGTTTCTTCCTGCAACGCAATGTAATGCGTCGCGGGCGTTCAAAAGAGTGTCTACGGCTGTATCTACTGCGCCATGGGGCTTATCAACAATCCAGGTTGCTGCGAGCGCGTCAAGCAGTGTGGCGTCTCGTAGTCCCCCTCTGCATTCTTTGAGGTCGGGTTCGCTGTGGTATGCGAGTTCGCCGTGTTGTTGGCTGCGTTGTTGTGCTGAGTGGATGAGTTCTGGGAGGCGGCGGCGTGAGGCGGCGCGCCAGTCTGTGAGGACTCCGTGTGAGGCGGTGTATGCGAGTGCGGCGTTGCCTGCGATGGGGCGGATGCTGAGTAGGCCAACGGCTGCTGCGATGTCGTGGGTTGCTACTGTGCGGCATTGGCTGAGTGAGCGTACGGAGTGGTCGAGTTCTATTCCGGCGTCCCAGAGCGGGTACCAAAGGTTTTCTGCGAGTTGGGTTATGGCTTCTGTGGAGATGCCGTGGGTGTCGTGGATGAGGACGAGATCGATGTCGCTGTGCAGGCCCATATCTCCTCGGCCGAGGCTTCCGACTCCTGCGAGGACGATGCGGTCGTGTGCTGTGGGTGGTAGTTGTAGGCCTGTGATGGTGTTGTCCCAGAGCTGGTGTATGGCTTGGACAACGCTGGTTGTTATGGCGTTGCGGGTATCTCCTGAGGGTGTGGCAGTGCTGGTAAGGGTGTGGAGATTTTTTCGGTGTGTGGTGAGTAGTTCGATTGAGGTGTTGCGGGTGTGTGTGATGCGAGTGTTTTCGGTCATTGCAACGCCCCTTTTCACAGGTGTGGGGCGACTGTTGTGTCAGTCGCCCCACGTGTTTGTTGTCTGTTTTATAGTGCGGCTGGGCCGTGTTCACCGGTTCGGACGCGGGCTACGTCGTCGATGGGGACGGTCCATACTTTTCCGTCTCCGATTTTTCCGGTTGCTGCTGCTTTGATGATGAGGGCTGTTACGACTTCTGCGTCTGGGTCGTCGACGAGGATTTCGATGCGGATTTTGGGTACGAGGTCGATAGTGTATTCGGCTCCTCTGTACACTTCGGTGTGTCCTTTTTGGCGGCCGTATCCTGATGCTTCTGATACGGTCATGCCTCTAATCCCTGCGGTTTCGAGTGACGTTTTTACGCTTTCGAGGCGGTGGGGTTGGATGATGGCTGTTACGAGTTTCATTTTTTCTCCTCTGCAAAGACCCGTTGTGCGCCTAGGCTTTCGTAGGCGGATTCGCCATGTTCTGACAAGTCGATTCCTGCGATTTCAACTGCTTCGCTTACTCGCCAGCCGATAGTCTTTTTAATTGCGATCGCAACAATGTATGTGACTATTGCGGAGAACGCCACTGCGACGGCTGCAATGATGATTTGCACGAGTAGGAGTTTGGGGTTTGATCCGTATAGGATTCCGCCGTCGACGGCGAATAGTCCGATTGCGATTGTTCCCCAGAGGCCCGATACGAGGTGCACTCCTACGACGTCGAGGGAGTCGTCGTATCCGAATTTATATTTGAGTCCAACTGCTAGTGCGGATAGTACTCCGGCGATGAGTCCTAATGCGATTGATCCTACGGGTGTGAGGGATCCAGCTGCTGGGGTTATAGCGACGAGTCCGGCGACGATTCCTGATGCTGCTCCGAGTGAGGTGGCGTGTCCGTCTCGGATTTTTTCGGTGATGAGCCAGCCTCCGATTGCGGCTGCGGCGGCTGTTGTGGTGTTTACCCAGGCGAGTCCAGCCATGCCGTCTGCTGCGTAGGCTGATCCCGCGTTGAAGCCGAACCATCCGAACCAGAGTAGTCCTGCGCCGAGCATAACGAAGGGTAGGTTGTGTGGACGCATGGGTTCTTTGCCGAATCCTCGTCGTTTTCCGATTACGAGTGCGAGGATGAGGGCTGCTACACCGGCGTTGATGTGGACGACTGTGCCTCCGGCGAAGTCGACTGGTTCAGCGATGGATGCGAATGGGCCGTCGCCGGATAGGAGTCCGCCTCCCCAGACCATGTGTGCTAGTGGGAAGTATGCGAGTGTCACCCATACCCCGGCGAAGATCAACCAGGCTCCGAATTTTACGCGGTCTGCTAGTGCCCCTGTGATGAGGGCTACGGTGATCATGGCGAAGGTTACTTGGAATCCGACGTCGACGATGGTTGGTAGTCCGTCTGAGACTGCGAATTCGAATCCTGTTTCTGTGCTGGTGAATACTCCTGATAGGCCCCATTGTTCAAATGGGTTACCGAAGATTCCACCTATGGATTCTGTGGAGTATGACATTGACCAGCCATATAGGACGTACAGAAGTCCGATCACAGCCATTGCCCCGAATGACATCATGAGCATGTTGAGTACGCTCTTGCCGCGGACCATTCCTCCGTAAAAGAATGCGAGTCCTGGGGTCATAAGTAATACAAGGGATGCTGATATGAGCATCCACGCGGTAAGTCCCGAGTCTATTGCGGTCATAGTGTTGTGCCTCCCGTTGACAGCCATTCGGCTGGTTCATTTCCTACTTTCTGTTACGCAGATTACGTTCAACGGTGTTTTAGGTTTCGATACGGTGACAGGTTTCGCGTGTGTGTAACTTTCGTGTTTCCGCAGTTCAAAGTGGTACGGGCGTACAAAAAGGGCTGGACGCGTGATATGCGCCCAGCCCTTTGTGGGTGTTTTATTCGCCGAGTATGCCGTCTACGAATTGGTGTGGGTCGAATGGTGCGAGGTCATCTGGGCCTTCGCCTAACCCAACGAGTTTCACGGGAACGCCAAGTTCGCGCTGCACGGCGACGACGATACCGCCCTTAGCTGTTCCATCAAGTTTGGTGAGGACGATTCCTGTTACGCCGGCCACTTGCGCGAACACTCGCGCTTGGTTTAACCCGTTTTGGCCGGTTGTTGCGTCGAGGACGAGGAGGACTTCTGTGATGGGTGCTTCTTTTTCAATGACACGAGCAATTTTGCCTAGTTCGTCCATCAGTCCTGCTTTGTTTTGCAGTCGTCCGGCGGTATCGACGAGTAGCACATCAACGTTGCGTTGTTTGGCTTGTTTTGCCGCGTCAAAGG
Organism: Timonella sp. A28; assembly: GCF_051200815.1. Classification (GTDB taxonomy): domain Bacteria; phylum Actinomycetota; class Actinomycetes; order Actinomycetales; family Cellulomonadaceae; genus Timonella. The sequence continues at coordinate 350,080 of NZ_CP195159.1, read as the reverse complement.
CGACGGATGCGGGGTCAGCGCCGTCACGATCGGAGCGTACGGTTTCCACGCCAACTCGTGCGCCCCAGGTTTGTAGTTGGTCGGCGGCAGCGGCGCGGAATGTGTCTGCTGCACCGAGCAGCACGGTTTTGTTATCGGCGACGAGCACTCGGGTGAGTTTTCCGAGTGTGGTTGTTTTTCCTGTTCCGTTCACGCCTACGACGAGAACGACGGCCGGCACCGTTTCACCGGTTTCGGTGTGGCTGGATGCCGTGTGTAGGGAACGGTCGAGGGTTGGATCAATGATCTTGACGAGCTCTTCGCGTAAAGCGTCTTTTACTTCTTGGGGGTTTTTGAGTGAATGAACACGCACGTGGGTTTTTAAGGACTCAATGAGTTCTTGGCTTGGCCCTGCCCCTAGGTCGGCGAGGAGGAGGGTCTCTTCGAGTTCGTCCCAGTCGTTGTCGGTGAGGTGGTCTTTGGACAGTACCGCGAGCAGTTTCGTTCCCAAGGGCGACCCTGATGCGGCAAGACGAGAGCGCAACCGTGCGAATCGTCCAGTGAGCGATTCTGGTGTGTCTAAGGTTGGGCGTGCGGGTGTGTCAGTTGACTGTGCTTCCTCAACATCTGAAGGTTCTTCAGTGTCTGTTGTGGGTTTGAGGTCGGTTTCTTCTCTGTCTGGACGAGTCGCGTCGGTGCGGGCTCGTTTCTTTTTGACAGCGACTGTTGCATAGCTTGCGCCACCAAGGACTACAAGCGCTGGGACAAGGTAGAGAAGAATATCTGTCAGTTCGTTCACTGTCTTAGTCTCTCAAGTGATCCGCTAATAAAGAAACGCCTGCACATGTGCAGGCGTTTCCACTATAAGTGAGCGTGACTTTTATTATTTACCAGCGACTCGATGCGATCGTCGCTCTTGGACGGTCTCATACAGGCTTTCAAGTGTGTCTGATATTGGGTCTGCACCCACATAAGCAGGTTCGTTTGTTTGTGTGGCGTTGAAAAACTCATCCAGTGTTGAATTTGATTCGTCTACTGCGTCGAGGGAAGACATTTTTGCGATGTCGCGTTCGCGGCGTCGTTCAATACGAACTTTTTCGTAGCGTTCTTTTAGTTCCACGGCTTTTACACTTGTGCGGCCGTTAATTTTTGCCCACAGGTGTAGTGCAAGAATGGAAATTCGTAGACGAACAGGTTCTAAAGCGTAAATGAGGTCACGCCACCATGAGACCCATATAGAGCCTTCGCGGGTTGCTGGGTCTCGTGTAAGGGCTCCAGCCCACACTAAAACGGCTAGTGCACACGCTAGTGCAAGTACAATCCAAATCGACCCAAATCCCATAGTTTGTTTCTAGCACAATCGCTTAAAGCAAAGATAGAAAACAAGGGATGAATTGTGTGAAGGAACCGTTGCGAGGACGAAAAGGACCTCGTGAAACCGCTAGATTATGCGGATGAATCTACGTGCATGCGTTGGCTCATGACTGAACTCACACCGTTACCTTGCATGGTTACCCCATACAACGCATCAGCGATTTCCATGGTGCGTTTCTGGTGTGTAATCACGATCAGTTGAGAATCATCTTGTAGTTCTTTAAACACCTCCAGCAGACGCCCAAGGTTCGTGTCATCAAGAGCTGCTTCTACCTCATCCATGACGTAAAACGGGCTTGGACGAGCCTTAAAAATCGATACCAGCATTGCCACGGCAGTTAACGAACGTTCACCGCCAGAAAGCAGCGACAATCGTTTCACTTTCTTCCCGGCAGGCCGCGCCTCAATTTCTATGCCCGTGAGCAGTAAGTCGTCCGGGTCTGTGAGGAACATTCGACCTTCTCCCCCAGGGAAAAGCCGCGGGAACACCTCAGCAAATTGCTGTGCGGTATCTTCAAAAGCCGAAGCAAAGGCTTCTTGCACTCGCCGCTCAATATCGTTGATCAACCCCAATAAATCACTCCTCGACTTTTTCAAGTCTGCGAGTTGATCTGTTAAGAACTTATGCCGTTCTTCAAGCGCAGTGTATTCCTCAAGTGCAAGCGGGTTGACTCGACCTAACCCTGCCAACGCTTTTTGCGCTTTCTCATGCGCTTTTTCAACAACTTCCCGCACAAAAGGCGTTTCACCAGTAAGACCGCTTCCCTGTTCTACTTCTTCTGGAGCGTCTTTACCAAGAGAACGCCCCCTCGGAAAGGTGTACACGGGCACCATCATGTGTGGGCCAAACTGTTCAATAAGTTCTTTGCTGGAAAGACCGTATTCATCAACAGCACGGCGTTCTAATTGTTCAGTGCTCGTCGTCAATGTCGAATACTGCAGGTCTTGACGATGCAGGTGCTCTAACTTTTGCCGTAAAACGCTGTCGTGTTGAGTAACGTCGGCACGTAAGGACGCAAGTTCGTTCTCGTACGTGTCGCGTTGTGTTTCTTTGATGCTTTTGTGTTCGCTGGCCTCTTCAACAGACCGTTCAATAAGTTGCAATGCATGACGGGCTTTCACGCATACGCGCTGTGCATGTTGTGCTTGTGCTCGTCTTTTCTCTGCAGCCAGCACCGCAGCTTGGTGTGCGTCTTCTTCTGTTTTTAATGCGCGCTGCAAACCATGTTTACGGTTTTCTAGGGCCTTTACCCGCTCTTGCAGGGAGCGTACATCCAACCGGCTGAGAGTTTCTGCTTCCCGTGCGCGTTCTACTTCCTGTGTACAACGCATAATTTCTTCTGCTGAGGGAACCTCGTCCGTTGTCGTTTCTTGGGTGTTAATAAGGTCGAGGCGCTGTGCGTTGAGTTGATCATGTTTGTCTTGCACAGCTGCACGTTGGCGCACCGTGTCAGCGAGTCGTTTTTCTGCTCGTTCAATTTCGTCGCTGTACGCTGCAATACGGGCATGGGTGTGTGCGGTTTGAGCAAGATTTTCTTTTTCTTGTTCTTGCGTGCGACGCAATTCTGATCGTTTATTTTTTATTCTGTGGTTCAGGTTTTCTACAGCTGTACGTGCACGAGTTATACGTTCGTGCACTTCATGCGTGCGTTCGTGTAAAGCATCGAGTCGTTCGTGTTCTTCGTGGAGTACGTGCACTTGCTCTAACGGTGAGGTTCGCTCCTCATACGTATGCACGGACTCTCGGGTTATCAGCGTTCCGGTAGGGGTAACGACAGTGATGTCATCGTGTTGTTCAACGAGAGTGAATCCTGTGTCTTCTGCGCACACCACAACGCGGGAAAGCAATTGTTGTAGAGCAGTGTTGGACGTTGTGAAACGAACGACGTCGCAGGCAAGCACACATTTGTGTGGCAAGGAATCACGGAGGAGTTCAGTGCGCTCGGCATGTGTTGCTGTGGAGCGGGCCGGATATGCAAGAACAAAATTTGTGTGCTCGTGGTTGCGAGCCCAATCCAACGATTGTTGTCCTACTGTGTGGTTTGGTGCAATAACGCAGTGATCATATTGTGCGAGCAGAGCTGCTATTGCAGGTGCATAGCGCTGCTCGACTTCAATGTGTTCTGCAAAATAAGTGAGTCGCTCATCGTGCTCCACTAACTTTGCGGCTGTGCCTCGTTGTCGTTCTTGTTCAACAAGGAGGTGCTCCACTCGCGCCTGTACCGATACTCGCTGCTTTTCTACTTCTAAGTGTTCTGCAGTTAAAGCTTCTAGTTCTGCCGTAAAACTATCGAGTTCGTGTTGTAGCGAAACAATATGTTGTTCAATATCGTGAGCTGATTGTGCAGGAGGATCAGCATCATCCGTAGACGATTGTGCGGAGGATAGCTGACGTGTTGACTCCGCTTCGGCAAGGCGAATGTGTTCGTCTCGTTTACGTATACTTGCTTGAATTTCGCCGGTCACATGTGCGTGAGCGTTATCCAATGCTTCTATACGTGACGACTCCCGAGCAATAGCTGTATCAAGTTCACTAAGCCGTGCACGATACTGGGCTGCTTTTTGTTCGGCTCGATCGCGTCGGTTCGTTACCAGTGCAGCTTGTTGTGCTGCTTGACTTCGGATCTCTTCTTTACGCGTGAGGTTGTTCTGGGCCGCAGCCAGTTCGTGTTGCGCTTCGAGATGCTGCTGCTGTGTGCGTTCTATTTGGCGAGGCAAGTCGCTAGCCAGCTGGGCTGTATCTGGCGTTGCATCTACGCCCAGATTTCGACTGCGTTCTTCTGCAACTGATGCGATTGACCGCAGTTGTTCGCGTTGCGCAATCAACGTATTGACGAGTTCTTGTGCGCTGCGCAGCTGTGGTGAAAGTTCGTGTGTTGTGTTTTCTAAAATAGTTAACTGTTGACGTGCTGCGTGCAGATTTTCATCTAGCTGCGCGCATTCATGGCGTAATTGAGCAACTTTTTGTGCATTTTCGTCGCGTGACAGTACAGATAAGTTCAGTTCGTCTGCAAGTAAGCGAGCCCCCGAGTCACGCACTATCGCGGCAATGACTGATGCTTTTCGTGCGGCTTGTGCTTGCCTACCTAAAGGGCCTAACTGTCGGTGAAGTTCTGCGATGAGGTCGGTGAGCCGCAACAGGTTACCTTGCATGGAGTCTAGTTTTCGCAAGGCTTTTTCTTTGCGTTTGCGGTGTTTTAGTACTCCAGCGGCTTCTTCAATGAAACCTCGACGTTCTGTTGGCGTTGCCCGCAATACTGCATCGAGTTGCCCTTGACCGACGATGACGTGCATTTCTCGGCCTAAGCCTGAGTCTGACAGCAGATCTTGGATATCCAGTAGACGGCATGCGGCACCATTTATCGCGTATTCGGAGCCGCCATTGCGAAACAGGGTGCGAGTGATGGTCACTTCTTGATAGTCGATAGGTAACGCCCCATCGCTGTTATCGATCGTCAATGAAACTTCGGCTCGACCTAGTGGTGCGCGTCCTAAAGTACCGGCAAAAATGACATCTTCCATTTTTCCGCCACGTAAGGTTTTAGCGCCTTGTTCTCCCATCACCCATGACAGTGCGTCCACGACGTTGGATTTTCCTGAACCGTTAGGGCCAACAACACATGTAATCCCTGGTTCAAATTCGAATCGGGTTGCAGAAGCAAAGGATTTGAACCCGCGCAATGTCAGGGTTTTGAGATACACGTTTGCAGCCTATCGTCTCTTGTGACGTCGTGTTCGTTATCGTCACATAATAAGGCAGGCTACCTTCCTGTAGCCCGCCTTATTATGCGTGTTTTTGAGGTGTGATGTAGTTACAGTTGAGGGAACCACAACGCGATTTCACGTTCTGCTGACTGTGGTGAGTCAGAGCCGTGAACAATGTTTTGGATAACTTTCGCGCCCCAGTCGCGGCCAAAGTCTCCACGGATAGTTCCTGGTGCGGCGGTTGTTGGGTCGGTTTCTCCAGCTAATACGCGGAAGCCTTCGATGACGCGTTCGCCTTGGGCCACTATTGCTAAGACTGGCCCGGACGACATGAATTCAACAAGTGGCGCATAAAAAGGTTTGCCGACGTGTTCTGCATAATGCTGCGCAAGTAATTCTTCGCTCGGGACGAGTAATTCCGCCCCCGCGAGTGTGTAGCCTTTTGCTTCAACACGACGTAGTACCTCTCCAGCGAGTCCGCGGGCGACACCATCTGGTTTGACGAGAATTAAGGTACGTTCAATGTGTGACATGACGGACACTTTACCGTGTTCTTGCTGACGACATTACATATTAGGTGCTTCATCTGGATGTAGACGATCATATTCGGCACGTTCTGTGTCGATTTTTCGGCCTAGCCACCACGAAGCGATCCACAGGGCTACAAAAACCGCTGCAACAAAGAACATCATGTCAACGAAGAAACCTAATGCGGCGAAAGGAACCTGTAACACGGCACCAAAATAAATACCGTACGGATTCTTTTGCATTCGTGATGCGACCAGCAAGAATAAAGCTAGCACTCCACCAATAATCCATACGGTGGTGATACTGACGTCGGTTCGAATGTATTCGATTTGCACGAACTTCACTGCTACAACCGTCGCAAATAACACTACGAATGCTTCAAGTACGAGCGTTGTGCTCAAGAATTGCATTCGGGCGCTCTTTTTAGCGACGATGCGACGTGGTTCTGGTTCAGTGGATGGTGCGTTCACTGAACCAGAATACCCGCCTTCTTACAGCTCGCCGAATCCTTCTTCGACAGCTGCGATAACAGCTTCTAATGCCTGAGCTGCTTGATTTCCGGTGGCTTTTACTACGAGTTCTTGCCCACCTGTTATACCCAGCTTCATGATTTCAATAACTGAATCACCTTGAGCATCATTCAATGTAACAACAGCGTCAAAATCAGCAATTAAACGTGCCAGCACCGCTGCTGGACGCGCATGTAAACCTAACTGATTACGAATGACGACAGTCTTCTCGAGCGCGTCCGAATCAGAAGCTACTACATCAACTTCTGCTGACGAAGTCCCCTGTTCAGCAACTGCAGCGAAACTTAACGCTGAGTTATTTGCTACACGCAACACTGCTTGTGCGGAAGCCCCTGATGAGGCTTCAACCGCGGCAGCAATTGATCCTTCAACGAACGGGGCATCGGCCATAGTCACATGGCCGACGAGTTCCTCTGGCAGGAACTCCAACACACTTTCCGTACTCAAGATCGCTGAACCAAGATCACAAATGACAACGACGTCATGTAAATCTTGTTCAGAATCAGATTCAGAAAACCCTGCAGCTTCTTCAATTGCTGCACTGATTCGGTCGAAGGACGTACCAATCGAGCCGTCTTCCAACCCACCAGCTATCTCAATGGTTACTTCTGGCGCCATCTGTGAGGCCAGTTCCTTTGCGCCCTCAGCTAACGACTGTGAGTGCGAAACCAAAACGAGGGAAACTAACGATCCCATGTATGCCTCCTATGCGAGTTTTCGTGCTGCACTTTCAAGAATAAGTGCAGTAGATGTTGCTCCTGGGTCCTTATGTCCTATCGACCGATCGCCAAGATAACTTGCCCGACCTTTTGTTGCTTTCAACGGGGTCGTCTGTTCAGCGCCTTGTACGGCTGCTTGTCCTGCCGCACGCACAATCGCGTCAACGCTGCCACCTTCACTGTGGCTTTGTTGGGCTGCTTGCACTGCCGCAAACCATGCGTCAACCATCGTCTTTTCGCCGGGTTGTGCCTTACCGCGCGCCTGAACGCCTTCTAACGCTGCTTCAAGCATTCCAACTGCGGCAGCTTCCGTCAGCACAGGCGCATCAGCAACTTTTGAGGCACGAAGAAAAGCCGTCCCGTATAAAGGACCTGAAGCGCCACCAACCGTGGACATAAGTGTCGTAGCCACAACTTTTAACACATCACCGATAACGTTCGGTGCGAAAGCAGGGTCATCTAGTTTCGTCACGACGGCTTCAAAACCACGGTTCATGTTCTCGCCATGATCGCCATCGCCGATGACACGATCTAACGTGGTTAATTCATTTTTTCGTTCAGATACTTGTGCCGCCACGTCTTTCATCCACGCGATTGCCCATTGAATATCTGCAGTCATAGGTGTCTCCTCACCGTTGGAAAGACAAAACTCACGAAACCCACCAATGGCCATAGGCGCCAAGGTCTATGGCCATTGGACTTGCTATTTTATGCCTGTCGCCTGCACTACCAGCGCAAGGCTGCTGTGTGGACTGGGGCATCCCACAATTCGACAAGTTCCTCGTCGAGCCGCAGAACAGTAACTGATGCACCCTGCATTTCAAGAGATGTGACATAGTTACCCACAAGCGAACGTTGTACGCTCACGCCACGGCCTTCTAGTAAGGCCCGAGCCTGACGATACACAATGTACAACTCTGAAGCTGGTGTGCCGCCCATGCCATTAACAAAAAGCAGCACTTTTTCGCCCTCAGCAACATGCATGTCGTCAAGAACAGCCGTCAACAGCAGACTTGTAATGGTGTCAGCATCCGTGTGCTTGACACGTTCACGACCAGGCTCACCGTGAATACCGATTCCGATCTCGATTTCGTCGTCGGCTAGGTCAAAGCTGGGCTCCCCCGCATGAGGCACTGTGCATGCACTCAACGCGACACCCATGGAACGAACGTTATCGTTCACTTTTTGCGCAATACGTGTTACTTCGCTCAGGTTGTCGCCTCGTTGCGCAGCAGCACCTGCGATTTTCTCTACCAGTACAGTTCCTGCAACGCCTCTGCGTCCGGCAGTCCACGTAGAGTCTTCAACGGCGACGTCGTCATTAACAACAACCGACGTGACCTCGATACCGTCAACCTCTGCGAGTTCAACAGCCATCTCAAAGTTCATGACATCGCCCGTATAATTCTTGACGATGTTCAACACACCAGCACCCGCATCAGCATGCTTAATTGCAGCCTCAATTTGATCTGGAGTAGGAGAGGTAAACATCGCTCCCGGTACGGCCGCATCAAGCATGCCGTCTCCAACAAAACCGCCATGCAATGGCTCGTGGCCGGAACCTCCACCTGAAACTAAAGCAACTTTTCCAGCAGGTGTGGGGGTTGAACGTGAAATAAACACCGGATCATAGTGCGCTTGCACAATGTCCTCGTGTGCCAAAGTGAAACCCTGAACGGTTTGCAACAACACGTCGTCCGGGGAGTTAATCAACTTCTTCATAGCGTGCCTTTCTTATACGCCGACCTCGTCGTCGGCGGCGAAGGGGAACCTGCGGTTAAACCGTACTTACATTCAAACACTTTGTTTTAAAAAAAGCCCATAGTTGCGTGCAAACTGAGAAAAGTTGCACGCAGCTATGGGCTACACCAGTTTTTCTACGATTTACCCAACAAAATACGGGCTTCGGCTGCAAGAATGACAGAACCAGTAATCAACACACCAGTGCCTGTTCCGACACCAATCGTGTCAAAGTACTCGGCACGTCCGCCAGCAATATCGATCGCTTCATCTAACCGCTCAGCGACATGAACGCGATCTTCACCAAAGATTTCACGGGCAAGTTCCGCTAAATCTTCAGGGTCCTGCGAGCGCACAGATGTTGACTGTGTAATAACGACTTCGGCTAGGACAGGTTCAAGTATTGCTAAGAGCGATTCGGCATCTTTATCACCCAAAACGCCGATCACACCGATGAGGCGTTCAAAGTTGAACGACTCTTCTAAAGCGTCCACTAAAGCTTGTGCGCCGGCCGGGTTGTGTGCGGCGTCAACGACAACGGTCGGGCTGGATCGAACAAGTTCGAGTCGTCCTGGAGAAGTGGTTTTACCGAAACCTGCTTCGACAATGTTTCCTTCAAGTACTCCACCGCCAGCAATCAACGCTTCGACTGCGTTTAACGCCAGCAAAGCGTTGTGTGCTTGGTGCTCACCAAACAACGGCAGGTAGATGTCTTGGTATGTTCCACCGACCGTTGAAATGGTGAGGAGCTGGCCGCCGACCGCTACGGTGCGTGCCACAACGTTGGAGTCGTCGCCTTCTTTGATGAGGTGTGCGCCATGTTGTGCAACCGCATCGTGGATTGGTTCAAGAGCGGAATCTTCTTGCTGCGCAACTATAACGGTTGCGCCTTCTTTGATGATCCCTGACTTCTCTATCGCAATATCGCGGAGTGTGTCGCCTAACCATTGTTGGTGGTCTAACGAGATTGGGGCGATAACCGCAACATCACCGTTCACAACGTTGGTGGAATCCCATGTTCCGCCCATACCGACTTCAATGATTGCAACGTCGACGGGTGCGTCTGCGAAAGCAGCGAACGCCATGACTGTGAGCACTTCAAAGAAACTCAGTCGTGGCCCACCGGCAGCAACGGACTTGTCGTCAACCATAAGGATGTATGGCAGCACGTCGTCGTATGTTGCGATGAAATCGTCAACAGAGATTGGTTCGCCATCTATTGCGATACGTTCGGTCACTGAGGTCAAGTGCGGGCTGGTGAACCTACCGGTACGCAACCCGTATTCCATAACCAGAGACTCGATCATACGAGCGGTTGACGTTTTGCCGTTCGTGCCGGTGATGTGCACTGACTTGTATGCGTTTTGTGGGTTCCCCAGCAGGTCGCACACGTCGCGCACACGATCAAGTGACGGATCAAAATCGTGCTCAGGGTTACGCGCCATGATGGCACCGTAGATCTCCCGCAGCCGAGCCACAGATTCTGGGCTCGGCTGCGAGGACTGCGGTGTTTTCCGCGCGCTCACGCGGACGCCTTTACTACGGTAATGTCGCGTTCGCTGTGCGCATTGATTGTCAACGACACCGCAAGTGTTTCCCCAGCGATAAGGTCGCGGTTCGCTTCAACTGCGGCAACATGTTCTTCTGGAATACCAACCGTCAAAACAATACGGTCTGCGACATTCAGCCCTTCAGCTTTTCGTGCTTCTTGGATGTCACGGATAAGGTCGCGCGCATATCCTTCTGCGAGGAGTTGCGGTGTCAGCTCAAGGCTCAGCACCACAAAACCGCCATCAGGAAGAACAGCAGCAGCACGCGAAGATTCTTGATCTCCGGCGACCACTGTCGTCAACTCGTATTCACCCTCAACAAGATCAACATCGCCCTCTTGAGTGTGCACAACAACCACACCATCAGTGAGCGTCCACTGCCCTGCCTTAACCGCTTTAATGACATGCTGCACGCCACGTCCAAGACGCGGACCTGCCGCACGCGCATTCACAGACAAGCTTTGGCTAATACCGTACTGTTCCGTTGCTTCTGGGGTAAGAGGCTGCAACTCAATGTCTTTCACATTGAGTTCGCTCTTCAAAATGTCAACGTATGGCGCCAATAATTCTTGATCTGGAACCACAACAGACAACGACGCTAGTGGCTGACGCACACGCTGCTTGTGCGCTTTACGCAAGGACAAGCCCAACGACACTGCTTGACGAACTTGCTCCATCGTCGCGACAAGTGCATCGTTTTCCACAAGAATCTGACCGTATTCGCCATCAAGAGTTGGCCAATCAGTCAAATGCACGGAACGCCCACCAGTCAAACCACGCCACACCTCTTCAGTCAGGAGCGGTGCAAGCGGCGCCATCACACGCGTGAGGGTCTCCAACGCCGTATACAACGTGTTAAACGCATTGTGGTCTTCTTCCCAGAAACGATCCCGTTGCGTACGCACATACCAGTTCGTTAACGCGTCAAGATATTCACGAACAGACTCACACGCCGTCGCAATGTCATACGCGTCAAGGTGCGCAGTCAAGTCAGCAACCAACGTACGGGTACGCGCCAGAAGATACTGATCCAAGTCCGGCAGCGAAGCAACCTCATGCGGCTCAACAAGACGAGCAACATACCCATCGCCCTCATTAGCGGCTCCCGCATACAACGTAAAGAAGTAATAGGTTGACCACACTGGAAGCAGAACCTGACGTACCGCATCACGAATACCGTCTTCCGTGACGATCAAGTTACCGCCACGCAAAATTGGGCTCGCCATCAAGAACCAACGCATCGCATCCGAACCATCACGATGCAACACCTCAGTCACATCAGGGTAGTTCCGCAACGACTTCGACATCTTCCGGCCGTCAGAACCTAAAACAATTCCATGCGAAACCGCAGTACGGAACGCCGGACGATCAAACAAAGCAGTCGCCAACACGTGCAACAGGTAGAACCAGCCACGCGTTTGACCAATGTACTCGACAATGAAATCGCCTGGGTAATGGTTTTCAAACCAGTCCGCGTTCTCGAATGGATAGTGCACTTGAGCGAACGGCATAGACCCAGAATCAAACCACACGTCAAGCACATCTGGGATACGACGCATCATCGACGCGCCAGTAGGGTCGTCTGGGTTTGGTCGCACAAGGTCATCAATGTATGGCCGGTGCAAATCTGGTTCGCCCTTATCGTTCACTGGAAGACGACCAAAGTCGGCTTCCAATTCAGCCAACGAACCATACACGTCCATGCGTGGATAGTCAGGGTTATCTGACACCCACACCGGAATCGGTGTACCAAAGTAGCGGTTACGCGAGATTGACCAGTCACGCGCACCAGACAACCATTTACCAAACTGTCCGTGCTTAATGTGCTCTGGCACCCACGTGATGTCTTCGTTGAGTTCTACCATGCGCTCGCGGAAGTCTGTAACGCGTACAAACCATGAGGAGACTGCCTTGTAGATCAACGGTTGGCGGCAACGCCAGCAGTGTGGGTATGAGTGCTGGTAGGTTTCGTGTCGGAGTACCTTGGCGCGTTGCGTTTCGGTTACGCGCGCTAGTGGTCCGGTGCCGTCTTTGAGGTCGCGGATGACGTTCGGGTTTGCGTCGAAAACTTGCTGACCGTGATAGTCAGGAACCAGAGAGTTGAACTCTCCCTTGTCGTCTACTGGTACGACTGGCTTTATTCCGACTTCTTCGCAGGCGATCATGTCGTCTTCACCGAAGGCTGGGGCCATGTGAACGAGCCCAGTACCGTCTTCGGTGGTCACAAAATCAGCGGTGATGATTTGGTGGGCGGCAGAGTTTTCTGGGTCGTTTGCGAAATAGTCGAAGGCTGGAGTGTATCGACGTCCCGCAAGTTCGCTGCCTTTAAGTGTGGCAACAACGAGTGGGTTTTCACCAAGCTCTTTCGCGTATGCGCCTACGCGTGTTGCGCCGAGCAACACTTTTTCTCCAGCAAATACGGAGTCGCTGCTTGGTTCCACGACGACGTACTCAACGTCTGGCCCTACTGCGATTGCAAGGTTTGACGGCAGCGTCCATGGGGTGGTGGTCCAGATGAGTGCGAGTTCACCGGTTTCCAGTCTGAGTCCGACAGTTAATGCCGGGTCTTGACGTGACTGGTACACCTCGTCGTCCATACGAAGTTCGTGGTTTGACAGCGGGGTTTCGTCGTTCCAGCAGTATGGAAGTACGCGGTGCCCTTCGTACGCTAGCCCTTTGTCGTAGAGGCGTTTGAACGCCCAGATCACCGACTCCATGTAGGTGACATCGAGTGTTTTGTAGTCGTTGTCGAAGTCCACCCAGCGTGCTTGGCGGGTGACATATGTTTCCCACTCTTTGGTGTATTTCAGCACGGAGGTGCGGCACGCTTCGTTAAAGACACCGATGCCCATTTCTTCGATTTGGGATTTGTCGGTGATGTTCAGGACGCGTTCTGCTTCTAGTTCTGCGGGCAGACCGTGCGTGTCCCAACCGAATCGTCGCTCGACTCGTCGGCCACGCATTGTTTCGAAGCGTGGCACAACGTCTTTCGCGTACCCGGTGAGGAGGTGTCCATAGTGTGGCAGTCCATTTGCGAATGGAGGGCCATCATAAAAAACGAATTCGTTTGAGCCTTTTTCTCCAGCTTCACGCTGGTCAATGGAGGCTTGGAAGGTGTCATCTTCCTTCCAATACGCGAGGACTTCTTCCTCAAGCGATGGAAGGTGTGGAGATGCCTGCACGCCACGGGTAGCGCGGTGCAGAGGGTACGAGTTCTGTGGGTCGAGACTCATCTCGCTAAGCTCCTGGGTGGACCAACGGTTCGGCTGCGCAGGGACGAACACCAGACGCATGTGCGTTGGGCCGCGGTACCACCCCGCTTGTTGTTGGAAGTGGACTATCCCCGTTGACCGGGGATTGCCGCTCGTCTTCCTTCAACCTCTTCTTAACGGCTATGACGGGCCTACCCGTTCGGTTCTACTGGGGCTGTGCTTCGCGTGCGTCACGTACCTATGTGCGATACGCACACGGACCTTACGGTTACCGTGCCGCGTGACGTAGCCTGTTCTTCCGAAGGCTCGCCGGTGATTGCCGGGTCAACACCAAAATCTGTTCCATCTTAGTGTGCGTTTGAGGCGGTGTCACATCCGTGCGGCTTTGCATATGACGGAAAGTTGTGAACTGGTTCTTTAATTTTTATTGTTGCCGCACATTTGGGTGCGTTTTGTCACGGCTGTAGCGCTCAATGCTGTACGCAACAAAATATTCGAGGGTTTGTGGGCCTGCCGTAAGTTGTTGGGCAATGGCGTGAAATTCTGTGCTGGGTTGCGGGGAAAAGCGAACATCCGCAGTGTTGTTCAACGGGCGTGTGGGGGCAAGCTGTGCGGTAGCAATCGTGGACATGTTTAAACTCTCAAGTGTTGTTGGGGTAACCACGAAAACCCACAACACGTATGCGCAGTGAACGTTAAGGCATATATGAATGCCGATGTTCTGTTGAAGAGAACGCTGGTGTTGATGTGTTACGCGGTTGGGTCAGTGAACCGGTACGGATCAACAGCAACAACATGATGAGTTGTGCAGCACAGTGATCAGGCGAAGAGCGAAAAGCTCGATTCCCTGTGTTCACGTCGGTGAGGTGCTGGCACGTCATACACACATTATGCCGGTTTTTACGACAGGTGTGGATGTGAGCGTCCGAGATGTGAGTCACTGTTACGTCGTGTGCCTTTCAACCTCATGTATCTGCACTAACGACGGTAATGTTGAAGTGAATGTCCACGTCTTTAGCCCTCAAGCAAGGAGTAGAACAATGGCCACAGTAGGTTTCATTGGTATCGGCAATATGGCTAGTGCGATTATCGCTGGACTCATTGATGGTGGGCTGGTTGCTCCTCATGACATTGTGGTGTCGTCTGCAACAGCAACACGACGTGAGGCGTTTGCGGCACGCACCGGGGTGCGTGCTCTTGATTCGAATGCGCAGGTTGCGGCAGAGTCTGATCTGCTCATACTCGCAGTGAAGCCGCAAAAATTTGCAGAAGTTTCCGCTGAAATTTACGACGATATCGCAGCAAATGAACCTTTGGTTGTGTCTATTGCTGCCGGACTATCGCTTGCTGACCTTGCTGAGTTACTCGGCGCGCATACTCGTATTGCACGTGTCATGCCGAACGTTAACTCGCGGATCGGGCAGGGCATGAGTGCCGTCTGCGCGAACGAACATGCCACAAAAACTGATGTCGCATCTGTTGTTACTGCGTTCGAATCTATTGGCGAGGTTGTGACTATCCCCGAGTCACAGTTTTCTGCTTTTACTGCCATTGCGGGCAGTTCCCCTGCCTTTGCGTTTCTTTTCATTGATGCTCTTGCCCGCGGGGCCGTGGCTGCCGGTATGCCTAAACCAGAAGCTACCCGTATTGCAGCGCAGGCAGTGCTTGGTAGTGCTGCACTAGTGAAGTCGTCTGAGTCGTCTCCGTGGGATCTTATCGATCAGGTTTGTTCCCCTGGTGGAACCACTGTTGCGGGGCTTCTTTCACTGGAAAGCAACGCGTTTTTAGCGACTGTTGCAGAGGCAGTAGCTGCTACGGTTGCACGAGACCAAGAACTGCGCGGTTAAGGTGAAGCGTGTTACACGTATGCGTGCAGGCGCGCTCAGTGTCGTGTTCCTTGCGACGATAAGTGGATGTGCTTCATCTACAGATGATTCTTCGGCCGATACTCCGCCGGCAACGGCTGGAGCAACTAGCGAGGTAACAGCCTACCCGTTGACGATACATACGTGCGGTGTAGAAACAACGTTTGCTGCCGCGCCGAAGCGTGTTGTTACTGCAAAATCATCGACGACTGAGATGATGCTGGCTCTTGGTGTAGGTGACACCATTGTTGGAACGTCATATCAAGATGGGCCTTTACCGTCGTGGCTATCCGCTATGCCGGGCGCGACGAGTACTGCCGTCACCCAGCCATTGTCGGAAAAGCTTGCAGGAAGCGAAGCAGTACTACAGCGCGAACCTGATCTTGTGTATGCCGGTTGGGAATCAAACTTTTCTGTTGAAGGCATGGGTGAGCGTTCTTTATTGGAGAGCCTCGGCGTGCACACGGTAGTTTCCCCTAGCGCGTGTAAAGATGACGAGTATCAGCCAGATCCCCTAACTTTTGCTGATGTTTTTGCTGAAATCGAGTTAGTGGGGCGCATCTTCAATGTGCACGATCAGGCTGAACAACTCGTCGACAAGCAAAAACAGCAGTTAGAGTCCGTGCGATCTGATGATCGTGGGCTTTCTGCGTTGTGGTATTCCTCAGGTTCTGACACACCTTTTGTTGGGGGTTCGAAAGGCTCAGCCCAACTCATTATGGACACTATTGGGGTCACAAATATTGCTAGTGGCATCGACGACACGTGGGGTCCATTCTCGTGGGAGAAGGTTGTTGAGGCTGACCCTGACGTCATCATTTTGGTGGATTCTGCGTGGGGTAATACGGATAAGAAAATTGGTGTGCTTGAAAGTAACCCGGCCACAGCGCAACTAACTGCCGTTAAGCAGGGAAACTACATTGTTGTGCCGTTCGCTGCCACTGAAGCTGGAGTGCGAACGGTGTCCGCTGCAACCGATCTATCTGAACAACTTGCACAGTTACGTGTTGATCAGTGAGTTGTTGTGTCGGCTAACATTTCTTTCGCCCCTGATACAACCGCCCATGTGCCGCGTGTGAGGAAACTGAGCCGTTTTGCAGTGTTGCTGCTGCTTGGGTTATGCCTGATCGGGTCAGTTGCTGTTGCTGTCACATTTGGTCCTGCCCATATTTCCCCTTATCAGGTGTGGGTTTCTTTTGCACAGCATGTAGGTGTTGCTTCGCTTTTTGATATGGATCCGCTGCCGCCTTTACGTGATGCTGTCGTATGGCAGTTGCGGTTCCCTCGTGTGCTTGTTGCTGCTTGTGTTGGTGCTGGCTTAGCCGTGTGTGGTGTCGTCATGCAAACGCTTACCCGCAATCCGCTGGCTGACCCGTACGTGTTGGGCCTGTCGTCGGGAGCTTCGCTGGGTGCTGTCTCTGTGATTGTGTTGAACGTAAGCGTATTTTTGCCGTTTGCAGCTTTTTTTGGCGCGGTTGCAGCGTTGGTTGGAGTTTTATTTTTAGCAGGATTGCTTGGGCAGCTCACACCTACACGCATGGTTTTAGCGGGGTTGGCGGTAAGTCAATTAGCGGCTGCTGCTACGTCGTTCATCATTTTTTGGTCAGCTGACGGCGATTCGTATCGTGAAGTGTTGTCGTGGCTCATGGGGTCTTTAGGCTCCACAACGTGGCATAACGTTCTCATTGCCGGGATTGCGGTCATACTTTTTGGTGTTCCTTTATGCTTCACCGGAAACGTCCTTGATGCTTTTACTTTTGGCGACGATTCAGCCCACGCATTAGGTGTGCATCCTGTACGGTGGCGGTGGCTTCTACTCATTGCTGTTGCTCTACTCACTGGCGCTCTGGTGTCGGTTTCTGGTGCTATCGGTTTCGTTGGATTGATCATCCCTCATGTGGTGCGCATGGTTACCGGAACAAGCCACAGATTTTTGCTTCCGGTTTCAGCATGTGTGGGCGCCATATTTTTAATATGGGCTGATGTTTTAGCCCGCACTATTTTCGAACCGCGGGAAATCCCGGTAGGTATTGTTACTGCACTTATTGGTGCTCCTCTTTTCGGTGTGATTTTGTGGAAAACCAGAGGAGCACATTCATGACGAGCACCCCACCCACACGAGAACACGATAAGAACAACGCAGAGACCGCTTTATCACAGGATTCGTCTGGAACCACTGCTGGCGAAAGCGTTATAGATTTTCGCGACATTACATGGAACGTAAACGCCGCAACTATCCTTGCAAGCGTTACAGGTCAGGTTCAAGACGGTCAGATCGTTGCTTTACTTGGCCCAAATGGTTCAGGCAAGTCGTCGCTCTTACGAATTGTTGCCGGGGTACGCGCACCAACTAGCGGTTTTCTGGACGTAGCAGACAAGGATTGGTTGGCTGCATCGTCACGAAGTAAAGCGCGCACACTAGCCTACGTAGAACAGTCAGCTACTGCCGACAGGTCATTAACCGTATTAGACGTAGTGCTGTTAGGTAGGCTCCCTCACCGATCGCTTTTCTCTGGGCAACACGACGACGATGCACACATCGCATACGAATGTTTACAACGAGTCGGTATGCACAGTGTTGCGCAACGAGAGTTTGGAACACTCTCTGGTGGAGAACAGCAGCGTGTACTTATCGCAAAGGCGCTCGCACAGCACACTGACATTCTTGTTGTTGATGAGCCGACCAATCATTTAGACATTGCTGCACAACTATCAATTTTGGGGCTCTTGCGGGAACTCACACACAAGGGAACCACCATACTTACAGCGCTGCACGACCTTAACTTAGCGGCTTCTTTTTGCGATAGCGTCATAGTCATGAGCACCGGCCGCATTGTTGCATGCGGCCCCCCGAACACGGTGCTCACGGAAGAACTTATTCGTACGGTTTATGGTGTGGATTCAACTATTATTTCTCATCCACGCACGGGTAAACCCCTCATTATTTTTTAGATAGTTTTTAGCGGTCTTTTGACCATGCTTGCATCTTCATCGCCGAGAATGTTCCAGCTGCGACCAAAACCCCAAATAAAGCACACAACGCAATGGCAGGCCCATGAATAAGAGTTTCTGTTATTAAAAATGTCGTTTCCTCAGTAGTAACATTTTTGTTAACAGAGATAAGTGTTATTACGATACCAGCAACACTTCCTGGAATAATCCATAAAGCGGATTCTATAACGATCTGCACTAATTGATTTAAACGACTTTGGCCTAGATGTTGAGCGACAGAAAATTCTATTTTTCTTGATCGTAATAACAAAAATCCAAGGACTCCAGCGAAAATAGCGGCACCGTAAATGAAATAAATTGAATCTCTAGAATGCAAAAGTTTTTCGGTGCTTTTTGAAGGCCCTAAACTTGAGTTTAGTACGCCAAATTCTGGCTGGTCTTCAGTGTTCGCTGAAATTATTACCGTCTGTGCAAGGCTTTCTAGCAGATGATTCGAAGGCCACACAGTATACAAGCATTGATTAAATGTGCCTTCTGCGGGGACTGGTGTTAACGCTGTCGACGATAGAGAGGTGTCCCTTCCATCATCTGGATATCTGAATATTCCAGTAATTTTTGTTTTTTGTGCAGCAACAGAAACTTCGTCGTTTACTTCTGCATAAATTTGGTTAGCAAGGAGACTCGATAATAAAACCCCATTCCCTACATCAGTTCCTGTTCCTCCAAAAAGTTTTAATGGTTGACCATTGTATTCGTGTAAAGCAGGTGTCGTGTTGGGCAAAGTGTCGAGCTTAAATCGTTCGGGAACAGAACGTAAAGCGACAGAACCTTGCACACCTTGCAAGTGCCCTAAAGCTGCACACCGCTTAGCATCAATGTTTCCTGTCTGCGTAACGACGACAGTTGCAGCACCAGATTGAACAAACGCAGTTTGATCATCAAAAATTTTCTTGGCTTGTGATCCGTGCAAAAACATACTCGTTGTCGTTAAAACAGCAAGACAGATCAAACCAATTAATGCTCTAGACGTACCGGTAACAAGGTTGCGCCAACTTTCACTCCATACGTGTTTCAACTTCATTGTTGTGCACCTAGATCTAGCAAACCATCACATTGTTCTCGTAATATCGAATCGTGTGTTGCAAGAACAACGATTCTATGCGGAGAGATTAATTCCCGTATAACTTTTCTAACAGTTTGTGCTGTTGTCGGATCAAGTTGCGCCGTTGGCTCATCAACGAGTAAGACGTCGAACTCGGTGGCGGCTGCTCGTGCAAAACATAGTCGCTGCGCTTCACCACCGGATAGGTGCCGAAACTCTCGACCTGAAACATTACTTAAATCAAATTTTTTCAGTAATTCGTGACCAATTTGTTCAGCTTTACCGCGCTCCACTTTTTGCAATAATTGAGGAAATACAACATGGTCTAATGCGGTTCGTCGAGGAACCCCAATCGGGTTTTGTGGAATCCAACCGATCTGACGAATATTTTTTTGAGTCACGGTTCCTGACTGTGGTTTACGCATGCCACTTAAAATTGCCATAAGTGTGCTTTTACCTGACCCTGACGGGCCAACTAGCCCGTTCAACTCTCCGGCATTGAATTCGTAGTTAAGATTATGGAAGAGTTTCGGTTGGTTAGGAAAACTATGCGTAAGGCTTTCTATCCTTAATTGCATCGAATGTCCTGCGGCGCTCTTAGCAATATGCTTGTGGGCTGAAGAGCATCCGTGAATTCCACGTAGGTGAGCCCTAGCGTTGAGGCAAGGACACTCACAGGATACGTTTGTGTTCCGTCACTCACACACCCTTGCCCATTTTGAAGAGCCCCTATCGCCATGGGCGGCACAGGTGCAACATCTTTTGGTGTTACTAGTTCGTATGTTGCCTCAACTGTTAGTGGTTTTGATTCGTCCCCCGCTTCAGCATGCATGTGTACTGCCTGCTGCACTGCGGAGAAGGAGAGGATCTCGTTTAAGAGTTTCTTCTTTGTTTCCTTATTTTTGGAAAAAATTACTTCATCTTGATCAAAGACAAGACGACGTTGTCCTTCAATAAGGTCTGACATTTCTGGAATTTCAGCAGATGCTGGTTCTGCTTTTAAAGTTGCGATTACTTGCGTTGCGCTGATAGTGCTGCCGACGCTTGTTTTACATTCTGAAATTTTTGCTGGCAGGTGAGAAACCCACAGATAGTCTGCCCGCAAGAAAGATCCTTGTACGATTCCTTTCGTTTCAGGAATTTTTTTATCAGTTTTTAGTTGAGCCATAGCAGCTCGTGTTCGCTGACCAAAGTATCCTGTTTTTTCTATTGCATACCCTTGTTCAATGAGCATCTCTTGTAGGGCTTCAACATCAGAACCTTTTTCTCCGCCAACAAGGTCTCTATAAAATGGGGTTTCAGAGACAAGAAGAGTTTTCTTTTTGCCATCTATGACAACTGGAGATTCCCAAGGTTCCCATTCTCCACCAGGTGCACAAGTAAACTGCGTTACCAACCCGTCGTCTTCGACTGTAACGTTTTGCGCGCTTCCTGTTTTTAGGGTAACTGTAACTTTTCGCGCATCTGCATATGGAAGAACGTCTATCGGATAAGTATCTGCGTTATTTGTTTTTAATGGGCTTTCTTTATATTCTCCGTTGAACGTGAGAAAGAACGCACCTGCTGCTCCAGCAGTTGCTGCGCATATCGCCGTAAATATTACGGCTTTTACTGAATTAGATCGGCTACTCATAGAGATAAAAAGATGGGTTCGATTCGCATAATGAAAATTTGGGATTATCGACTATTTTTTGAGTCACAGGATCAACGCTTTTTTGTACGTCTTCCTCTGAGTCATTATATGTTTGCGTTTTTTCATCAAAGATCACTTCTATTGAAATCAGATCATTAATGTAAGCTAAGTCTTGTGTAGTAAATGGAGACCGCACTACATCATTTTCAAGCAAACATTTAACGGTCAATTCATCATACGGAACCCGCTCCGGGTTTATTGTTTGATCATTATAGATCGCAGCAATATGTTCTATAGTCTCTGGAGCGCATACCGGATAGATTCGATTATCATAATCATCATGATCGCTATAGGTGATGTATTGGTATATACCATAACTTTCTTCTAACTCGACTTCCCCTCCCTGTTCGCGCACACAGTCAGAGAATCTTTGGTGTGCTTCATCGTATTCAGATTTAGTTATCTTGTTATCCTCTAAAACGCTTTTTTGGAAACTAGATAGGTTTGCTTCTTTTGCTCGTTGATAAAAATCAGAGTATGGATTATCTTGCGATTCTTTTTCGAGACTTGAAAGAGAACACGACGAAAGAACAAAAATGGACAAGAGGAGAAAAACATTTCGCAATTATGACTCCATAACTCCTGATGTGTACGACTGAGCGATCTGGCTTCCTTGCCAAGGTTTAATCAAGAACAGGTCTGCTACTACTTCAATCCAGTTTATGAAAAGAGGGGTTGGAAAGACAAGAAATATAGTCCGGATTTTCAGTTATTTCTTCGATCATAGGATCTATAGATCCATCTTCAGAAACTGCTATATCGTTATTTTTCGAAACTGAACTAGATGAATTTTGCACATATTCGAAGTCGTTGATAGTGAAAGGATCTGAAACAACATTGTTTTCTAAAAGACATTCGATTATGACCTCTTCGATAGGTTTCCGCTCTGGGTTAGAGAGCTGCGCATTATAGATCCCTGCAATATGTGCAACAGTACCGGGTTCGCATTCTGGAAAAATACGCTGGTCATAGTCATCGATATCACTATGTATAGTATAGGTGTATCGCCCATAAACTTCTTCTAATTCTACAGACCCTCCTTTTTCTTCAACACAAGAAAGAAACCTTTGATGAGCTTCATCATATTCAGTTTTTGAAATTTCATTATCTCCTAAAACAGCTTTTTGAAATTCTGATAAAGGAGACTGATTAGCTGCTTCATACATGTCAATGTATAAATTTTCGTGTGACACTTCGTCGATTTTCCCATCAGAACACGAAGCAACAAGAAAAGAAGTAAGAATTAAAACAAAAACTCTCATCACTTGTGACTCTCGTTTAAATCGGTGAGAAAGTGCCACGCACCTTAACCTTCCCCGCTGTTAGCTGTCCCGAATTATAAAAATGTCATTTTTACATTTTTTGGACTTATTAGATGAAAGATACCACTCTAGGATTCATTTTTAATGGGGAGTTCTCACGATAGCTACACTCATGTAGTTTTTTTAATGAAACTTTTTGGCAGATTACCCATACGCTGGCCATACTCTGTGGCTTCAGCGGTGCCCATAGAGAACAGATCATTTTCTCCTAATCGCACGAGAGAACGTGCGCCCGGACCGTCAACTGTTATAGGCAACACACACTCGGCTTTCCCGGTAATAACAGCCAGTGGCCGCCCCGAGGTTTTTCCTTTCACCAGTTCAGCCGCGCATACAAGTTCGTCTGCTAAAGCTGTTGCGGTTACAGTTAGTTGCTGTCCAAAGGTGTCTTGCTGTCCGCGATAGTCCTCTAACGGCAGTATTCCGGCGCAACCGATTGCGATTTCAGTTAAGCCGTCACGCCACGGGCGCCCCGCAGAATCTGAAATAAGTACGGCAATGTTTCGGCCAGTCCGTTCATAAATACTGGAACGGATGCTACGAGCAGTTTCGTCTGGGTTTTCTGGTAGTAAAAGAACTTTTCCTGCGGGAACATTACTTGCGTCCACGCCAGCGGCAGCCATCACAAGGCCCAACTTGTTTTCCACGATGCGCAAGGGTGGCCCGTTCGGTCGCGATCGTTGCGCAACAATCCGCACTGTTTCTTGGGTGATTGCATCTTCGCGGTCATGAGCGTCAACAAGTCGGCCTTCTGCTTTCGACACTATTTTCGACGTCACGCATACGATGTCCCCGTTTTCAAGATGCGGGCAGTAGTTAAGAATAAGGTCGGCAAGACTATCGCCAGGCATAACTTCGCCTATGCCCTCTGGAGACCAGACACTAAATTTCATAAATTTTTCTTTTCGTATGTCATGACGAGCTTCTCAACAATTCTTATCAGCAAACGTCGAATGCCACATGGAACGGTGTAAAAACGCGGCATTGGATGTGAAAGAATATGGGATTATGAGTGCCTTTGAAGAATCAGCTTCCTCCGCCAACTCACGTCCTGATGCTGCTCCCGTTCGTGCAACGGTCCGTAGTGTGCCAGACAAAGTGAGTTTGGATGGCCTTGAGGATGCTTGGAACACCACGTGGGACGAGAACAAGACCTACGCCTTTAACGATGACACTGCCCGCGAGCAGGTCTACTCGATCGACACCCCACCGCCCACGGTGTCGGGGTCACTTCACGTGGGGCACGTGTTTTCTTACACTCACACAGATGTCGTCGCGCGTTATAAGCGTATGCAGGGCATGAATGTTTTCTACCCTATGGGGTGGGACGACAACGGCTTGCCTACTGAGCGTCGCGTTCAAAATTATTACGGGGTGCGTTGCGACACTTCCCTGCCTTACGTGGAAGGGTATGAGCCACCTTTCCAAGGTGCAGAAGGAAAATCTGTCAAAGCAGCCGACCAACAGCCTATCTCTCGTAAAAACTTTGTCGAGTTGTGCGAACGCCTAACCGCTGAAGACGAAAAGCAGTTTGAGGCGTTGTGGCGTCACCTTGGCTTGTCAGTTGACTGGAACCGCACCTATCAAACGATTGGTAAAGAAGCTCAAGCAGTCGCACAGACTGCTTTCTTGCGGAACCTTACTCGCGGAGAGGCTTACCAAGCCGAAGCTCCAGGACTGTGGGATGTCACTTTCCAAACAGCAGTAGCTCAGGCAGAACTTGAAGCACGCGATTACCCGGGGCACTTCCACAAAGTTGCTTTCCACAAAGCTGACGGTTCTGGTGCTGTACACATCGAGACGACTCGTCCAGAGCTCCTCGCCGCCTGTGTTGCCCTCATCGCGCACCCCGACGACGAGCGCTACCAAGATCTTTTTGGCACGACTGTTACTTCACCTCTCTTTAACGTTGAGGTCCCTGTTCTTGCACACCCTGCCGCTGAGAAAGACAAGGGTGCAGGAATCGCTATGTGCTGTACCTTCGGTGACCTTACCGACGTGCAGTGGTGGCGTGAACTTCAACTACCAACACGATCAATTATTCGTCGTGATGGCCGAGTTATTGCTGAAACCCCTGACTGGATTACAGATCCTCGCGGAATTGCACTCTACGAAAGCATCGCGAACAAGACAACGTTCTCTGCTCGCACTGCTGTCGTAGATGCCTTGCGTGAATCTGGTGATCTTGAAGGCGAACCAGTTGCGACTCAACGTAAAGCTAACTTCTTCGAAAAGGGCGACAAGCCACTAGAAATCGTCACGTCACGCCAGTGGTACATCCGCAATGGTGGACGCGAATGGGGTCAGCGTCCGCTACGCGACGAACTGTTAGCCCGTGGTGAAGAACTGGACTTCAACCCTGACTTCATGAAGGTGCGTTATTCCAACTGGGTTGGCGGACTTAACGGAGACTGGCTTATTTCTCGCCAACGCTTCTTCGGTGTTCCTTTCCCTGTGTGGTACGCAGTAGATGCTGATGGTGAACCACAATACGATCAGCCGATCGTTCCAGATGAGTCTTTGCTGCCAGTTGATCCTTCCACTGACGTCCCTGCCGGTTATTCTGCTGACCAGCGTGGTGTTGCTGGCGGTTTCGTTGGCGACCCAGACATCATGGACACGTGGGCGACTTCGTCCCTGTCTCCTCAGATCGCTGGTGGTTGGCTGTCGAATCCTGATCTTTTCGATCGCGTGTTCCCAATGGATCTGCGTCCACAAGGTCAAGATATTATTCGTACGTGGCTGTTCTCCACTGTCGTGCGTTCTCACCTTGAGCATGGTTCACTGCCGTGGAAGCATGCTGCTATTTCGGGGTGGATTCTTGACCCTGACCGTAAAAAAATGTCGAAGTCTAAAGGCAACGTTGTTACCCCAATGGGCCTTTTGGAAGAGCACGGATCGGATGCTGTTCGTTACTGGGCTGCTTCGGCTCGTCTGGGAACTGACGCTGCGTTTGAGATTGGGCAGATGAAGATTGGTCGTCGTTTGGCGATCAAGATCCTTAACGCATCCAAGTTCGCGTTGTCTTTCGCAACGGATGGCGACATCGTTCTTGATCCTGCACTGGTCACGGCAGAAATCGACCGCGCGATGCTTGCAGGCCTTGCTGATGTAGTTGATAAAGCCACCGCCGCACTTGAAGCGTACGACCACACTCGTGCGCTAGAACTTGCTGAATCGTTCTTCTGGGCATTCTGCGACGACTACCTTGAACTTGTGAAAGATCGCGCATATGCGGATGGTGCTGAAGTGCCGGGCGCTGATGCAGTTTCTGCACGCACCTCTCTCGCATTAGCTCTTGACACGTTGCTTCGCCTGTTTGCACCGGTCTTGCCATTTGCTACTGAAGAAGTGTGGTCGTGGTGGCGTGAAGGTTCAATTCACACTGCGCCATGGCCAACTTCAGCTGCATTACACGCTGCAGCAGGTACTGCGAACCCTACCGATTTGGATGCGGCAGGTTACGCACTCGCTGTACTGCGCAAAATCAAATCCGAGAATAAAGTTTCCATGAAAACCCCAATTCTTGCGGCTGAAATTGCGGTTCCTGTTGCTGCCCAGAATGCTGTGCGCCATGCGATGGCTGACGTGAAAGCGGCTGGCCGAGTTACAGGTGATGTTGTCATCGTTGATGCTCCTGCTGACGCTGATCTCAGCGCTCAGGGTGGAATCACTGTTCGCAGTTTCGAATTAGGTGAGCCTCCAGTTAAGGCTCCACGCAACTAACAATGAAGCGGTGGCAGGAGGTTTTCTCGTGCCACCGCTTTTTGTCCTAGAGAGTCCTAGAGACAAAAAACGCACCACCGTGTTGAATCGTATGTATTGATTCGACTATTTTCTGTTTGCCTTCGGGCACGCGCCCGAGGAGGGTGTCATGCAAGAGTTTTCTTCACCAAACCTTATTGACGTGCCACGTACGTCATCGATCAATGATCTTCTCGCTAAGCGTGTTGCCGAACTTGGCGATCAGACCCTTTTTGAGATTCAAAGCGGTTTAGGTGGCCATTGGGTTCCCGTTACTGCTCAAGAGTTTCAAAACCAAGTTTTTGATGTAGCTCGTGGCTTTATTGCTTCTGGTATTGAAGCAGGCGACACCATCGCAATTATGAGCCGCACTCGTTATGAGTGGACGTTGCTCGATTTTGCGGCGTGGGCTATTGGGGCGTTGCCTGTTCCCGTGTATGAGACGAGCAGCTCTTCGCAGGTGCAATGGATTTGCTCTGATTCGCAAGCCAAGTTAATTGTTGTTGAGAACTCTGGGCATGCTTCGGTTGTTGCTCAGGCACGTGAAGAACTCCCTGAATTGCGTGAGGTTCTTGTCCTTGACGACGACGCGATTACTACACTGCGTGAACGTGGTGAGCGCATTGATCTTGCCGAGATTGAACGACGTTCGGAAAATGTTCAGGCAGACGATTTAGCTACCGTTATTTATACGTCTGGAACAACCGGTCAGCCTAAAGGTGTTGAGTTAACGCACTGGAATTTCGTGTATTTGACGCGTAATGGTGTGAACGATTTGAGCGTAGTGTGCGGCCCGGGAACTCGAACATTGTTGTTCATGCCGCTTGCACACGTGTTTGCTCGTTTCATTCAGGTTGTTGCGCTTACTGGTGGCGCGGTACTTGGGCACACTCCTGATGCTAAGAACCTCATCCTCGATCTGCAGTCTTTCAAGCCGACGTTTTTGCTGGCTGTACCACGCGTTTTTGAGAAGGTGTATAACGCGGCGGAACAAAAGGCTGGGTCTGGGTTTAAGCTCAAGTTGTTCCGTTGGGCTGCAAAGGTCGCGATTCAGACGTCTCGTTCATGGGATTCAGACAAAGGTGCTTCTCTTGCGTTGAAGGTGCAATACAACCTTGCGTCGGTCCTGCTGTATAAGAAACTTCGTGCGACTCTTGGCGGCGCCGCTGAATACGCTATTTCTGGTGGAGCTCCGCTAGGTGAGCGCCTTGGACATTTCTTCCGCGGCATTGGGGTCACAGTGTTGGAAGGGTATGGGTTAACTGAGACCTGTGCTCCTACTGCTGTCAACCGGCCTCACCTTATTAAGATTGGCACTGTTGGTCCGCCGTTCCCTGGCACGTCGGTAAAAATTGATGCTGATGGGGAAATTCTTGTCAAAGGTGATCACGTATTCCGTGGTTACCGTGGGAATCCTGAAGCGACTGCGCAGGCTCTTGATGCGGATGGCTGGTTCCATACGGGTGATATTGGAACTCTTGACGAGGATGGTTACGTCAAGATTACGGGCCGTAAGAAGGAAATAATTGTTACCGCTGGTGGCAAGAATGTGGCACCAGCAATGCTTGAAGATCGTCTTCGTGGGCACCCCATTGTTTCTCAGGTAGTCGTAGTCGGCGATCAGCGTCCGTTCATTGGTGCACTTGTCACGTTGGATAAAGAGATGCTTCCGGGCTGGTTAAAGTCTCATGGTTTGCCTGCGATGGAGGTCTCTGAAGCTGCAGCAAATGTGAGTGTTTTAGCTGCGTTGGATCGTGCAGTTAACCGTGCGAATCAGGCTGTTTCGCGTGCGGAATCTATTCGTAAGATCAAGGTTTTGACGACTGATTTCACTGAGGTGAATGGGTATTTGACTCCTTCGTTGAAGGTGAAGCGGGCACTGGTTCTGCATGATTTTGTGCAGACTATCGATGACCTCTATGGGGACTCGTCGCCTACTGCGTAAATCTGCGAAAAGGCTGGGGTGGAGATACTGTTGGTATCTCCACCCCTCTTTTGTTCCTCAAAGTTAATGACAAAACGCATTATCACACATTGGCAAAAACGTGAGCCATAACTCACATCACGAAATAGCAATGCATAACTATGCATGGGTATGATTGTTTTTGTATTGATGCATGAATAGTTCTCACCCGAATTGAGGAACAATGTCCACCGTTACTAAGATCAGCACCGTGTCGGCTCTTATCGTAGGCGCACTCACATTAACCGCCTGCTCATCTAATAGCCCATCAACTGATGACGCTGGCCACTCACTAGTACAAGCAGGCACCTTAACGATCTGCACCAACGCACCATTCGAACCGTTTGAATACACAGACGAAGACGGTAACTTAACCGGTATCGACATTGACCTCACTAAACTAGCTGCTGAAGAACTCGGACTTGAATACGAAGCCATTCAATACGACTTCGACGCTATGGCTTCAGGCGCAGCTTTCGCCTCAAACAACTGTGATGTCTTAGCAACAGGGCTCACCATCACTGCAGCGCGTCAAGCAAAATTCGATTTTTCCACACCGTACTTTGACGCTAACCAAGGCGTTCTCGTATCAAATGGAACCGCCCTCACTTCACTCGCAGACCTCGCCGGGAAAAAGGTAGGAGCCCAAATCGATTCAACAGGAAAAACTGTTGGACAAGACGCAGGACTTGAAATCACCGAATTCCCTGAGGTCGGCTCCCTCATTCAAGCCGTATCAACAGGTCAAATCGACGCAGCAATCGCAGACATCGGTGTCTTGCAAAGCTACGTAAACGACGACCTCACCATTGCGTTCACGGAACAAACCGACGAGCAATACGGCTTCGGCGTCAAAAAGGGCAACACAAAACTCTTAGAAGCGCTCAACACCACCATCACGAACGCTAAAGAATCTGGCAAGTACGACGAGATCATCACAACACACGTAGGCGCTGCAGGTAACTAATGTCCTCTCTAGAATCACGTGCTTCCTCGACGAAACAGCACACAAAGCGAATGAGCCCCAAGCAAAGGGCGCGACTATCACAGGTCGTCCAATACGGGGTCTTGGTTGTCGTTGCCCTAGCAATCGCACTTGTTGCTGACTGGGAAAGAATCTCAACGAACCTGTTCAACGTCGAGGTTGCCGCTGATTTGCTTCCGCAAATCCCCCACGCATTTTTAAACACGCTCACATACACGGGGGCATCTTTTGCGGTTGCTTTAGTGCTTGGAATTTTGCTTGCACTTATGCGGTTGTCATCTGTTGGGTTATACCGGTGGCTGGCAACCGCATATGTAGAATTTTTCCGTGGCATTCCAGCCATGCT